>NZ_JAPEOX010000001.1:914530-1219373 GCF_026340675.1 Streptomyces sp. NBC_01264
CCCCTGGAGCTGGTCGCCCAATGGCGCCAGGACCACGCCTTCACGCACGAACTGTTCCTCCAGGGCCGGGTGGGCCTCGCCCTCTTCGAGGCGGACCTGAGCCTGCTGCGGACGAACACGCACCTGTTGCCCTACACCGGGGTGCCCGTCGACCTGAAGGGCCGACGCCTGGCCGACTTCCTGCGGGCCGAGGACGCGGCGATCATCGACGACCGGCTGCGCGAGGTCCTGCACAGCGGGAACCCCCTGATCGGCTTCAACGCGACCGCGCGCACCCTGGACGACTCCAGAGGCGGCCGGGTCGTGGCCGTTCAGGCGTTCCGGCTGCAGGAACCCGACGGACATCCGATGGGTGTGGCGGCGGTGTTCACCGACGTCACCGACTACGAGCGCTCGCGCGGGCGCCTGGACCTGCTGTACCGCGCGACCGGAGCACTGGGCGGTTCGCTGTCCGTCCCGCGCACCGTCGAGGACCTGGTCGGCATCCTGGCGCCCGCGCTCGGGGACTGTGCCGCGGTGGATCTCCCGGAGGCCGTCCTGACCGGCGGTGAGCCGGCCGCCGACGGGCCTTCCGCGCAGCCGTTGATCCGGATGGCCGTCGCCGGGGCGGACGCGGACGTGCTGCGTACGGCCACGGTCCATTTCGCGACCCGTCCCGCGGCGGACGGTCCCGTGGCCCCGGACGCCACCGCTCCCCCGGCGCGGGAGTGCCGGGGAGAGCTGATCAGCGGCCTCGGAGTCCGCTCCGCGGGGCCCGGGGACGATGCCGCACCGCAGTGGGCCACTGCCGTGCCGGGTGCGCATTCGGCGATGACGGCGCCGCTGTGCGCACGGGGCATCGGGTTCGGGAGGATCACGGTCTGGCGCACGCAGGACTCTCCCCCGCTGGACGAGGACGACCTGGCCCTCCTGGAGGAGATCGCGGCCCGTGCGGCCGTGGCCGTGGACAACGCGCGGCGGTACACCAAGGAACGCCGCACCGCCGTGGGCCTGCAGCGCAGCCTGCTGCCCCCGGCCACCGCGGAGACCCCCGCGCTGGAGGCCGCGGGCCTCTACCTGCCCGCCGACGCGGACAGTGGAGTGGGTGGCGACTGGTTCGACGTCATCCCCCTGTCGTCGGCCCGTGTCGCCCTGGTCGTCGGGGACGTCACCGGTCACGGGCTGCACGCCACGGCCATGATGGGCCGCCTGCGCAGCGCCGTACGCGCGATGGCGGACCTGGAACTGGAACCCGAGGAACTGCTGGCGCACGTGGACGACATGGTCCTGCAGGTCGTCGCCGAGGCCGACGTCGACGACTCCGACGAGGGCGACGCGGGCACGCTGCTGCGCATCGGACCGGCCGGCGCCACCTGCCTGTACGCCGTCTACGACCCGGTCACCCGCGGTTGTGTCATGGCGAGCGCCGGACACCCGCCTCCGGCCGTGGTCAGCCCGGACGGAACCGTGGAGTACGTCGAGCTGAGCCCCGGACCGCCCCTGGGGGTCGGCGGCTGGCCCTTCGAGCCGGTCGAACGCGAGCTGCCCGCGGGGAGCGTCCTCGCCCTGTACACCGACGGCCTGATCGAACGCGGCGAGGGGGACATCGACGAGGGCATGCGCGACCTGGCGGACCGCCTGCTGCGTACGGACGTGCTCGGCCGGCCGCTGCGCCAGGCCCGGCACGACATCGTGGAGGGGTTGCCGCCGGGCCGGCTGAGGGACGACGTCACGCTCCTGCTCGCCCGTACCCGGGTGGTGGACGACGACTGCCTCGCGACGTGGCTGCTCGAAGCCGACCCGGCGATCGTCGCCGACGCGCGCCGTCTCGTCCTGGAACAGCTGACCGCCTGGGAACTCGACGAGCTCGCCTTCAGCACGGAGCTCATCGTCAGCGAGCTGGTCACCAACGCCATTCGCCACGCCGGCGGCCCGGTCCGGCTCCGGCTGATCCGGGCGGACAGCCTGACGTGCGAAGTCTCGGACTCCAGCAATACGCAGCCGAGGATGCGGCGCGCGCGGAACCACGAGGAAGGCGGTCGCGGCCTGTACATCGTCGCCCAGCTCTCGCACCGCTGGGGCAGCCGCTACACCGTGGAGGGCAAGACCGTCTGGTCCGAGCAGAACCTGCCCCCGCATTGACGGTCCCGCCGGGTGCGTGACGGCTTGCGGGGTGGTGGCCCCTGGCCCATAGTCCGAAGTATGGACGCGCGCGAGGCGGCGCTCCGACAGGCACACGGCCATGCCGTCCGCTGGCTGGCGAGCCTGAACGACCGCCGGGTTCCCGCCCGCGCTTCGGTCGACGAGATCGTGCGCGCGCTCGGTGAGGAACTACCCGGCGCTCCCAGCACGCCCGCCGACGTCGTCGACCTGCTCGCCACGGCGTGCGAGCCGGGGCTCACCGCGTTCCCCGGTGGCCGCTTCTACGGGTTCGTGGTCGGTGGTACCGAACCGGCCGCGCTCGCCGTGGACTGGCTCGTCAGCGCCTGGGACCAGAACTGCGTGATGCGCGCCGCATCCCCCGCGTACGCGGCGGTGGAGGAGGTGGCGGGCGCCTGGCTGCTGGATCTCCTCGGCCTGCCCGGCGACAGCGCCGTCGGCTTCACCACGGGAGCCACGATGGCCAACTTCACCTGCCTGGCCGCCGGGCGCGACGCGGTGCTGCGGCGCGCCGGCTGGAACGTCGCCCGCGACGGACTCACGGGCGGGTCGGCCGTACGCGTCATCGCAGGCGAGGACCGCCACATGGCCATCGACCTGGCGCTTCGCTACCTGGGGCTCGGCCGGCCCGAACTGATCGCGGCGGACGGGCAGGGACGCATCGAGCCCGCTGCCCTGCGGCGCGCCCTGGCGGCCGACGGGCAGCGCCCCACGATCGTGGTCCTGCAGGCCGGAGACATCCACTCCGGGGCCTTCGATCCGTTCCCCGAGGCGATCCGCGCCGCTCGCGAGGCGGACGCGTGGGTGCACGTCGACGGCGCCTTCGGACTGTGGGCGGCCGCGTCCCCGGCGTACGCGCGCCTGACGGCGGGCTGCGCGGACGCCGACTCGTGGGCGACCGACGCCCACAAGACCCTGAACGTCCCCTACGACTGCGGTCTCGCCATCGTGCGCGACCCGTCGGCGGTCCGGTCGGCGATGGGTCTGCGCGGCGACTACCTCATCCAGGACGAGCAGGGCGATCCCGTCGACAAGGTCCCCGAACTCTCCCGCCGCGGCAGGGCCTTCACCGTGTGGGCGGCTCTCAGGTCCCTCGGCCGGTCGGGCGTGGCCGACCTCGTCGACCGGCTGTGCCGGCACGCTTCCGCCTTCGCCGTCGGCATCGCCGGGACGGACGGCGCGACCGTCCTCAACGAGGTGGTGTTCACCCAGGTCTGCGCCGAGTTCGGCGACGACGAGCGCACGGACCGGGTCCTCACCCGGCTGCTCGACGACGGCACGGCATGGATCAGCGGCTCCACCTGGCGCGGGCGGCGCGTCATGCGGATCTCGGTGAGCAACTGGTCGACGACCGACGACGACGTGCGGCGCGCCCTCGACGCGATCCGGCGCGCCTCCGCCGGCGGCGCCGCCGACACCAGCGGCGCCTGAGGGGCGGCCGGGCCGCCGGAGTGCCATGCCTCCATTAGGTGGATACCCTGATGATTGTGATCACGTCTGGACCACCGTGGCGCCGTAGGCTCCCAGGCCCGGGAAGTCTCGTACGGCTGTCGCCGGTCGTCCTGACCGTCATCATCGCGAGTCTGGCCTACACCACTCCGCCGGACATGGCGTTCAGCCGTCTCCTCCCGGCGGCGCCGGCCCTGGCCGCCGCCATGTGGCCGGTCCTCCCCACCATCCTGCTCGGGACGGTCTGCCTCCTCCTGATGATCGGCCTCAGCCTCGTCTTCCCCGACCTGGGGACGTGGTGGACGGCCGCGGGCATCATCGCGGTCACCGTGGCCGCGGCGTACGGAAGCCACGTCCGGCTCCAGCGGGAGCGCACCCTCTTTCAGGTGAGGCTCGTCGCCGACGCCGCGCAGCAGGTGGTGCTGAGCCCCATGCCGCACCGCCTGGGCAACATCGAGATCGAGTCGCTGTACCTCGCGGCCGCGGCGGAGGCCCGCATCGGCGGGGACTTCTACGAGGTGGTCGACACGCCGTTCGGGATCCGGCTGCTCATCGGTGACGTGCGGGGCAAGGGGCTACCGGCCGTGGGGGCGGCCGCGACGATCGTCAACGCCTTCCGGGAGGCGGCGTACGGGGAGGCCGACCTGGTCGACGTCGCCCGCAGGCTGGACGCCAGCAGCACCCGGTACAACTCCGCCTTTCCCCTCGACGGGGCGATGGAGCGATTCGCCACGGCCCTCCTCGTCCAGATCCCGCGCGAGGGCGGCCGTTTCGACATCCTCAACTGCGGGCATCCCCCGCCGATGCTCCTGCACCGCAGAAGACTTCGCGTACTGGAGTCCGCGGATCCCTCGCCGCTGATCAGCCTCGCGGAGCTCGTCGGCGATCACTACAACGTCGACACCTACGATTTCGCACCCGGCGACCTGCTCCTCCTCTATACCGACGGGATCGCCGAAGCCCGCGCCCGCGACGGCGAGTTCTTCCCCTTGGCGGCCTGGATGGTCCGGCAGCCGCCGACACCGCCCCGCGAACTGCTCGCGGCCCTGCACCGCGATCTTCTGCGCTATCGGAGAGGGCGCCTCGACGACGACGTCGCCGCCCTCGCCGTACGCCTGTCCGAGCCCTGAGGCCGGCACACGCAAGCCGCCCGCTCAGGGGTCCACGTGCTCCGGCAACGGCTGCTCGGACCAGATGATCTTCCCGGTGGGCGTGTAACGGGTGCCCCATCGGCCGCCGATCTGCGCCACGAGGAAGAGCCCGCGACCCCCTTCGTCCGTGGTCGCCGCGTATCGCAGGTGGGGTGCGGTGCTGCTGCCGTCGGAGACCTCGCAGGTCAGCAGCCTGCCGTCATTCAGCAGCCGGACGCGGACCGGTGCGCTGCCGTGCCGGATGGCGTTCGTGACGAGCTCGCTCAGTACGAGTTCCGTGCCGAAGGCGAGCTCGGACAGCCCCCATTCCTCGAGCTTCTCGACCGCGCGGGCCCGCACGCCTCCCACGGCGTTCGGCTCGAAGGGCACCTCCCAGTCGGCGATGCGGTCCGCGCCCAGCGCGTGCGTCTGCGCGATGAGGACGGCCACGTCGTCCCTCGGGCGCACCGGCATCAGCTCCTTCAGGACCGCCCGGCAGGTTTCGTGGGGCCCCGGGCCGGCGTGGGAGAGGGCGGAGCGGAGCAGTTCGAGCCCCTCGTCGATGTCGCGGCCCGGGTCCTCGATCAGGCCGTCGGTGTACAGCACCAGCAGCGAGCCCTCGCTCAGGTCCAGCTCCGCCGACTCGAAGGGGAACCCGCCCAGCCCCAGCGGTGCGCCCGGGGGCAGGTCGGGCATCCGCGCCGATCCGTCGGGACCCACCACGAACGGCGGTACGTGCCCCGCGCGGGCCATCGTGCACCGCTGGGTCACCGCGTCGTACACGGCGTACAGGCAGGTCGCTCCGATCAGTTCGCCGTCGGTGCCGCCGCCCTCCCCGCTCTGGTCGATGTACTGGACGAGGTCGTCGAGGCGCGCCAGCAGTTCGTCGGGAGGAAGGTCCAGGGAGGAGAAGTTGAGTACGGCCGTACGCAGCTGGCCCATGGTCGCCGCGGCGCGCAGTCCGTGGCCGACGACGTCACCCACGACCAGGGCGACCCGGCTGCCGGGCAGCGGGATCACGTCGAACCAGTCGCCGCCGACCCCGGAGTGGGCGGGCAGGTAGTAGTGCGCCACCTCCACGGCGCTCTGCTCGGGCAGCTCGCGCGGCAGCAGGCTGTGCTGGAGCGTCACGGCCAGGGCGTGCTCGCGGGTGTAGCGGCGGGCGTTGTCGATGGTGACGCCGGCCCGTGCCACGAGCTCCTCGGCGAGCGAGAGGTCCTCGTCGTTGAAGGGTTCGGGCTTGCGCGAGCGCCAGAAGTTGGCCACGCCGAGCGTGACCCCGCGGGCCGTGAGGGGGGCGGTGATCAGGGAGTGGATCCCGGAGTCGACGATCTCCCGGGCCCGCCGCGGGTCCTGGGCGTGCCAGCCGGGCGCGTCGGCGAGGTCCTTCACCACCTCGGCCCGGCCGCTGCTGAAACCGCGGGCCTGCGGGGTGGACGGCAGGAAGTCGATCAGTGTGCCGCGCGGATAGAGCGGCGAGTCGTCGCGGATGCCGCTGACCCCGGTACGCCGCAGGTCCGCGTCCGGGGTGGGCTCGTCCCCGTGGAGCACGGGCTCGGCCAGGTCCACGGTGGCGAAGTCCGCGAAACGCGGTACGGCGACGTCGGCGAGCTCCTGAGCCGTCCGCTCCACGTCGAGGGTGGTGCCGATGCCGGTGCCGGCGTCGTACAGCAGCTTGAGCCGTCTGTGGGCCGTGTCGGCCCGTGCGCTGAGCAGGCGCATCTCGGTGGAGTCACGGATGGTGACGGCCGCCCCCTCGGGCCCGCCGCCGGGACGGGTCGGCCTCTGGCTGATGACCAGGAGCCGGTCCCCGGCCTCGTGCACCTCGTCGGTGGCCTCCCGACCGGACCGCAGGAGCTCGGACACCTGCCGGTCGAGGCCGGGCAGGTCCCGGATCAAGGTCCCCTCGGCCTCGGGGGAAAGCCGCAGGAGCCGCTTGGCCTCGTCGTTCGCGAGCAGGAGCCGCCCGTCGCCATCGGTGATCAGGACCCCCTCGCGGACGGCGTGCAGCACCGCGTCGTGGTGCTCGTACATCCGCGTCATTTCCAGGGGGCCGAGGCCGTGGGTCTGGCGCCGGAGGCGTCTGCTGATCAGTGCCGCTCCCCCGGTGGCCAGGGCGAGGCCGGTCGCGGCGACGCCGAGGATCACGGGGAGTTGCCGATCGACCGCTCCGGTGAGGTTCTTGACGGTGAGACCGGCCGACACCAGGGCCACGACCCGGCCGTCGTCGGAGAACACCGGCACCACGGCCTGGATCTCGTTGCCCAGCGGGCCGTCGACGCTCTCCGTGTACACGTGGCCGGCGAGCGAGGGCGCGATCGTCCCCACGAACCGCTTGCCGATGCGGTCGGGCAGGGGGTGGGTGTAGCGGATCCCCTCGGTGTCCATGACCACGATGAAGTCCACCCCGGTCGCCTTGCGCGTCGACTCGGCGAGGGGCTGGAGGATCGCGGAGGGGTCGGGAGAGCGCAGGGCCGCCTGCAGCCCGAGCGAGCGGGCGAAGGTCTCGGCGACCGCCACCGAGCGGCTGCGGGCCTCGCGGTCGATGTCGTGGCGCGACTGGAGCACCAGAGCCAGCACCGCACCGGCGGCGAGCAGCACCACGACCGCCACCTGCAGGACGAAGACCTGCCGGGCGACGCTTCGCGGGCGATTGCCGCTCAGTGACCGCACCGACGTCCCCGGTACGGGTTACAAGGAGAGGTCACAAACCAGTTGTAGCACTGCCTGGCGCCCGTCGTGGGGAGGAAGGCCGTGCCGGGCGAGGTACCTGCCAGTCCGCTTGCCGCGGTGGGGGTGGTGGGGCTCGGCCGTCGCCGGTGCAGTGGCATCAGCGGCCGTCCGTCCGGACCGGCGCGGTCGCCGGTCCGAAGGGGCGGGCGCCGGGTCCGGACCGGAGCCATGCCGCGGCGGCGCTCAGCCAGATGAGGGCGTAGAGCCAGCCGCCCAGGATGTCGGTGGGCCAGTGCACGCCCAGGCAGACGCGGCTCAGCGCCACGCCGACGGCCCAGCAGCCCAGGAGAACCCGGATCCGGCGGTGCGCGGCCGGACCGGTCCTCCGGCACAGGGACAGTGCGAGGAGCCCGGCCACGAGGGCGGAGGTGGCGCTGTGGCCGGAGGGAAAGGCGAAGCCGGAGGCGTGGGTGGCCCAATCGGCCGCGGGCGGCCTCACGCGCGCGAGGGAGTACACGAGCGCGTAGCGCGCGGCCTGCGCCGCGACCAGGAAGGCCGTCGCGTACGCGGCGGCCCGAAGGCGGCTCCGGTCGTCGTGCCCGGCGATCCACCCGGCGCCCGCCGCACAGAGGTACGGGAGCGGCCCGGTGCCGGTCGCGGCGAGGAGGCGGAGTCCGGAAGTGAGGGCGGGGGGACGGTGTTCGAGCGCCCACCGGTGGACGGCCCGGTCCACGGCGTAGGGAGCGCCGTGACGAGCCGCGAGTTCCGTGGTGAGCAGGATGAACAGGACCGCGAACAGTACGAGTGCCGCCCACCGCGCCCGAAGGCGTGGAGGAGTCCCGGTCGGGCTCATCCGTCCGTGCCCCGCTGATGGCGCCGGCGGATCATTTCGACGGCCAGCGGCGTCAGGGAGATCAGGACCACGAGGGCCACGATCGGCAGGAGGTAGCGGTCGACGTCGGGCACGGAGGAGCCGAGGGCGTATCCGGCGAGCACGAGGCCTACGGTCCAGAGCAGGCCGCCGACGACCTGCCAGAGGGCGAAGACGCGGGCCGGCACGCTCACGGCGCCGGCCAGGGGGTTGAGGACTGTGCGCACGATGGGGACGAAACGTGCCAGGACGATGGCCTTGGCGTGGCCGTAGCGCTCCAGGAACTCCTCGGCCCGCGCGGCCCCCTCGTGGAGCTTGCGGCTGCGGCTGCGGGCGAGCAGCGCCCGGCCGCCCCGCCGGCCGAGGTGGTACCCCGCCTGGGCTCCGAGAAGTGCGCCGAGCACGGCGCAGGCCAGGACCTGGGGCATCGAGAGGCGGGCGGAGCCGTCCCCTCCCGGTACGCAGAGCAGGCCGGCGGTGAACAGGAGGGAGTCGCCGGGCAGGAAGAAGCCGACCAGGAGGCCGGTCTCGGCGAAGAGCACGAGCGCGATGCCGAGTGCGCCGAACGCGGAGAGCAGTGATCCCGCGTCGAGCAGGTTGACGGCCTGCGGCACTGCCGTGTGGGCGGATAGGGCCATGGCGGGCGGCTCCCGGAGGTGAGTGGGCCGGGTCGGAGGGCAAGCAGCGGCGACTACCGCCTCGTAGACGGTCTACGGCACTGTAGACGACCGGATGGCGAGGAGACGCCCATGGGAACGCACCCGTGGCTGGGCGCCCTTCGGCCGCCTCCGGACAGGGCCGTGCAGGTCCGTGCAGGGCCCGCCCCGCACCCCCGTACAGTAGGTAAGGCAAACCTATATAGGCGCCGGACGTGACAGTCCGTGGCAGTAACGGGGCGGTAGCAGGATGGCGGAGGAAGGCCCGGACGCGAGGCGTCCGCACGGGGAGCTCGTCGCGGACGTACTGGCGATCCTGTGGGCGGCCGACGGGCCGATGACTCCACAGCAGATCAACGCCGCGCTCGGCCGGGACCTGGCGAGGACGACGGTGACGACGATCCTGGCCCGCCTGTACGAGAAGGGCACCGTCCTGCGGACCCGCGAGGGCCGGGGCTTCGCCTACGCCGCCGCGGACGACGCCGCCGGGCTGGCGGCCGGACGCATGCACCGGGAACTCGAACGGGGGCCGCAGCGCGACCTCGTCCTGAAGCGGTTCGTGTCCTCGCTGTCCGGAGACGACGAGGAGGCGCTCAGGCGCCTGCTCCTGGAGGCGGCGGAGGGCGAATGACCCTCGCCCTCGCCCTGGTCGCGCTGACCCTGGCCCTCCCCTGGGGCGCGGCGGCCGCGACCCGCGGGCTCGCCGCGCTCCTGCCGCCGCGCGAAGCGTGCGCGGCGCTCACCTCGGCGGCCGTCCTGCTGGCCGGCGGCACGGTGGCGGCACTGATCGGCCTGCTCCACGTACCGTTCCTCGCGGCCCTGGAGCGGATCCCGCCGGCGCGGGCGGCTGCCGAGTGGCCCGCCGCCGTGCCGGTCTCCGCCGCGGCCGGTGCGGCTCTGGCGTTCCAGGCCGTACGGACGACCCGCCGCTGGTTCGCGTACCGCTCGGTGCTCGCGCGGGCGTGGGCGTCCACCAGTGACGCCGTGTCCGACGGCGACCTCCTGGTCGTCACGGATGGCGGCCCGCGGGCCTACGCCCTGCCCGCGTGGTGCGGGCACGCCGGTCGGGTCGTCGTGACGACGGGCATGCTCCGCACCCTCGGCCGGGCCGAGCGGGAGGTCCTGCTCGGGCACGAGCGGGCCCACCTGAGGGGCCGCCACCACCTGCTGTCCCTGGCCGTGGACCTGGCCGCCGCGGTGCACCCCGCCCTACGGTCCCTGCGGCCGGCCCTGGACTTCCACCTGGAGCGGTGGGCGGACGAGTCGGCAGCCTCCGCCGTGGGCGACCGGCGCCTCACGGCGACCGCGATCGCACGCGCGGCACTGGCCGCCTCGACCGCGGAGAAGCGGCCCGAGAACCGCGGACCCCTGCTGACGGTGGGCACCGGACCCGTTCCGCAACGGGTCGAGGCGCTGCTGCGGCCGGTGCCCCTCCGGCCGCGGAGCCACCGGACCCGCGCGGCCCTCGCCGGACTCGTGACGGCGGTGTCGGTTTCGGCCCCGTCGGGCCTGGTCCTGGCCTACTGGCTGCACGAATACGTGGAGCTCACCGCCAGGGCCCTCCTCGCCGACTGAACGGCGCGACCGACGACAGTGACGTAGACCGATCACGCAAGGACACGTATCGTGAGCCCAGGTACGCCCGGCTTCCTTGCCTACGGCCCGGCGATTGGATGCGACGTGTACGACAGGGGTAGCGGATCTTCGAGCCCCTCGGAGGAGATCGCGTACCTGCTGGCTGAAGCAGGCAGGGCGGTGGACGCCCTGATGGCCGAGCGGCCGGGCATGCGCCTCCTGGGCCCCCTCCACCAGACGGTCCTCAGGACGCTGGCGGATCTGGGACCGCACGCCCGGCTCGATCTCGCCGAGCAGCTCCAGGCGGCGCCGGCCGCCGTCGCGCAGGCGGTCGACGACCTCCTCGCGCAGGGCCTGATGCAGGCCATGGTCATCAACCTGGGCGGCCGGCACGAGGTGGTGGCCCTCACTCCCGCCGGTGTCGCGGCCCTGACGACGATGCGGAACGATCTGGAATCCCTGCACGGCACACTGCTGGCATCCCTCACGAAGGGCGAGCGCGCCCAGCTGCGCTACCTCCTGCGCCGGATCCGCGCTTCGGCCACCCGCGCGGGCGTGCTGTGACCTCCCTCCCCTGACCCATGCCTCTTACTGATCGTTTCAGAATGAGGTTCGGAGTCGCCGTAAGCAGATGATGCTGCAGGCGAGTTGGAGGAGTCCGAGGTGGAGGTCGGCTCGTATCTCGTAGCGGATTCGAAGGCGTTTGAACTGGTGGAGCCAGGCGAAGGTGCGCTCGACGACCCAGCGGGTCTTGCCCAGGCCGGAGCCGTGAAGTGTGCCGCGGCGGGCGATCCTGGGGGTGATCCCGCGGGCCCGGATCAGGCGCCGGTACTTGTCGAAGTCGTAGCCGCGGTCGGCGAAGAGTCGGCGGGGTCGGTGACGTGGCCGTCCTCGAAGCCCGCGGATGCGGGGTATCGCGTTGAGCAGAGGCATGAGCTGGGTGACGTCGTGACGGTTTCCGCTGGTCAGGGAGACGACGAGTGGGGTTCCGTGCCGGTCGACGATGAGGTGGTGCTTGCTCCCCGGGCGGGCGCGGTCGACTGGCGAAGGTCCGGTGTGAGCCCCCCTTTGAGGGCTCTGACGTGCGAGGCGTCGATCGCGGCGTCATCCATGTCCAGCAGCCCGGCGGCCCGCAGCTCGGCCAGGAGGACTTCGTGGAGGCGGGGCCACACGCCTGCCTCGGTCCAGTCCCGAAGCCGGCGCCAGGCCGTCACACCACTGCAGCCGAACCGCTCAGCGGGAACGTCCCGCCAGCTCACGCCCTTGCACAGCACGTAAACGATGGCCCTCAACGCCGCACGATCGTCTACCGGCAGCCGCCCGGGATACCGAAACCGCCTGGCCGGCCGCTCCGGCAACAATGGGGCCACACGTTCCCACAGGTCATCAGGCACGAGATCAGCAGACACACCCCAGATCCTGCCGACACCACACCCAACTGCCAAGCCCCGCAACCAATCTCATTCTGAAACGATCAGTTAGACGGGTGGGGGACGAGAAGTCACGCAACCGCGTCGGACGCACTCCCGGACCGTCGGCTTCGATCGCCGGCGGTCCGGGAGCGGGGCGTCAGGAGTTGTCGGCCGGCAGGTCCGCGCGGATCTCGCGGGCGGCGGCGACGAGGTTCTCCAGGGAGGCCCGGGTCTCGGTCCAACCGCGGGTCTTCAGGCCGCAGTCGGGGTTGACCCAGAGCCGTTCGGCCGGGATGGCCTCCAGGCCCTTGCGGAGCAGGGCCGCCGCCTCCCGTGTGGAGGGGATGCGCGGCGAGTGGATGTCCCAGACGCCGGGGCCCGCCTCGCGCGGGTAGCCGTGGGCGGCGAGTTCGCGTGCGACCTGCATGTGCGAGCGGGCGGCTTCCAGGCTGATGACGTCGGCGTCGAGGTCGTCGATGGCCCGGACGATGTCGCCGAATTCGGCGTAGCACATGTGCGTGTGGATCTGGGTGTCCGGCCGTACCCCGGAGACGGTGAGCCGGAAGGACTCGGTCGCCCACGCCAGGTAGTCCGCGTGGTCGGCGCTCCGCAGCGGGAGCGTCTCGCGCAGGGCCGGCTCGTCGACCTGGATCACCGAAGTACCCGCGGCTTCGAGGTCGTCGACCTCGTCGCGCAGGGCCAGGGCCACCTGCCGGGCGGTGTCGCCGAGGGGCTGGTCGTCGCGTACGAAGGACCAGGCGAGCATGGTGACCGGCCCGGTCAGCATGCCCTTGACCGGCTTGGAGGTCAGGGACTGGGCGTACGAGGTCCAGCGGACGGTCATCGGCTCGGGGCGGGAGATGTCCCCGGCCAGGACCGGCGGCCGCACGTAACGGGTGCCGTACGACTGGACCCAGCCGTACTGGGTCGCGAGGTAGCCGGTGAGCTGCTCCGCGAAGTACTGGACCATGTCGTTGCGCTCCGGCTCGCCGTGCACCAGGACGTCGATGCCGGTCTTCTCCTGGAAGGAGATCACCTCGCCGATCTCCGCCTTGATCCGCCGCTCGTAGCCCGCCGCGTCGATCCGGCCGGCCCGCAGGTCGGCGCGGGCGACCCGCAGTTCGTCGGTCTGCGGGAAGGACCCGATCGTGGTGGTCGGCAGCAGCGGCAGGCCCAGGTGCGCCCGCTGGGCGGCGGCGCGCTCCGCGTAGGGCTGGGCGCGGCGGCCGTCCGCGGCGGTGACGGCCGCGGTGCGGGTGCGGACGGCCGGGTCGTGGGTGAGCGCCGAGCCCGTGCGGGAGGCCAGGTCGGCCCGGTTGGCGGCGAGTTCGGGTGCGATGGAGTCCGTCCCCTGGGCCAGTCCCCGGGCCAGGACGGAGATCTCCCGCGTCTTCTGCCGGGCGAAGGCGAGCCAGCGGCGGACCTGCGGGTCGATGTCCCGCTCGGCGGCGGCGTCGAGCGGGACGTGCAGCAGGGAGCAGGAGGCGGCCACGTCCACCTGGTCGGCCAGGCCCAGCAGCGTGCCCAGAGTGGCGAGGGACTTCTGGTAGTCGTTGATCCAGATGTTGCGGCCGTTGACGACGCCGGCCACCAGGCGCTTGCCGGGCAGACCTCCCACCGCCGCGAGGTCCTTCAGATGGGCGCTGCCCGCCTCGGTGAAGTCGAGCGCCAGGCCCTCGACGGGAGAGGCGGCGAGGACCTGGAGGGCTTCGCCGAGCCGGCCGAAGTACGAGGCGACGAGCAGCTTGGACCGGTCGGTCAGGGCGCCGAGGTCGCGGTAGGCGCGGGCCGCGGCGTTCAGGTCGGCCGGGCTGCGGTCCTGGACCAGGGCCGGCTCGTCGAGCTGGACCCACTCGGCCCCGGCGGTCTTGAGGGCCGCGAGGACCTCGGCGTAGACGGGGAGCAGCCGGTCCAGCAGCGTCAGCGGCTGGAAGTCGGCCGCCACGCCGGGGGCGGGCTTGGCCAGCAGCAGATAGGTGATCGGGCCGACGAGCACGGGGCGGGCATCGTGGCCGAGCGCGAGGGCTTCCCTCACTTCGGCGACCTGCTTGGAGGGGTCGGCGGTGAAGACGGTGTCCGGTCCGAGCTCGGGGACCAGGTAGTGGTAGTTCGTGTCGAACCACTTGGTCATCTCCAGCGGGGCCACGTCCTGCGTGCCGCGTGCCATCGCGAAGTACCCGTCGAGCGGGTCGGCGGCGACGGCCTCCCGGTGCCGCTCGGGGACGGCGCCGACCATGACGCTGGTGTCCAGCACGTGGTCGTAGTACGAGAAGTCACCGGTGGGAACCTCGTGGACACCGGCCTCGGCCAGCTGCTGCCAGTTCGCACGGCGCAGTTCGGTCGCGGTCTCCCGGAGGGCGTCCGCGGTGACGCGGCCCTTCCAGTAGCCCTCGACGGCCTTCTTCAGTTCCCGGTTCCGCCCCTGACGGGGGTAGCCGTACACGGTGGCTCGTGCTGCCGCGGCTGTGGGCTTCGCTGTCACGGAACTCTCCTTCGCGAGATGTGTCCAGGAATCCGGCGACGGGACGCGGACGCGAAGGAACGGCACAACGGGCGGTGCACGCCGCGGAATCACCGCACGTGCCGCTCCGTGTGTACGCCGACCCGCCCACGAGGTCACCGGGATCTCCGCACACGGAATCGTCCGCGTGCGGGCAACGGGCAGGTCTTCGGACTCGCGGGCGCGCGGACCACGAAGGCCCGCACCTACTGGCCGTCGCTTCCCAGGACCTGTTCCGGTCCCAGTGCGTATGACGGCGGTCGTTCCCACTCACCGCTGCGGGGCAGTCCCGGATTCCCACCGGGTTCCCTCTTACGACGCATCCCGCCTGGCGGACGGGGGCGAACCAGCTGCGCGGCCCACCCTAGGCCGCCGCGCTTGCCCATGGACACCGTGATCCAGATGTCGGACGGTGAAATGAGACACGCCGCCGGCCGGTCAGGGAAGGAAGGTCACCTCCGGGTAGGCCGGGGAGGGCCCGTCCAGCAGGTGGCCCTGGCCGTGGCGCAGGTGCTCGTCGAAGAACGCGAGCGGGTACACCTGCTGGATCTTCACCGCGCGGTCGGGATCGAGGGTGCCGATCACGTCCTGGAGCTGCTGCGCGGTCCATCCGTACACCTTCGCCACCTGCGGGTACAGCGCCTCGTTGTCGCCGTAGGAGATGTGGACGGCGCCCTCCGCCCGGATGTCCAGCCGCCGTCCCCGCAGGTGCGACCAGAAGGCGGCGGCCGCGGGATCCGTGGCCCGGCTGAACTCGGCGGACATCATCATGAACGGCCGGTGCAGGTCGCCGGCCAGCGGCGGGTTCATCTGCATCGGGGCGTCGAGGCTCAGCCCGGCCCGGATGCGTTCGTCCGCGAGCGTGGCGCAGGCGGTGGCCGTCCCGCCCTTCGACCAGCCGAGCGCGCCCATGCGCCGCGGGTCGAGCGAGCCGAGCAGCCCGGCCGGCAGTTTCTTGCGGTCGACGTCCGGATTGCGGCCCGCGGCGAGCTGCTCGACGCAGTCGAGGACGAAGCGCAGGTCGTCGGCGAAGTCCCCGGGCAGTGTCGGCGCCCGCCTGTCGTCGAGGGGGACGGCGACCCGGCCGTCGGGGTACTCGGTGTACGTGTCGTACTGGTGCGCGATGGTCACGGCCGCGTATCCGTGGCTGGCGAGCTCCTGGACCATGACGGTGTGGTCGCCCTGGTGGCTGTGCGCGCCGTGCGAGAACACGACGACGGGCAGGCGCCCGCCGAAGTGGCCCGACCGGCGCACCGGCGCGCCCATGTGGCCGGCGGTCAGCGGCCCCAGGGAGGCCAGTTCGCTGAGCCCGGCGTCGTCGACGAACGCCCGGAACGCCCCGGCCGGCATCCAGGGCGCCACGGGATACCGCCGGACGTCCCGGGCGGGGTACCAGACGGTGGCCATCAGCTCACGGAAGTGCCCGGGCCCCGCGACGGCGTCCGGGCGCGAGCGGTCGACGAGGTGCAGCTGGACCGTTCCCACGGGATGCGGCCCGGTCGGCGCGGGCAGCGTGAGCCGCTCCGAGGCGCGGGCGGCGGGCGCGGCCGGGCCGGCCCACGCGGGGCCGGTGGCAGCCAGCGGCGCGGCGGCGCCGACGGCGAGCGCGGCTCCCAGCACCCGGCGGCGCGTCACGCCCTCGCGGCTGATGAACGGTGTGGTGGTCATGGGCTCTCCCGTGGTGACGCATCGTCAACTGTGCTGCCACGGAAGGTCCGTGGACACAGCTGAACGCTGTCACGCGCCCTCCCGCGCGGCATCGGCTCACCGATGTAACACGCGCGAGGGCGTAGGCCCACGGGTTTACGCCCCCCGGACGATGCGGTCGCGGAAGTCGTCCGGTAGCCGGTGACCGGGCCCTCCCCGCGTCGGCCCGGCGGGCCCTCGCTCCCGCGGGACCCGTCAGCTCCAGCTGATGCCGGGCGGGCGCACCGCGGCGCACACGGGCATGCCGCAGCGGTCCGTGAGCCGTAGCCCGGCCTCGGCGGCGCCGCGGTCGACGGCGTGCGGCGGGAGGTCGTCGAGCATCAGCTTGGCGCGGCGGAACATCGTGAACTCCCCGCCGCGGCGAAGCTCTCCCCACGTCAGGTACAGGAACCGGCCCCCGCGTCGTCCGTGGACGTGGGGCCCACGAAAGTCCCGTGCCCCGTCCGTCAACGCGACGACCTCCACGGTGAACTCCCAGACCGCCTCCGCGGCGTCCCCGGGGACGGCTCCTTCGGCTTCGCGCCCGCGCTGCACGGCGACATGGACGTCCCGGTACCCGCCGCATTCACGACCCGGGAGATCGCGGCCGACGATACGAAGTGAGAGCGATGGCATGCACAGCACTCTGCCATGCGCCCTCCGACCTCCCTGTCCGGGCTCTCCGACGACGTGCGGCGTCACCTTGTCCGGAGGTCGGACCCACGGCTCTGGTCACCGGAAAGGTAGTCCCGGAACACCTGCGAGGAGCGCGGATTCCGCCCGCACTGCCACACGCCGTGCGGGCAGAAGTCCGTGATGCTGTGGTAGAGCGGCCTGTGCTCCTCGATCCATTCCAGCATGTGCCGCACGTACTCGGGGTTGTCGCCGTGCCGGAACAGCCCCCACTCGGGGTACGAGATCGCCTTGCCGTGGGCCCTGGCGAAATCGACCTGCTGCCGCAGTCCGTAGGGCTGGGTGACCTGCTCGTCGAAGGTCCGGCCGGGTTCCTGGTCGTACGAGTCCATCCCGATGACATCGACCACGTCGTCACCCGGGTAGCACCGGGTCCACGCGATCGCGTCACCGCCGCGGTTGGGGGCGAAGTCGAAACGGAAATCCTGCCCCTTCACGGACCGCATGGCGGCCACGATGCGCCGCCAGTACTTCTTCCAGTTCTCGGGGTCGGGCCGGCACCGGTGGGTGTAGTCGAAGCCGTTCATCTCCCAGCCGAGGACGATCACCGTGTCCGGCACGTCGAGGTCGACCAGGCGCTGGGCCAGCCGCCGGAAGTGGTGATCGTAGGTGCCCCGCGCACCGGTGCGGATCAGCTCGGCGACCCGGGCGTCGGGGAGACGGGCCTCGTTCCGCTCCTGCATGGGCACGTTCAGGACGAACAGCCGGTCGGCCCTCTCGCCCCGCCACCGCGCCCAGGTGCGCAGGGAATCGGGTGCGCCCTCGATGTTCGCCCAGGTGTCGCCCGGCAGATAGGTGTGCCCGGCGCGCAGCTCCGTACCCCCGAGCCAGCGCGAGAGCTCCTGCATCCGTTCGACGCCGGGCGATCCGTAGTGCAGGTAGGCGCCCACCGCGATCTCGCCGCCGGCGCTTGTTCCGGAGTCCTGCCGATGCGGCGCCTGGACGCCCTGGGCGCCCCCGGTCAGAAGCAGACCGACGGCGACCGTAGTCGCGCAGACACCCGCCAGCAACCTGTGACGACGGGACATGGCACCTCCACAAGCTGCGCGAGCACCGACGTGTCTGGCAGCGACGTTAGGCATCTCATCCGATGCGCGGCCCGCCCAGTGTCCCGATGCTGGGCCATTCGCGGCAGCCACCCGCCCCCGCTTGACCCGAACGGGTGAGGCCTCGGCGGCGCCGGGCTTACCCGGACACTCCGCGCGGGAGCGTCCGGGCGCGGCGTACGGCCGGGCACACCGGCTCCCGTCGCCAGGGGCCGGTTCGGTAGCGTGGCCGGGTGATCTCCGGTGACACCCTCCTTAAGCAGCTGCGGGCGCTGGCCGCCCGAGTCCCGTTCGACCTCGCGGTGCAACCCGGCGTCGCGGACGCCGACTTCGACCACTGGCCCGTCCCGGTACCGGCCGAGGCCCGCGAACTGCTGGGCCGGCTCGGGGGCTTCGCCGTGCCGCCGGTGGAGTTCAGGCTGACCGGCCACCCCCGCCAGGCCGGCGACCACGGCCTGCCGCACCCCCACTGGCTGGTCACCGACGACGGGGGCGGCGGCGTCACCTGGGTCGACATCGAGCCCGACGGCCGGTGGGGGCAGGTCCTGATGCAGTACCGCGAGGGCGGACTCCACGTCGAGGCCGACTCGCTGCCGCAGTGGCTCGACCGGCTCCTCGGCACGGCGGAGGAGCTCGTCGAGGAGACCGGCTTCGAGGAGGGCGTCCAGCCGTACGCCGACGATTTCTGGGACCTCCTGCACCTGAACGGCCCCGAACTGCCGCTGCACCCCGCGGCCGAACTCCTCGACAGTACGGACCCGGTGGTCGCCCGGCTCGCCGCCGAAGTACCGGACGGCGCACTGGTAGCCGATCTCCGCGGAGCCCTGCCGGGCAGCCGCGCCCGCTTCGACCGGGCGCTCAGGCGGTACCGCCTGACCCGGGCCGTCGGCGGCCCCGTGTTCGCCGCCGTTCCCCGCGCGGACTGACCCGGAGCCGGCACGGCGCCGACCCGGCGACGTGTCACTGCTGCGGAACCGACCGACGCCACATGCCGACGGACGCCACGCGCCGGCCGGGTCCGGCATACGGTCGAGTTCCGCATCGAGTCCCGCATGCGGTCGAGTCCGGCATCCGGTCGAGGGACCGGCCGGCCCCTGCCGCCAGCACCGGAACAGGAGCAGCCCGTGCTTCTCTACGCCCAGACCCCAGCACGGCGGAACCGGCAGGTCCTCGCGGACCTGATCGCCGTACTGCTGATCGCCGCCGCGGTGAAGTTCGCCCTGACCGTCCGCGACGCGATCATGCGGCTGGCCGAACCCGGACGGAAGGTCGAGAGCTCGGGCGACAGCCTCGCCCACGCCCTCACCGAGGCCGGAGACAAAGCCTCCGACGTGCCGCTCGTCGGCGACCTCCTGAAGAAGCCGTTCCGGTCGGCGGCCGACGCCGGCACCGGACTCGCCGACGCGGGGCAGTCACTGCAGGACGTCGTCGGCCAGGTGGCCACCCTCGCCACCATCTCCCTGATCGTCCTGCCCGTGGCCTTCGTCCTGCTGCTGTGGCTTCCCCCGCGCGTGCGCTGGATCCGCCGCAGCGCCACCATCCGGGACCTCCGCGACGCACCCGGAGGCGCCGACCTGCTCGCCCTGCGCGCCCTCACCGGCCCCGTACGCCCCCTCTCCACGATCCCCACCCCTGCGGGCGGTCTCGCCGATGCCTGGCGCCGCGGCGACCCGCAGGTGATCGCCGACCTGTCCGAGATCGCCCTCAGGCGGGCCGGCCTGAAGCCCTGACCGGCGTGGCGGGGAAGAGGACCGGGCCGGGAGGAAGGGTGCGGACCCCTCCCGTCGGAAAATGCCTCGACACCCGTCGCGCCGATCGGGGATGCTCCGCGGGATGACCAGAATCGATGACATACCGTCCGCGTGGGACGAGCGCACCCAGCTCACCACCTTCCTCGACTACGCACGCGACACCACCCGCGCCAAGTGCGCGGGCGTCTCCGACGAGAACGCCCGCAAGGCGATCCTGCCGGGCTCACCGCTGATGACCCTGAGCGGATTGGTCAACCACCTGCGCTGGGTCGAGTACTACTGGTTCCAGGTGGTCTTCCTCGGCGAGCAGGACCACGGCCCCTGGACCGACGAGGACCCCGACCGCGAGATGCGCGTCGCCGTCGACTTCCCGCTCGCGCAGCTCCTCGACGAGTACGCCGAACAGAGCGCCCGCTACCGCGAACTGGTCGCCGGGAACAGCCTGGACAAGCAGGCCCAGCGAGCCAACCGCAACGGCCTCCACGTCGACCTGCGCTGGATCCTCCTCCACCTCACCGAGGAGACGGCCCGCCACAACGGCCACCTGGACATCCTGCGCGAGCTGCTCGACGGAACGACCGGCGACTAGGCCGTCAGACGGCCTGGGCCGTCCCTCTTCGGCCCAGGTCACGGTCGCGGTCGGGCGGGGTCCTGCCGTGCGTCCAGGCGGTCCTCGCCCACCATGTCGCATTGCGCCTCGGACGCGTCCGCCTCCTCGGTCCTGCCCAGCTGACGCAGGACCGAGGCCCGTACCAGCCAGGTGGCGGCCTCCCTGATGTCGCGCGTCGCGCGCAGCAGCGGGAGCGCCTCGTCGAGCAGGCCCAGGGCCTCGGTCCAGCGGCTGCGGAACTGTTCGGTCTGCGCGGCCGTCAGCAGGGCGACCGCCAGTGAGCCCGGCGTGCCCACCGCGCGGCTGAGCCGTACCGCCTCCCGCCCCGCCGCGGCGGCCGCGTCGACATCGCCCCGGTCGATCCGGACCGAGGCCAGTTGCTGGGCCACCGCGCTCTGCTCGGCCAGATCGCCCAGCCGCCCGAAGAGGGAGGCGGCCTCCTCCAGCAGGGCTTCGCTGCCCGCCAGGTCCCCCACGCCTCGCCGGGCGCTGCCCAGAGCCCGCAGGGCCAGGGCCTGTCCGGTGAGGTCGTCGTATTCCCGGTAGATCGCCAGGGCCTGTTCCAGCGGCGCGAGCGCCTCGCCGTTGCGCCGGGTGCCCACCGACTCCCCCGGCGCCGGCCGCGCACGCGCCATCCCGAACGCCTGCCCCAGCGAGAGCATCGAGGACGCGGCCATCAACTGCCGGATCCTCAGAGCCTGCCGGTGAGCGGTGATCGCCTCGTCGGCCCTGCGGTCATGGAGCAGTTCGATGCCCAGGACATGAAGGGCGCCGGCCTCGTCCGCGGCGCGCCCGGTGCGGTGCGCTGCCGCCGCCGCGGAGGCGGCCACGGTGGCGCGGGCGTGGTGGTCGTGCCGGGCGAGCATGTGTCCGTCGAGCAGGGTGGCCACGACGAAGGCCCGCTCGGCGCACGCCTCGTCATCCGTCCATCCGGCGGCGGTGACGAGGTGGAGGCGCTCGGCGTCGAGCCAGTCGGCCGAGTTGGCGCGCGCCCGCGCCAACTCGGGGTCCTGGGGACCGTGCAGCAGCGCGTCCGCTTCCCGCAGGGCCTCGGCGTAGTGCTCCAGCAGTCGGCAGCGGGCGGCTCGTCGCTCGTCCCGGAAGTCTTCGGCGTCGGCCAGTTCGGCCGCGTACTCGTGGAGCAGGTCGTGCATGCGCCAACGGCGATGCGTACCGGACCGGGCGATGAGGTGGGCGTCCAGCAGGGGGTGCAGCAGGTCGTGCAGTTCGTCGAAGTCCTCGGCGTCGGCCAGCTCCACGAGGGCCACCTCGTGCGCCTCCCTCCCCGGCAGCACGCCCAGTTGGCGGAAGAGCTGCTGGGAGCGCGGTTCCAGCGCGTGGTAGGACATCGCGAAGACGGCCCGTACGGCACGCTCGCCGTCGCGCAGCCGCCCCAGCCGGGCACCGCCCGCGGCCAGCCGGTCGGCGGCGGCTCCGATGCCGAGGCCGCGATCGGCCTTCAGCCGCGCGGCGGCGATCTGGAGCGCGAGCGGCAGGTGCCCGCACGCGTCGGCGAGCCGGCCGAGGTCCGCCCGGTCGAGGGATCCGGGGCGGAGCCGGGGATCGTCGGGCCAGGCCGTGCTCAGCGCCTCGACGATGAGCTGCGCGGACTCCTCGGGCTCCAGTACGTCGAGGTCGATGAGCCGGGCGCCCAGTTCGGCGAGCCGGTTGCGGGAGGTCACGACCAGCCGGTGGCGTGCTTCCCCCGGGACCAGTGAGCGGACCTGGGCGGCGCGCGAGGCGTTGTCCGCGATGATCAGGGCCGGGCCCTGGAGCCTCGCGAGGCTGGAGCGGTAGAGCCGTTCCTTCTCCTGCCGGGTGGGCCGGCGCTCGATCTCCGGCTCGCCGACCCCGAGGTCGCGCAGCAGTCCGTCGAGCGCTTCCTCCGGCATCATCGGGTCGCTGCCGTACCCGCGCAGGTCGGTGAAGAGCACGCCGCCGGTGAACCAGCCGTCGCCCACCGCGCCGCGGGCGGCGATCACGGTCAGGGTGGTCTTCCCGACCCCGCCCATGCCGGACACGGCGGAGACGACGACGGGCGCGGTGTCCTCGGCGGTGCGGGGTGTGCCGGGGTCGAGGTGCTCCCTGAGTCTGCGGTGTTCGCCCGTGCGGCCGACGAACTCCGTGGGCGGCTCGGGCAGGGACGCGAGCGCGGCCAGGGGCTCGACGGGGGCCAGATGGATGTGCTGCACGTTCCCGTCGCCGGTCTGCGAGGGGCCGATGTTGATCTGCGTGGTGATCGGGGCCTCGGGCACGTCAGCCGACGATCTGGATGTTCCCGGAACCGGTCTGGGACGGCCCGATGTTGATCTGTGAGCCGATCTGCACACCGGGTCCGTAGGCGGCCGCCTCGGTCCGGGCGGCCGTGTCGACGTCCAGTACGACCGCGAGCCGCGCGGCCCATTCCTCGCGCACCACGCGCTCGGCCTCCGCATCGCCCTGGGCGCGCGCCGTGAGCACGGCTTCCCTGGCCTGTTCCAGCTCGGCCTCCACGGAATCGGCGTGCTCGGGCTGCCTGCCGACCAGGCGTGCGAACCCCTGCTTGGCCCGCCCCCAGGCGTCCGTGGTCATCGCGCCGACGAGTGCTGCGGCGGCGGTTGCGGCGAGTGACGCGATGGCAGGATCCACAGTGTTCCCCTCCTCGATCGGCCCGTCGGGGAGCCGATGCCCCCAGTCTGCCCGCTCGAACGGGTTCCGGGCAGGTACTCCCGGGACGTGGGGTTCGGGTGCGCGGGCGGGTCGTCGCCGGATCCGGTCGGCCTCATCGAGGCGAACGCCCGGCACCGGTCGGGCCGCCGACGACGCGGGCCCGCACTCCACCGGAGTGCGGGCCCGTTCGCTTCCGTCGGTCGCGCAGGCCCTACCAGGACGACTTCGTGACTCCGGGCAGGACCCCGGCGTGGGCCTGTTCACGCATCCGCACGCGGGAGAGACCGAACTTCCGCAGGTGTCCGCGGGGCCGCCCGTCGACAGCGTCCCGGTTGCGCACCCTGGTCGCGCTCGCGTCGCGCGGCTGCTTGCGCAGCTCGGCCACGGCCGCTCCCCGTTCGGCCTCCGTCGAGGAGGGCCTGCGGATGATCTCCTTCAGCTCCGCCCGCCGGGTGGCGTGGCGCTCGACGATCACCTTGCGCCTCTCGTTCCGCGCGATCTTGCTCTGCTTCGCCATCAGACCTTCACGCCCCGGGCACGGATGCGCGCCACCGCGGCCTCGACACCGATCGTGTCGACGGTCTTGATCGCCCTGGCGCTCAGCTTGAGGCGGATGTGGCGCCCCTCATTGGGAAGCCAGTACCGCTTGCTCTGGATGTTGGGGTCGAAGCGGCGCGAAGTGCGCCGGTGCGAGTGGGAGATGGCGTTGCCGAAGCCCGGCTGGGCGCCGGTCAGCTGGCAGTGGGCGGACAAGGGGGTACCTGCCTCTCTCTGAGCGGGGATCGTTACTGAAAATGATTTCCATTCCCGTATAGTAGCCCCATGGCACGCAACGAAGTACGCCCGATCGTCAAGCTCCGCTCCACCGCGGGCACCGGCTACACCTACGTCACCCGCAAGAACCGGCGGAACGATCCCGACCGGATGGTGCTGCGCAAGTTCGACCCGGTGGTCCGCCGGCACGTCGACTTCCGCGAAGAACGCTGAAGCCCGTCCCCTCTCCCCCCAGCCCCCGCCCCTGCCCGAAGGACCCGCCATGAAGCCCGGAATCCATCCCGCCTACGGCCCCGTCGTCTTCCGCGACAAGGCCGCCGACTTCGCCTTCCTCACCCGCTCGACCGCCACCAGCGACAAGACCGTCGAGTGGGAGGACGGCCACACCTACCCCGTCATCGACGTCGAGATCTCCTCGCGGAGCCACCCCTTCTACACCGGCACCGCCCGCGTCCTGGACACCGCCGGCCGCGTCGAGCGCTTCGAGCGCCGCTACGGGAGCGGCAAGTGAGACTGCCCGTCGTCATCGTCGGCGGGCTGCACTCCGACGCCCGCAAGGAAGTCGTCGACCGACTGCTCCGCTCCGTCCCCGGCAGCGTCGCGCTCCACCACGACCTCGCCACGGCGCCCGCCGGTACCGTGCTGCGCATCGTGCGCGACGCTTCGGGTGAACTGTCGCGAGGCGAGGCGCCGCTCTTCAACGACTGCGCCTGCTGCGCGCTCCGCGAGGACCTTGTCCCCGAGCTCGAACGGCTGGCCGGCGGCGGAACGACGCGCCTGGCCGTCGTCGAGCTGTGGGACTCCGTCGAGCCCAAGGCGATGGCCGAGGTCGTCGCCGAGCACGGCGGCGACCTGCTCGATCTCACCGGCGTGATCACCGCGGTCGACCCCTCGCTCGTCCTGCCCTATCTCGTCAACGGGGACGATCTGGCGGACGTGGGCCTCGCGGCGGCAGCCGCGGACCGGCGCACGGTCGGGGACACCTGGGCCCGGCAGCTGGAGTACGCCCCCGTACTGGCCCTCGTGGACAGCACGGACGCCGGACACGCCGCGGACGCCACGTACGCCGAGGACACCGCGGACGCCGGCCTCGCCCTCTTGGCCCAACTCCATCCGACCGCCCGCCGGGTGCCCGCCGGATCCGGGGAACTGGCCCGGGCGGCCTTCGCCGGCTTCGACGTGGAGATGGCGGCCGCCGCCCAGCACCCCGCTTGCGCCCTGCTGCCGCAGGAGGCGGAAGAGGCGGGAGTCACCACCTTCGTCTGGCACCGCAGCCGCCCCTTCCACCCCGGGCGGCTCTACGAGGCCCTGGAGGACCTCTGCTGCGCCGCTGCCCGCAGCCGCGGCCGGTTCTGGCTCGCCGACCGCCCCGACACCCTGCTCGCCTGGGACGCCGCGGGCGGCGCCCTGTGCGTGGAGAACGCCGGGCCCTGGCTGGCCTCCCTCCCGGACGCCGCCTGGGAGATGGTGCCGCCGCTGCGCAGGGCGGCCGCCTCGCTCGACTGGCATCCGGAACACGGCGACTGCTGCCAGCACCTCGTCTTCACCTCGCCCGGCCTCGACCGCGACGGGCTGGAGCGACTCCTGGAGTCCTGCCTGCTCACGGACGCCGAGTACGCCTCGGGGCCCGAGGAGTGGCAGAGACTGCCGGCCGCCTTCGACTCGCTCCTCGACCCCGTCTCCTGACGCCCCACCGACCGGCACTTCCATCGCCCACCCCGCTCAAGGAGCCCTCATGGCCCGCCGCCAAGTCCCCCTCAAGCCGCCGAAGTCCCGCCCCAACCCCCTGGACGCGGCAAAGATCACGTACATCGACTACAAGGACACCGACCTGCTGCGGAAGTTCATCTCCGACCGCGGCAAGATCCGCAGCCGCCGCGTCACCCGGGTCACGGCGCAGCAGCAGCGACGGCTCGCCGCCGCGATCATGAACGCCCGCGAGATGGCCCTGCTCCCCTACGGCAGCAGCCGGTAGGGCCTCCGCACGCGGTGCGCGGCGGCGACCGCCCCCGTACCGACCGACACCACCCGAGCCCAGCTCAGCCCAGCCCACCCGAGGAGACACCCATGGCCGTTCCCAAGCGGAAGACGTCCCGCAGCAATACCCGCCACCGCCGCGCGCAGTGGAAGGCGACCACCCCGCAGCTCGTCGCGATCACGGTCGACGGCTCGGTGTACCAGGTGCCGCAACGCCTGGTGAGGGCGTACGGGCGCGGTCTGCTCCGCCCTGAGGACTGAGCGCCCGTGGACGCGGGCGCGGCGTGCGCCGGGTTCTGCCGCGCCCTGGAGACCGAACCCTGGTAGAGGACTGGCCCTCTGGACGGCGTACGCCCGACTACCCGTCGGTGACGGCAAGTCGTGTCAGCTCGGCAAGGTCTTCGACCAGCGAGATGCCGGCCTTCTGCGAGGTCTGGCCGTCGCAGAGCACGGCGAGCAGCAGGGTGTGGCCGCCGGCCTCCACCCGGCCGATGCTGTTGACCACCCAGAGGCCGCTCTCGCTGCGCGCGAGCCAGCCGTTCTTCAGGTACACGGATCCGGAGTCCTCCAGCCCGGCCGATATCCCCCAGTCCTGGTCGGGGGCGATCGAGCCCATGAGTCCGCGCAGGTACGCCCGGGCATCGGCGGACAGTACCGACTCCTCGCCGAACACGGCTTGGAGCAGACGAAGTTGGTCGGCGGATGTGGTCTGCGTCAATCCCCAGTACGCGCCGTGGCCCGGCGTGGTCTCGGTGAGGCCGAGCCGCAGATTGGCCTCGGCCATCCCCTCCGCGCCGCCGATGGCATCCCACAGTGCGTTGGCCGCCGCGTTGTCACTGTTCTCGATCATGACGGTGGCCCAGCGCTGTTCCTGGGCGGTCAGCAAGCGGCCGGCATCCGATGCTTGCAGGAGCAAGGTGGCGAGGATGTCCACCTTGACGATGCTGGCGGTGACGAAATCGCGGTCGGCGCCGACCCGGGCGCTCTCACCGGTGGACAGGTCCAGGACCGCGACGGCCGCGTTCCCCTCCGCGCCCGCCAGCACCTCACGGGCGGCTTCCTCGACCTTCACCTGGGCGGATGTGGTGGTGGGTGACGTGGTCGGTACCGGAGTGGCCGTCGTCGAGGCCGCCGCCGCCGTGGCGAACGTGCCGTCCCGGGGCTCCGAACGCGCGTGGGCGAAGGTGATTCCCCCTGCGAGCGCGGCCATGGTCGCGAACGCCGCGAGCCTCCTGCGTATGCGCGACGGGGATCTGTGCAGTGCCATGGCGCCGAAGCTAGGAGGGCGGCATGGGGATCACATGTGAGCCGGCTCTCGATCTCCTGTGAGAACCCGGCCCTCCCGCAGGAGATGGTCCCGGCTTGATCGGCAGGACACCCCCTAGGATGCCGGGGTTCGACCGGCAGGACTTCGGGGGTGCGTGGCATGAGCGGTTACGGCAGTGGTGGGTACGGTGACCCGGCGGGCGGCGCCGGGAACCCACCGCCGGGGCGCCCCTACACCCCGCCGGTCCCCCGGCAGGGATACCCGTACGCCCCGCCCGGCCCGCCGCCGGGATATCCCTACGCCCAGTCCGGCCCGCCGCCGGGATACCCGTACGCGGTCCCCTACCCGCTGGTCCCGCCTCCGCCCGCCGAGCCTTCGCGAGCTCGGAGGATCCTGCGCGGCCTCTACAACCCCCTGTACGCCGCCCAGCGGACCTTCCGCCCCTCGCGCCCCGGGATCGTCGACGACCGGGAGGTCCGCAAGCTCCAGTTGTGGCGGACCGGGCTGGGACTCGTCGCCTGGGTGGGTCTGATGATCACCTACAACGCCGTCGCGAGCGCCGCCGACGTCGAGGGCGTGGCGAGCGAACGCCTCAACCAGAGCTGGTACAGCGTCCTGACACTCGTCTGCACCTTCCCCGTGGTGGTCGGCGCCTTCGTGGCAGCCGCACGCGGCGGGCTGCGTCGGGTGTACCTGCGCCGGTCCCTGCGCCCGCTCGGCTCGGTTTTGGCCATCATGGCGTCCATGGGCACGTCCGCCCTCGCCATGGCCCCGGAGTTGGCGGGCCTGCGCGACGCCGTGGGGCTGCCCGGGAAGATCGTCATGGGCCTGCTGGCCCTCTGGTCGCTCGGTTTCGCCCTCTACGGCATCGGACTGTCACTGGTGCACGTCTTCCGCACCGCCGACATCCACGAGGTGTTGCCGCCGATCCTCGCCGGCGTCCTGGTGTGGGAGGTGGCGCTCCTGGATCTGATCACCGGGTCCTACGAACGGGTCCCGGTGGGCGCCCGGATGGTCTTCATCCTCGGCGCCCCCGTCACGGTGACGGCTCTGTCCTGCTGGGAGCTGCACCGGCTGCGGCGCGACCACGGACTCACGCTCCGTACGGCGCTGCGACGCTGACACCCCCATCCGCACCCGCCCGCGCCGGGGGTCAGGTCCTATGGGGCGCGGTGGACGCGGGCGAGGACGAGGACCGTGTCGTCGGCCGGTGGCGCGGGCAGCAGGCTCGCGAGAATACGGTCCGCCATGTTCTCCAACGCCTCTTGGCTGCATGCCAGTTCGGTGCGCAGCGCCTCCAGGCCGGCTTCGATGTCCCGGCCTCGTGCTTCGATGAGGCCGTCGGTGTACAGGGCGAGGGTCGCGTCCGCGGGGAGCTCGATCTCGGTCGCCCGGAAGGGGTGGCCACCGACGCCGAGGGGGACTCCCAGGACTTCGTCGATGGTCTCGACCGTGCCGTCCGGCCGGAGCAGCAGGGGCGGGAGATGGCCGGCGCTGGCGATGCGGGCGCGTCCGGTCCCCGGGTCGTAGACGATGTACAGGCACGTCGCCAGCTCGATGCCGGCCTCCTGGGCGCACGCGTCGAACTCAGTGAGCAGGTCGGCGGGCTCGCTGACGTGCCTGGCCAGGGCCTTGGTGGTGATGCGCAGGCGACCCATGGCGGCGGCGGCCGACACGCCGTGCCCCATCGCGTCGCCCACCACGAGGACGGCTGTACAGCCGGGCGTTGTCCAGGCAGATCGCGGCGCGTGAGGCGAGCTCACTCGCGAGGCTGACATCGTCCTTGGTGAAGGCCGGCCGCTCCCCGGACCGGCCGAACATGGCGATTCCCTGGATGGTTCCGCGGGCGATGAGCGGTGTGACCAGGACGCAGGCCAGCCCGCTCTCGGCGAAGAGCCGCGCGCGTGACTCGATGAGGACGGTCCGGGCCAGGAACTCCTCGTTCACCACGGCGGAGATGGCGCGACCGGTCGTCAGCATGTCGTGGATGACGGAGCCGGGCGGATAGCGGACCTTCTCCACTCCGCTCACGAGTTCGGTGGCCGGAGGGGGCAGGATCGTCCCGGATGCGATCCGGCGGGTGGACAGGGGCCGCGCCGGATCGAACACCTCGGCCTCGGCCATCCACTCCACGACTTCGACCACGGCGCCGTCGCAGAAGTCCGGCATCGACGCGTCGACCAGCTCCTGGGCCGTGAGGTTCACGTCCAGAGCGGTCCCGATACGGGTGGAGGCCCCGTCCAGCAGAGCCAGCCGCCGACGGCTGACGGCACGGCATCGTGATGCCACGAACTTCGCGTGCGGGTTCCGGGCCTTTTCCGTGAAGGGAGCCGAAGGACGGTCCGTGGTGATGGTCCTGGCGAGCCGAAGCGACGAGCTCGACCGGGTCAAGACCAACCTCGCCTTCCTCGACGCCCTCTTCGAGACCTGCCCCATCGGCCTGGTCATGCTCGACCCCGACCTGCGCTACGTCCACCTCAACCAGGCGCTCGCCGACATGGACGGCCTTCCGATCGAGGCGCACCTCGGGCGGCGCATGGACGAATTCATGATCATGTCCGACGGCGGCGAGTACCGGCGCATGCTCAGGGCCGTCGCCCTCGGCGGCCCCCCGGTCGTGGGGACGCTGGTGGGCCTGCGCCCGCGGGGGCATCCGGACCGCGACCAGGTCCGGTCGGTGAGCTTCTTCCCCCTGAGCCAGGCGGTCGGCTCGCGTCCCGGAGTGGGCGGGCTGATGATGGACGTGACCGACCGGGAACAGGCCATCCTGGAAGCCACCGCCAGCCCTCCAGTAGCCGAGGGTCCGGCCCCGATCCGTCAGCCGGGCGCAGGATTCGGAGGCGCCTCGATGCCCGTCCGCGAAGAGGACGGCGCCCGGCTTCGACAGGACGGCGGCAGCGTCGTACCCGAAGAGGTCCCGTGCACCGGGCCCCCAGTAACGGACGAGGTCGTTGTCATCGACACCGAAGACGGCCACGGCCACGTGCTCCAGCAGTGTCCCCGGCTCGGACCAGAACGGGCCGTGAGCCTCCTCGCCCCCCGGCGGAGCCGATGGCACGAGACGCCCCCTTCCAGTCGCCTTCCCACCCATTATCCGGACAGCCCGGGCATTGCGCGGCGCGAGGTGCGCCGCGACGAGGACGACCCGCACTCGTCCGGGTGGGCCGGGTGCCCCCGGGGTCGCACGAGCCGGGGGCACCCTTGAGTGTCGCCGCTACGGGCCGGCCACCGGCATGACGTGGCCGAGCAGGCTCTCCCTCACATAAGGCCCTTCACAGTCGGCCCTGTTGGAGACGAAATGGTCGAACACCGAAGGTGCGTAACATCGGTAGAGGGGGATCGAGCCCGGCACCGCCTTGGTGTACGCGTATCCGACCGCGCCGAGCGGCTGTTGGCCCTCGCATCCCGGGTCTGGGGTGAGCATCGAATGGTTCGCCACCTTGCACTCGTAGAGCCGGACCGTGCCGGGCGCGGGGTTCCGCAGCAGCTTCCAGACCCCCTCGTGGGTGAACCCCGCGGGCAGGGGGCGTGAGGACGCCAGGTGCCCCGCGTGCGAGCGGTGACCGCGGACCAGCGGTACGTACGGGGTGGTGTGGCCGGCGGCTCCCTCCCAGGTGCGCAGGTAGCCTTCGGCTCCCCGCATGAGCTCGTCCACCACGTCCTGGCCGCCGGTGACCCGGATGTCCTCGATCCAGTCCGGTACGAGGCCGTAGTGGGTGCCGCCGCCGTCGGTGTTGACGTCCCAGACGCGCGAGCCGGTGACCTGGCGGTCGAGGACCGAGCCGCCGTCGGGGCTGCGGAAGGGGTAGCGGACCGGGTTCCCGTCCGCCGCCCGGGGACCGGGGAGCCAGGCGAAGCCGTTCATGTCGGTGCCGATCCCGTACCCGGCACCGTACTTGGCGCGCAGATCGGCGTGCCTGCGCGCCTCGGCGGTGAAGGCGGGCGCCTCGTACATGTGGCCCGTGATGAACCCGCCCAGGCGGTAGACCCGTTCGGTCCAGCTGTCGTCCATCCAGCCGTGGGTGGAGAGCACGCCGGAGTAGCGTTCGGCTTCGAGCACGCGCAGCGCCTGGTTGGCCGCCTTGACGCTCATGTGGTCGATCTCCAGCATCATGTTGCGCTTGGTCATGCCCAGCACCGCGTACTCGCCCAGTGCGGTCAGGCCCCGGCGGTTGCACTGAGCCGCCTGCAAGGAGCCGCCGTACTGGGGCAGTTCGGCGCCTTCCGGCAGGGCGGCCCGGATCCGGGCCTCCGCCTGCGCGTCCTCCTCCGTGGTGCCGGTGTTCCCGGCTGTCGCGGTGGCGGCCGCCTGCGCGTGGTCCTCGGCGGCCAAACCGAAGCCGATGGGGTTGTCGTGCTCGGCGCCGGCGCAGGGCTCCGTACTCCAGAAGGTGCCCGTCGACAGGAACTGGCCGACGTTGATGGCCATGCCCTGGGTGCCCGAGTCAAACCGGACGCCGCACAGGGCGTTGTCGAACTTGTGGCACAGGAACATGCTGCGCACGCCCAGCCGGTGCAGTTCGTCGAGGCCGCGGTCGATGTCGGCCATGGTGCAGCCGGCGGCGTCCCGTACCTGCTTGCAGCCGAACGGTTCGGAGGTCTCCACCCCGAGGACGACGGCGAGCTTGCCCTCCTGGATGACCTTGCGGGCCTGGGCGGGCTCGGTGACGACCCGGAACCAGCCCTTGCCGGCGCCGCCGTACATGGCGTCGACGTAGTCCTGGAGCTCGTACGTCTTCTGGATCTGGAGCCTGATCGCGGTCATCTCGTCGCAGCCGCGGTCCTTGAAGAAGTAGAGCGAGCAGATGACGCCGTTGGTGACCATGTCGTTCACCAGGACCCGCTGGCCACCCCGCCAGGCCCGCTCCACCCAGGCGTAGTACGTCTGCTGGTGGGTGGCGGAGTCGTGGGCCGGCCAGTCGCGGAACGTCGGCCAGCCGGTCGGGTCGTGCCGGCCGTCACCGCCCTTGGTGATCATGTCGAAGAGGGCGAGGACACCGTTCGGGTAGTGCTCCGGACAGTCCTTGAGGGCGTCCGCCGCCCCTGCCGCGGAGAAGACCTTTCCGCAGACCAGCCGCCCTCCGAAGCCCTCGTTGGACATCAAGTGGACGTGCCCGTCGACGTATCCGCGGACCCGGCCCCGGTCGTCGGTCCCGGTGAACGGCTCCCCCGTGACGTTGACCTGCGAGTCCGGCGCCGGGCGCGCCACGGGCTCCCACCATTGCGGGCCCGCCGCGCCGGCGGCCGGGGGGCCGAGCAGCAGGGTGACCAGTGCGAGGACCAGGCCGGTTAACAGGTACCGGCTTCGCCCGCGGGCTCTTCGTCGGTTCATCCCCATCCCTTTCTCCTTTTCTCCTTCAGGGGTCGTTCACGGCGTTCAGGGCGTTCACGACATGACGTGGGCACGGACCAGGGCCAGGTAGTCGGCGGCCAGGCGGTGGCAGTCGCCGGGCCAGCGCGCGGAGACGTAGTTGCCGTCCTTGACGGTGAAGCCGCGTCCGGGCCGGGCGGCGGTGTCGCGGACGGGGAGCGGCGGGCCGGCGAGGAAATGGGCCGGATCGGCGAGCGCCGCGGTGACCTCCTGCTGAACGGTGGCGCGGTAGGTGCGGTAGTAGCGCCCCAGCCAGAGCCGGGTGAGGTTCCATCCGGTCAGCTCCAGCAGGGACGTCAGGGCGGTCGTCCGCCGGCCGTGGAGGACCGAGCGCCCGGTGGCGGGATCGATGGCACGGGCGGCGAGGAGCACGCCGTGGCAGACGGCCCCCACCGGCAGCCCCTGGGTGAACACCCGGGCGAACAGGTACTGGGCGGTGGCGTCCTCGAGCAGCGTGCGCATGCCCGCGGCGTGGCCGCCGGGGACGAACAGGCCCGTGATCTCGGCCGGGTCCACCTCCTGGTACGAGGAGGGGGTGAGGAAATGGGGGTCCTCGGTGAGGTCGCGGTAGGCGGCGAGCTCGGCGCGGCGGGTCATCAGCCAGGGCGACAGCCAGGAGAAGCCGAGGTCCGTGAGCCGGGGGTCGGCGTACGCGGCCTTGCCGTCCGGGGTCGCGAACCGCACCTCGAAGCCGGCGTCCCGCAGCGCGGCCCAGGGCACGGCCGCCTCGGTGGGGTCGTAGTCGCCCGCGGGGAGCAGGAAGAGAATCACGGCGTACTCCTCTGAGCGTTGGTTCGGGAATGCGCCGGGGCAGCGGGCTGCCCCGGCGCTGGGGAGGCCCCGATTCCGCCGCTGCCCGCACGCCGACCTTAGGAGCGGCCCGCGGCCCCGTCATTGACTCCGGCGGCCAACCCGTTGACTCTCCGGACCCGCCCCGGCCGTCGTCCCGCGGGCCGCGTCGCCGGGGCGGTGTCGACGGGTGCGGTGTGGGGGTGCGGTGTTGACGGGGACGGTGCGCCCGCATTGACTGACCGACGTGTCAGTCATCGAGCCTCCCTCCGTCACCGCGTGCTACGCCCTCGCCGTCCTGAGCGCCACGGCGGAGGGCACCGGCGGGCCGGCTTCCTGGAGCCTGCCCACGGACCGGCTGGAGTTCGGCGAGATGCGCGCCCTGTGGGACGAAGTGCTCGGCGCCGTGGGCGCCGGCCCGCACACCGGGCTGCTCGTGGGTGACCGGATCAGGCCCGAGGGCCTGCACATCCTGGGCCACCTCGTCCTCACCTGCGCCAGCCTCGCGGACGCCGCGCAGGCGGCCGAGCGCTACCACCCCCTGGTGAGCCAGGCGGGCAAGGTGACCCTGCACCGTCACGGCGGCGTCGGCAGGATCTGTTACCGGCCGACCGTCGCCGCCGCGGCCATGCACCCCCAGCAGGTGGAAGCGGTCGTCAGCAGCATGGTGCGGGCGGGCCGGTGGATCGCCGGCGACGGCTGGGCGCCCCTGGCCGTGTCGTTCGCCCACCCGCGGAGGGGCTCGGCGGAGCCCTACGCCGACGTCCTCGGCTGTCCCGTCGCCTTCGACGCCCCGGAGACGGCGATCACGGTCGCCGACGAGGACCTCGACCGGCGCCGCCCGCTCTACGACCCGGCGCTCAACGCCCTGCACCGGTCCTACGCCGACCAGCTGCTGCACCGGCTGTCCGCCGCCGGGACCGTCGCCGAGCGCGTACGGCAGTGGCTGGAGGACGCCGCGCTCCAGGACGCGGGACCGCAGGGCCCCGCCGGGGAGCTCAGCCTCAGCGTCCGGACCCTGCGCCGGGCCCTGCACGCGGAGGGCACGTCGTGGCGCGCGCTCCTCGACACCGCCCGCCACGGCCGGGCCGGGCGGCTGCTGGAGACCACCGACCTGCCGCTGGACCGGATCGCCCCGCTCGTCGGCCTCAGCGGCGCGACGGCCCTGGTCCGTGCCTTCACCCGGTGGGAGGGGATGCCTCCGGGGGCCTACAGGAGCAGGCACCGGCCCGCGTCCACGGTTCGCGCCGGGGCCGGCGGCCCTGGGGAAGGTCACCGCGAGTGAGGAGGGTCACCGCGGTCGACCCCCCCGGACGGCCGCCCCCGTTGCTAGATTGTCCGGCGGCCCAGGCCCCGGACGAGACGCGCCGTACCCGGTTACGCACGACGACGCGCGAGGTGCCGCACGAGCGGCGCCTTCCGCTGTCCGCGCCCGGGCAGCGTCCTCGTCGAGCAAGATGGGCCGAACGCCATGACCGTGCCACTCACCCGCAGCCTGTACCGGACGACCGCGCACGCCGCCGGGGGCCGGACCGGATCCGTCCGCACCGACGACGGGCGCCTGGACGTCCGCCTCGCCCCGCCGCGCAAGAAGGTCCCGGGCACCACCAACCCCGAGCAGCTCTTCGCGGCCGGTTTCGCCGCCTGCTTCACCTCCGCGCTCGCGGAGGTCGCCGCCGAGTTCGGGGCGGACGCCTCCGCCGCGCGGGTGGCCTGCGAAGTGGAGCTCGGCACCACGGACACGCCCGCGGGCTACGGCCTCGCCGTGGCCCTCACCGTCAGCCTGCCCGGGTGGCGGGCCGCGGACCTCCAGCCGCTGCTGCACCGGGCGGACGCGGTATGCCCCTACTCGCAGGCCGTACGCGGCAACGTACCGCTGACGCTCCTGGCGGTGGAGGACCCCGCCCCCGGTGAACCGGCGCCCTCGCTCACAGCATGACGTGCTTGGCCTGGGTGTAGTCCAGGAGCCCGGACAGGGAGAGGTCGCTGCCGTAGCCGGAGTGTTTGACTCCGCCGTGCGGCATCTCGGAGACCGTGGTGCCGTGGGTGTTCACCCAGACGATTCCGGTGTGCAGGGCACGGGTGGCGCGCATCGCCCGGTCGTGGTCGGTGGTCCACACGCTCGCGGCCAGGCCGAAGCGAACTCCGTTGGCGAGGTGCAGGGCCTCGGGCTCGTCCGCGAAGGACTGGACGGTCACGACGGGTCCGAAGATCTCCTCCTGCACGATCTCGTCGTTCTGACGGACGCCCGCGACCACGGTGGGCTCGTGGAAGAAGCCGGGGCGCGGGAGCCGGCTGCCGCCGGTGACGATCCCGGCATGGGCCGGCAGCCGGTCCAGGAGCCCCCGTACCGAGGCCAGTTGGACGGTGTTGTTGAGGGGGCCGAAGTCGGCGCCGGCGCGGAGCCCGGCCGCCCGGGCGGCGAAGGCCGCGAGGAACGCGTCGTGGATCCGGTGGTGGACCAGGAGCCGGGTGGGTGCGGTGCAGTCCTGGCCGGCGTTGTAGAAGGCGACCGCGGCGAGGGCGGCGGCGGTGGCATCCACGTCCACGTCCTCGTGGACGATGACGGGCGCGTTGCCGCCCAGTTCCAGGTGGACCCGTTTGAGGCCGGCCGCGGCGGCCGCCGCGATCTCCTGTCCGGCGCGGACGCTGCCGGTGACGGCGATCAGGGCGACCGCCGGGTGGGCGGTGAGGGCCCGGCCGGTGTCGCGGTCCCCGCAGACGACGTTGAGCACGCCCGGCGGCAGATGGTCGGCGGCGATCCGGGCCAGGAGCACGGCCGAGGTGGGGGTGGTGTCGGCGGGCTTGAGCACGGTGGTGTTGCCGGCGGCGATGGCCGGAGCGATCTTCCACGCGGCCATCATCAGCGGGTAGTTCCAGGGGGTGATCTGGGCGCAGACCCCGACCGGTTCGCGGCGCAGCAGGGAGGTGCGGCCTTCGGTGTACTCGGCAGCGGCGGCGCCCGGGAGGTTCCGGGCGGCTCCGGCGAAGTAGCGGAAGCAGTCGGCGATCCCCGGGAGCTCGTCGTCCCTGAACTGCTCGGCGGGCTTGCCGGTGTCCCCGGTCTCGGCGGCCGTGAAGGCCTCCGCGTGCGCCTCGATGGCGTCGGCGATGCCGAGGAGGGCGCGCTGGCGCACCTGCGGGGTCGTGGTGGACCAGTGTGCGTACGCGGCGGCCGCCGCGAAGCAGGCCGCGTCCGTGTCGGCGGGGCCCGAGCGCGGGGCGTGGCGGTGCACGCGTCCGGTGGCGGGGTCGGTGAGGGCCATGGTGTCGCCGGTGGCCGCGGGCCGGTCCACTCCCCCGATGTGGTTGTACAGGAGCCCGGTGGGGTGAGGCGGGGGCCCGATGCGGTCGTGCGGCGTCGCGGTGCCGTCGTGCGGCGTCGCGGTGTGGTCGTGCGGGGCGTCAGCCACGGCGCAGGGCCTCCTCGGCGGCGGCGCGTCCGGTGCGGACGGCACCTTCCATGTAGCCGGCCACCCACTGGTCGGACCCGCAGACGTAGAAGGGGGGTTCATGGGTGCCGTGGCGGGGGCCGACGGCCATGACGTCACCGGGGGCCCACTGGGTGACGTACCCCTGGGTCCACGGGTCGGTGCCCCACATCCGGATGAAGGTGGCGAGCGGCCGGTGCGCCTCGTCTCCGTAGAGGCGCGCGATGTCGGCCAGCAGTTCGGCGGTGCGCAGGGGGGCGGGCGTGCCGAGGAGGACTCCGTAGCGTTCGGGCGGGACCAGGGCGGAGAGGATGCCTTCGCTCTGGGGCCAGGTGCTGCCGAGGACGCCTTCGCATTCGGAGAGGCCGCTGAGGCCCTGGTCGCGCCAGAAGGGTCGGGCGTACGCGGCGGTGAACTTGGCGGCGAGGGCGTGGCGTTGGCGGTGCAGGGAGGAGAGGCGTTCGTCGGGCACCCCGGTGACGGCGAGCGCGCGGAACGGGCCGGCCGGGAGGGCGCTGACCACGGCGTCGGCGGTGAGGGTTTCGCCGTCGGCCAGGCGTACGGAGCTGCGGCCCGGCCGCCGTATCGCGACCTCCGCGACGGGGGAACCCGTACGGATCCGGCCGCCGAGGGCCTCGGCCATGCGCAGGGCCACGGTCGCCGAGCCCTCGGTCACGCGCAGGCCCTCCCACGCCTCGTACTCGTAGTGGCCGGTGCCGGGTACGGCGGCGTGTTTGCGCAGGGCCGCGAGCAGGGAGGTCCGTTCGCACGAGCCGTCGGCGAGGGCGAGTTGGCCGATCTCCCAGAGGCGTACGACGGCCTGGGTGGCGCCCTGGGCGCGGAGCCAGTCGCCGACGGACAGCCGGTCGAGCCGCGCGGCCTCGGGGTGGGACCAGGGGTCGGCCGGATCGACGTCGGCGGCGAGCGCCGTGAAGGCGGCGCTGACCTTGGCGTGGCAGGCGTCGTCGCCGGGCCCGAACCAGTGGGGCGGGTCCGCGGCGGAGACTCCTTCGGGGGTGGCGCGGACGAGGGCCCCGGGCTCGGCGACGTAGCTGGGGACCAGGGTGAGGCCCAGTTCCGCGGCCAGAGCGGTGTAGGCGGTGTGGGCCCGGCCGACCACCTCCCCGCCGAGCTGGACCAGCCGGCCGTCGGGGAGGGTGGTCTGTTCGACGCGTCCGCCGACCCGGTCGCGGGCCTCGACGACGAGGACGTCGGCCCCGCCCGCGGCCAGGTCGCGCGCGGCGGCGAGACCTGCCAGTCCGGCGCCGAGCACGATGACGTCGTGGTTCATGGGTGTGCTTCCTTCGGTCGGTGCCGGATGGGTCAGTCGAGGACGAGGCAGTGCTCGGGGTCCCAGCCGATCTCGACCTGCTCGCCGCCGCTCCAGCGGTCCTCCATACGGGACCGGACGGTGTTCTGCTCCAGCACGGACACCGTGACGCCGGGGGCCAGCTCGATGAGGTAGGTGGTGGTCGGGCCGCTGTACACGGTCTCCCGGACGACTCCGCCGACCCGGGCCATGCCCGGTTCGAAGCCGGAGAGCCAGACCTTCTCCGGACGGATCGAGAGGCTGACCCGGCTGCCTTCGGGGACGCCGGGCCGGGGGCCCACGGGCAGGGCGGGGCCCTGGTCGAGGACGACGCGGCCGGAGCGGTAGGTCCCCGGGACCAGGTTGGAGGTACCCATGAAGGAGGCCACGAACCGGCTCGTGGGGCGCTCGTACACGTCCTCCGGTGTGCCGCACTGCTCGATGCGGCCCTCGTTCATGACGGCGAGGCGGTCCGACATGGTCAGCGCCTCGTCCTGGTCGTGGGTGACGAAGACGAAGGTGATGCCGACCTCGCGCTGGATCTGCTTGAGCTCGACCTGCATCCGGCGGCGCAGTTTCAGGTCGAGGGCGGCCAGTGGCTCGTCCAGGAGCAGGACTTGGGGCCGGTTGACCAGGGCGCGGGCGAGGGCGACGCGCTGGCGCTGGCCGCCAGAGAGCGTGGGCGGCTTGCGGCCGGCCAGTTCTCCGAGCTGTACGAGGTCCAGCATCTCGCCGACCCGCCGGCGGATCTCGGCGCGGGGAACGCCGCTGCGCTTGAGGCCGAAGGCCACGTTGTCGGCGAGCGAGAGGTGGTCGAAGAGGGCGTAGCTCTGGAAGACGGTGTTGACGTTGCGCTTGTTGGGCGGCAGGCCCGTGACGTCCTCGCCGTCGAGCAGGACGCTGCCCTCCGTGGGGTCGACGAAGCCTCCGGTCATGCGCAGCAGGGTCGTCTTCCCGCAGCCGGAGGGGCCGAGGAGGGAGAAGAACTCACCGGGGGCGATGTCGAGGGTGACGTCGTGGACGGCGTAGGTGTCCGTGTTGCGGTACTGCTTGGCGACCCGGTCGAGCCGGACCGCCGGGTGCGGGTCGCCTGCGGCGTGCTCGGCGGGTTCGGCGTGCGGGGCGGCTGCGGCGTGCTGGGCAGGTTCGGCGTGCGGGTCGCCTGCGGCGTGCTGGGCGGGTCCGGCGTGCGGGGCGGCTGCGGCGGGCGGGTCGCCTGCGGTGTGCAGGGTGGCTGCGGCATGCAGGGCGGCGTCGGCGGGCGGGTCGCCTGCGGTGTGCAGGGTGGCTGCGGCATGCAGGGCGGCGTCGGCGGGCGGGTCGCCTGCGGTGTGCAGGGTGGCTGCGGCATGCAGGGCGGCGTCGGCGGGCGGGTCGCCTGCGGTGTGCAGGGCCGCGGCGTCGGGGGCGACGGCGTGCGGGTCGACGGTGTGCGCGTCCGCGGGCGGATCAGGGTTCTGGTGCTGCATGGGTGTCACTTCCCCGGGAGCAGATCGAGGCCGCCTCGGCGGCCGAAGAGGCGCGGGATGGCGAGGGCGAACGCGATGAGGGCGATGGAGCCGACGAGCATCAGGGTGCCGACGGCGTTGATGGTGGGCTGGACGCCGAACCTGATCGCCGAGTAGATGCGGACGGAGAGCGGTTGCGGGTCGACACCGGTGGTGAAGTAGGCGAGGACGAAGTCGTCGAAGACGAGGGCGAAGATCAGTACTCCGGACGCGAGGATGCCGGGGAGCAGCGCGGGCAGGGTCACCAGGCGCAGGGCCTGTCCGCGGGTGGCGCCGAGGTCCATCGCGGCCTCCTCGACCTCCGGGTTGAGGGCGGCTATGCGGGAGCGCAGGATCACCGTGACGTAGGAGACGGAGAAGGTGATCTCGGCGAGCATCACGGTGGTGGTGGACAGGGTGATGCCGAGGCCCTTGAAGAGCATCATCGAGGCGACACCGGTGACGATCTCCGGAGTGATCAGCGGGACGAGCATGACCAGTCCCGCGAAGGAGCCGAGGCGGCCGCGGCCGCGGACCAGTCCCAGGGCGAGGGCCACTCCGAGGACGAGCGAGACGGCCATCGCGACCAGGGACACCCGCAGGCTCATGCCGAGCGAGCCGATGAGTACGTCGTCGTGGAGGAACGCGTCGTACCAGCGCAGGCTCACCCCGTCGAAGACGGTGAGGGACTTCTGCGCGTTGAAGGAGAACAGGACGACGACGCCGACGGGGAGGTAGAGCAGCGCGAAGAAGAGCACCGTGACGGCGATCGCGAACCGGGGCCGGCGGTCGGCTCCGCGGCGCCGCGGGGCGGGGCGGCGCGTCCGGGTGGCGGGCCGGGTCTTCGCCGCGCCGGCGGTCCGTGGGTCGGTCCGTGGGGCGGTGCCTTCGGTCGTCGCGGCGTGCGGCGCGGCAGGCACCGTACGGGTGACCGGGCGCGGGTTCATCGGACCGCCTCCGCCTCGTCCTTGCGGGTGCGCCTCAGGTAGCCGAGCATCCCGAGCAGCAGCACCGCCATCAGCAGGATGGTCAGGGCCGAGCCGAGCGGCCAGTTCTGGCCCTGGAAGAACTTGTCCTGGATCAGGTTGCCGATCATGATCTGGTCGGGGCCTCCCATGAGCTGTGCGCTGACGAAGTCGCCCATGGCGGGCAGGAAGACGAGGACGCAGCCGGCTGCCGCGCCCTGGCGGGTGGCGGGCACGGTGACGAAGAGGAAGGTCCTCAAGGGGCCGCCGTAGAGGTCCCGTCCGGCCTCGATGAGTGAGGTGTCCATGCGCTCCATGGCCGCGTACAGCGGGATGATCATGAAGACGACGAAGCCGTAGACGAGTCCGGCGATGACCCCCGGAGCGGTCTGGAGGATCTTGGTGTCGCCGTCGGCGAGGCCGATCGCGCGCAGGGCCTTCAGTACCGGCCCGTCGTCGGAGAGCACCACGGACCAGCCGTACATCCGCACCAGGTAGTTGGCGAAGAACGGGACGACGATCGCGGCGATCAGCAGGTTCTTGAAGCGGCCGCCGCTCAGGGCGATGGCGTAGGCGACGGGGTAGGCCACGGCCAGGCAGATCAGGCAGGTGATCAGCGCGTAGCCGAGCGAGCGCAGCAGGACGGTGCGGTAGGCCGGATCGGCCAGCGCGGCGAAGTTCTCGAAGTTGAGCCCGAAGCGAGGGTTTCCGAGCGGGTCGGTGGTGCCGAGGGAGAGGGTGGCCACCAGGAGCAGGGACGCGACGAGGAACCCGGTCATCCAGAGGGTGCCCGGGAGCATGAACCAGGTCCACAGCCTCGCCTCCTTCCCCGCGCGTCCTCCGCGCGGCGGACGGGGCGGGACGGATCCGACCCGCGGACCCCGAAGATCAGGTCGTGGCATGTCAGCCGGCCTTCACGTCGGTCCAGGCGGCGTCGCGGTGCTGCTCGCCCTTGGCCGTGCCGTTGCGGAAGTAGAGGTCGTCCTTGAGGTCGGCCGCCGTCACCTGGCACTGGGGGAACGGCTCGACGAGCGCGGTGTAGGTGTCCTCGCTGCCGCGGACCGGCATGGGGTAGCCGATGTACTCGATGTTCTTCTTCACGTTCTCCGGGCGGAGCATGTAGTCGATGAAGAGCATCGCCGTGCCGGGGTGCTGCGCGTTGGCGGGGATCGCGTAACAGTCGGAGTTGAGGGGGGCGCCCTCGCGGGCGACCTCGAAGCCGAAGACGGAGGGGTCCTCCGCCTGGGCGAGCATGGCGGCCATGTCCCCGCTCCACGCCTGCGTCATGTCGGCGTTGCCGTTGAGCAGGTTGTTGTAGCTGTCGCTGGAGAAGCCGCGCAGGCGGGGGCGGAGCGAGCGCAGGGTGTCGGTGACGCGCGCGAGCTCGTCCTGGTCGTCGGTGGTGAGGCCGAGGCCGAGCTTGAGCTCGCCCACGCCGAGCACCTCGTCGCGGTCGTCGAGGACGAAGACCTTGCCCTTGGCCTGCTCGTTCCACAGGTCGTCCCAGGAGCCGGTCAGGTCGCCGAGCCGGTCGCGGCGCCAGCCGATGCCGGTCTTGTACATGGTGAAGGGCACGGTGTGCCGGGAGCGGGGGTCGTACCAGGGGTCGGCGAAGTAGTCGTAGCCGGCGAACACGGCCTCGGCGTTCTTCAGCCGGGTGTGGTCGATCGTCCGCAGCTTCCCCCCGTCGGCGAGGCGCTGGGACCACTTCGCCGTGGGGAAGATGATGTCGTACCGGTTCCCGGAGTTGAGCTTGGCGGCCATGCCTTCCATCGAGTCGAAGTTCGACTGGACGACCTTGACGCCGTACTCCTTCTCGAAGCCTTCGAAGACGGCCGGGTCGACGAAGTCGGCCCAGTTGAAGTAGACGAGGTCGCCGTCGACCTTGACGTCGATCGGCGTCTCCTCGGCCGCTTTGCCGGCCGGGTCGTCACCGGCCGCGAACCCGCAGCCGGCTGCCGCGAGGCCGAATGCGGCGGCGGTGCCGGCGCGGAGGAGGGAGCGTCTGGACAGGGGGTGTGCCTCGGGGGACATGCGGGGTCCTCTCCGTAGGGGGCCGTGGGGAGACGGCTGGTGGGAAGACGTGCGCGGAGGGTGGGGGGTGAGGTGAGACGGGGGGAACTGGAGCTGTCTCAGGCGCGGTTCAGCGCTCGACGTCTGCCGCGCCGGGATCCGCGGCGGGATCAGCTACGGCGTCCAGGTCCGCCCGGATGCGGCCGGCGAACCAGCCGACCGCTGCCTCTCGGCGGGACAGCGGGCCGGGCTCGAAGCCGGGGGTGGAGAGGCCCTTCTGCACACGGGCGACCAGCTCGACGTCCTCGTCGTTGGTGATCCAGCCGATGTGGATGTTCAGGCGGCGGGCGATGCGGGTGCGCAGGCCCGTACCGCGCCGGGTGTAGAACGCGCCGGGGACGGCCACCCGGTCGACCGCCGTCGGGATCGCGGTCCAGGCCAGGACGTGGTCGGGGTAGAAGTCGATGAGGGTGTTCGGGTAGATGACCGCGTAGCGCCAGGTCCGGCGGTCGGCTTCGGCGAGGCCGGGCATGGGGGCGGCGATGCGCTGGTAGAGGCGTTCGGCCCAGTTCGAGGACGGCTTGTCCCGCAGGGGCGAGGCGAACAGTGCGTAGGACTCCTCGATCTCGCAGGTGTAGCCCTGGTAGTCGAGCAGCCGCATCAGCCCCGGATGGGCCACCGGTACGTGGTAGCCCTCCAGGTAATTGTCGACCGTCACCTTCCAGTTGGCCTCCTGCACCTCGGCTGCGGCCAGGTCGTGGATCCGGGCGCGGCCGACCGGGACCAGGTCGGCCCCGGCGTAGTGGCCGACGGCCTCGGCGAGCCCGGCGCACTGCTGGGCCAGGGGCACGGCGTCGGGGTCGAGGTTGACGAACACGAAGCCGAGGAAGGATTCGACGCGGGCCGGGAACAGGCCGAGGGCGGGCTTGTCGAGGCAGGGGATCTGCCTCGCCTCCGGGGCTCCGACCAGGGTTCCGTCGAGGCGGTAGGTCCAGCCGTGGTACGGGCAGCGGATCGCTTTGCCGGCTGGTTCGGGGGCGGTGACCAGGCGTGTTCCGCGGTGGCGGCACACGTTGAGGTGGGCGGCGAGGGCGCCGTCCTCGGTGCGGACGACGAGCACCTCGCGGCCGGCGACGGTGGCGGCGAGCCGGGCGCCCGGGTTCGGCAGGTCGGACTCGTGGCAGACGAGCTGCCAGGCCTTGGCGAAGACCTGCCGGACCTCCTGGGCGGCCGTGTCGGGATCGGTGTAGTAGCGGGCTGACAGGGCGGGCCCGGGGGCGTCCGGGACCGGCGCGCGGGCCGGCATCGGCTGGTCGGCCCGGACCGGCGGGTGGGGCTCGGCCGACTGGTCGGCCGGGACCGGCGGGTGGGACTCGGCCGACTGGTCGGCCGGGGGCTTTTCGGGGGCTCTGGAGTGCATCGGGTGACTCCTCCGTACCGCGGTGCGGTGATCGGTCTCGGCGAGGGCATCGAGACGACCCGGCGTTGGACAGCGGGCCGCGGCGGTCGCCGGGGCCTTGCTGACCGATTGGACAGCCAGATTGCTGGCTGATTTCCGCCGGGTCAAGACTTGTACGCTGACCGATCGGTCAGCTAGCGTAATTCTCGTCGCTGCACCGGCGTTCGGCCTCTTCTGGGCCTTTTGTCGGGCTGGATGCAGCCCCGCCGCCCTGGCACCCGCCAGGGCCCGCACCCCCTCCTCCTCCCCTGCCGCACGCCATCGGCGTCCCCGCGGTGAGCCCCGGGCATCCCCACGCCGACCCCGGCTCCCGGAACCGGCCCGGTGGCTCACGGCACCCCACTCCTCCCGGAGGCACGCATGAGCGGTCGTCGGCGTCTGGACTGGCTCGGGCTCACCCCCGAACCGGAGCGGGAACTGCCCGCTGCGGTCGCCGCCCTGCGCGCTTCCCCGCACCGTCCCCCCACGGACCTGATCGCCTCCGAGCAACACCGCCTGGAGCGCCTGATCCTGCGGGGCGGCCGGCGCGGCTGGCTGCGCTACCTGGCCGAGGTCACCGCCCTGGTGACCGCCGCGGCCGGCGGCCCCGGTCAGGGCGACCGCACGGCAGCCCTGGTCGCCGGCGAGGTGGTCCTCGACCACCACCGCATGCTCATCGGCCTCCCGGGAACGGGATACGCCCGCACCGCCGCGGACCGCACCGCACTCGAGAGCGCCGTACGGACCCTGCGCGCCAACCCCCGGACAGGAAGCAGCCGATGACCACGATCCGAATCCCGACCGGGCAGGCACCGGGCTCCGTACTCGGCGCCGCGCCCGGCACGACGGAAGACCTCGAGGCGTACCTCGCCACCGGTGGCTACACCGACGCCACCGGCCCGGAGGAGCTGCTGCGCCACCTCGCCGCATCCGGTCTGCGCGGGCGCGGCGGGGCCGGCTTCCCGGCCGACGTCAAGCTCCGCGCCGTCCGCGAGCGCGGAGGCGCCCCGGTGGTGGTGGCGAACGGCGAGGAGGGCGAGCCCGGTTCGGTCAAGGACCGCTGGCTGCTGCGGGCCAGGCCCCATCTGGTGCTCGACGGCCTCGCCCGCGCCGCCGCGGTCACCGGCGCCGTACGCGGCTACGTCTACCTCTCGGACCCGGTGGCCGCGGACCGGGTGCGCCGGGCCCTCGCCGAACGGGAGCCGTGCCTGCCCGTCGAGGTCGTCGAGACCGCCCACGCCTACGTCGCCGGGGAGGAGAGCGCGGTCGTCCGCCGGATCGACGGCGGCCCGGCCCTGCCCACGGCCAAGCCGCCCCGCCCCTTCGAACGCGGTGTCGGCGGCGCGCCGACCCTGGTCTCCAACGTCGAGACGCTCGCCCGCATCGCCCTCACCGCCGCCCTCCCCGGCCTGCGGCGGGCGATCGCCCGCTCCACCCTCGTGACCCTGTCCGGCGGGAGCGCGGCCCCCGTCCTCACCGAGGTCCCCTACGGAGTCCCCCTGCGCACCCTGGCCGGCGAACTCGGCGCCCCGGACGCGGCCGGGGCACTGCTGGGCGGCCTGTTCGGCGGACTCGTCGACGCCCGCGCCCTGGACCTCCCCCTCGAACCCGGCGCGCTCGCCGCGGCGGACACCGCACTGGGCTGCGGAGCGATCCGCTTCCTCGCCCCCGGGGCCTGCCCGGTGAGCACCGCCGCCGACGCCGTCGGTCACCTCGCGGCCGAGAGCGCACGGCAGTGCGGGGTCTGCGTCTCGGGCACCGCGGCGGTCCGCGACGCCGTGTACGCCCTCGCCGTGGGGACCGCCGGCCCCGACACCCTCGTCCACCTGGAGCGGTGGTCGCGGGGCCTGCCCGGGCGGGGCGCGTGCGGGCTGCTCGACGCCGCCGCGGGCCTGGCCGGCAGCCTCCTGCGCTCCTTCCCCGAACTCGTCCGGTCCCACCTGCGCGGGCCCTGTCCCGGCTGCGCCCGCGCCGTCTCCTCACCCGCGAGCGGTCACGGGCACCGCCTCACCGTGGCCGTACCGGACGTCTCCGCCGCGACCGCGGACGACCGGACCGCCCGGACCGCCCCGACCGAACCCCGCTTGCCCGCCCTGAAGGGAACACCGTGAAACTCCTGCTGGACTCCACCCGCTGCCAGGGCTACGGACTGTGCCAGGAACACGCACCCCACCTGGTCGAACTCGACGAGTGGGGCTACGCGAAGGTCCTCCCCGTCACCGTCCCGCCCGGCGCCGAGGAAGCGGCGCGCGCCTGCGCCGAGAGCTGCCCCAACTCCGCGCTCAGAGTGGAGAACTGACATGGAACGTGAGCTGAGCGCTCTGTTCGACCCCCGCTCGGTCGCCGTGGTCGGCGCCAGCGACGACCCGGCGAAGTACGGCCACGCGGTGGCCTCCCAGGCCTTGCGCGCAGACGGGCGGCGCCCGGTGCACCTGGTGAACCGGCGCGGCGGCACCGTCCTCGGCAGGCGGGCCGCCCCGTCCCTCTCCGCGATCGGCGAACCCGTCGACCTGGTGGTGATCTCCGTCCCCGGCAGCGGCTTCGAGGCCGCCGTGGAAGAGGCCCTGGCCTGCGGGGCGAAGGCCATCGTCGGCATCACCGCCGGCTTCGCCGAAGCCGGCCCGGAGGGTGCGGCGCGGCAGCGCGCGATCGTCGCCCGGGTCCGGGCGGCCGGAGCCGTGCTCGTCGGACCCAACTGCCTGGGCATCGCCGACAACACGACGGAGCTGTACCTCGCCTCGGACCGTTTCGCACCCGGCGGCGTCGCCCTGCTGAGCCAGAGCGGCAACCTCGCCCTCGAACTCCAGCTCCGCGGCGCTCCGCACGGTCTGGGCTTCTCCCGCTTCGTCTCCCTCGGCAACCAGGCCGACGTCACCCTCGTCGACCTCGTCGAGGACTGCGCCCGCCACGAGGCCACCACGGCGATCGCCGTGTACGCCGAGGACTTCGGCGACGGCAGGGCCTTCGCCCGGGCCGCCGCCGCGGCCGGCAAGCCGGTGGTCCTGCTCACCGCCGGGCGCGGCTCCGCCTCGGCCCGCAGCGCCCGGTCGCACACCGGGGCGCTCACCACATCGGCCGAAGTCGTGGCCGCCGCCTGCCGCGACGCGGGGGTGGAACTCGTGCGCACCCCGAGGGAGATGACCGTCGTACTGGCCGCGGTGAGCAGCCGCCCGGGGCCCCGTACGGGAGGCGGCCGGACTGCGGTCTTCACCGACGGCGGCGGCCACGGGGCGATCGCGGCCGACGCCGCCGAGGAGGCCGGGCTCGCCGTGCCGGAGCTCGCGGAGGCGACCCAGGCAGGACTGCGGACCGTGCTGTGGCAGCAGTCCGCGGTCGCCAACCCGGTCGACCTGGCGGGGATGGGCGAGCAGGAACCCCTGTCGTACGCCGACACGGTCGGGCACCTGCTCGCCGCCGACGAGGTCGACGCCGTCCTGATGACGGGCTACTTCGGCGGGTACGCGGCGTCCGAGGGCGGCCTGGGCGGCGGGCAGGCGGGCGGCTCCGCGCTCGCGGAGGGGGAGACCCGGGCCGCCGAGAAGATCGTCGCCCACGTCGCGGGCTCGCCGAAGCCCCTGGTGGTGCAGTCGATGTACCCGGGGTCGCCGAGCTGCCGGGTACTGGCCGGGGCCGGGATACCCGTCTTCGCCGCCACCGAGGACGCCGCCCGCGCGCTGTCGGCGATGACCGGCCGCGCGGCGGGCCCCGTGCCGGGGCTCCCGGCGCTGCCCGCCGCCGCGGCGGCGCTGCGCGATCCTGGGTACCACGGGGTACGCGCGCTGCTCGGCGCCGCCGGTGTGCCGTTCCCGGCCGCCCGTGAGGTCACGGACGAGGCGGGAGTACTGGCCGCGGCCGGGGAGTTCGAGGGCCCGTACGTACTGAAGGCCCTGCACCTCCTGCACAAGTCCGACGCGGGTGGCGTGGCGCTGGGCCTGGCCGACCGGGACGCGCTCCTCGCCGCCTACCGGGACATGCGCGCCCGGCTCGGCCCCGGCTCGTACTCGGTCGAGGCGATGGCGGACCTCTCGGACGGCATCGAGCTGATCGTGGGCGTGAACCACGACCCCCGCTTCGGACCGGTGGCCATGGTCGGGCTCGGCGGGGTCCTCACCGAGACCCTGCGCGACGTGGCCTTCGCGCTGGCGCCCGTACCGGCGCGGCGGGCCGAGGAGCTGCTGCGGGGGCTGCGGACCGCGGCCCTGCTCGCGGGTGTCCGGGGCCGGCCGGCCGTCGACGTGGCCGCCGCGGCGGCCGTGATCGAACGCATCACGACGGTGGCCGCCGCGCATCCGGAGATCGCGGAACTGGAGGTCAACCCGCTGCTGGTCCGCCCGGACGGCGCCCTGGCGCTGGACGCACGGGCCGTCCTGGGCTGACCGACCGGCCCGCGTTCCCCCGCACCTCCCACATTCCTTCCATCCCTCCGCCCCCTTCCGCACCTTCCGTCCCCTCCATACCTTCCCTCCCCTCCATCCCTTCCGCACCGGAGAGCGTCATGGATTTCCGCTACACGCCCGAGCAGGCCGACCTCAAAGCCCGCGCCGCCGCCTACGCACAACTCCTGATGGGGTACGAGGACCAGTCCGAGGAAGCGGGCGGTCCCCTGCCCGTCGGGACGGTCCGCGAACTGACCCGGGCCGCCATGGACGCCGGCGTCTACGCGATCAACATGCCCGCGGCCTGGGGCGGGGCCGGCCTGTCCCTGCTGGACCAGGTCATCGTCGAGGAGGAGTTCGGCAAGGTCACCAACTGCCTCTGGGACATCCCCTGGCGGCCCGCGAACGTCCTCGCCCACGGCACCGAGGCGCAGCGCGAGGAGTACCTCCTGCCCGTCATCCGGGGCGAGCGCTTCGACGCGTTCGCGGTGACCGAACCCGGTGCCGGCTCGGATCCCGGCTCGTGCACGAGCACCGCGACCCGCACCGAGGGCGGCTGGCTGCTGAACGGCGAGAAGTGGTTCGTCACCTGTGGTGACATCGCCGACTTCCTTCTGGTGCAGGCCGATGCGGGCCCGGAGCGGGCCGCGACCCTGTTCTTCGTGGACAAGGGGGCGGCGGGCGTCGAGATGACCCGGGTCCCCCGGTTCATGCACTCCGCGGTGAACGGGCACCCCGAGTTCACCTTCACCGACGTCTTCGTCGCCGACGAGGACGTGCTCGGCGGTGTCGGCAACGGCTACGAGCTGACGAAGGAGTGGTTCACGGACGAGCGGCTGATGATCGCGGCCCGGACCGTCGGAGCGGCGGAGCGGGCCCTGGAACTCGCCCGCGACTGGTCGGTGCGTCGCCGCCAGTTCGGCTCGCCCATCGCCGACTTCCAGCTGATCCAGGGCATGCTCGCCGATTGCGCCGTCGACATCGCCGTCAACCGCGCCTACACCCACCAGGTCGCCTGGGAGGCCGACCAGCCGCACACCGACCCCAAGACCCTGCACGCCAAGGCGTCCACGGCCAAGCTCGCCGCAAGCGAGGCGGCGGGCCGGGTCATCGACCGGTGCGTGCAGATCTTCGGCGGCCGCGGCTACGACCGCTCGTACCCCGTCGAGCGGATGTACCGCGAACTGCGCGTCGACCGGATCTGGGAGGGGACCTCCGAGATCCAGCGCCTGATCATCGCGAACGAGCTGATCAAGCGGGGTACGCGGGCACTCGCGCTGCCCGGCCGCTCCTGATCGGTCCACCACCACCTCCCCCTCATCCACGATCACGAACACGAGGACGAACAACACATGGACTTCCGCCTCACCGCCCGTCAGGAAGAGCTCCGCGACTCGGCACGCGCCCTCACCGAGTTCATCACGAAGTACGAGCTCGACTGCGAGGAGAACAACGGCCTGCCCCCGCAGGCCCACACCGAGATCCGCGACGCGGTCCTCGACAGCGGCCTCCAGGCCGTCAACATGCCCGTGGAGTGGGGCGGCGCCGGCCTGAGCATCCTGGAGCAGGTCACCGTCCAGGCCGAACTCGGGCGGCTCACCGGCGCCCTGTGGGACATGGTGTGGCGTCCGGCCAACGCACTGTCCTTCTGCACGCCGGAGCAGCGCGAGCGGTACCTGGTCCCGGTGATCCGGGGACAGCGCCGTGACTGCTATGCGGTGAGCGAGCCCGAGGCCGGCTCCGACCCGCAGAGCCTGCGGACCACGGCGACGCGGACCGGGGACGGCGACTGGGTGCTGAACGGCGAGAAGTGGTTCGTCACCGTGGGCGACCACGCCGACTTCATGATCGTGCTCGCGGCCGCAGGGGAGGAGCGGGCACCGACCCTGTTCCTCGTCGACAAGGACACTCCGGGCATCGAGATGACCCGGGTGCCCCGCTGGATGCACACCTTCGTCTACGAGCACCCCGAGTTCACCTTCACCGATGTCCGCGTGCCCGGGGACGCCGTGCTCGGTGAGGTGGGCACCGGCTACGACATCACCCGCTCCTGGTTCACCGAGGAGCGGCTGATGATCGCCGCGCGCACGATCGGAGCGGCGGAGCGGGCTCTGGAGCTGGCCCGCGACTGGGCGGTCGAGCGGCGCCAGTTCGGTTCCCCCATCGCCGACTTCCAGCTGATCCAGGGCATGCTCGCCGACTGCGCCGTCGACATCGCCGTCAACCGCGCCTACACCCACCAGGTCGCCTGGGAGGTCGACGAGGGCGCCCTCGACCGCAAGACGCTGCACGCGAAGGCGGCCATCGCCAAGCTGTCGGCGAGCGAGGCGTCCGGCCGGGTCATCGACCGCTGTCTGCAGATCTTCGGCGGCCGCGGCTACGACCGCTCGTACCCCGTCGAGCGGCTCTACCGCGAACTGCGCGTCGACCGGATCTGGGAGGGCACCTCCGAGATCCAGCGCCTGATCATCGCGGGTGAACTCGTCAAGCGCGGTACGGGCGTGCTGCACATGCCCTCGGCCGTGTGACCTCCGCGTCCGACGTATCCGACACATCTGACGCATCCGACGCATCCAAAGGGGAAGAGCCGATGACCGATGTCGAACGCGTCGGGATCGTGGGGTGCGGCCTGATGGGCTCCGGCATCGCCGAGGTCTGCGCCCGCGCCGGACGGGACGTGGTGGTCGTGGAGACGAGCCGGGCGGCCGCGGACGCCGGCCTGGAGCGGATCACCCGCTCCCTGGCCCGTGCCACGGCCGCCGGGAAGCTGACCGCCGCCGAGCGCGACGCGGCGGCGGGCAGGATCACCATGACCACGGACATGGACGGGATGGCGGACCGGGACCTCGTCGTCGAAGCGGTGGCGGAGGACGAGCGGGCGAAGCTGGAGGTCTTCGCCCGGCTCGACCGCACGGTCGGGCGCGGGGACGCGGTCCTCGCGACGAACACCTCCTCCATCCCGGTCATCCGGCTGGCGGCGGCCACGTCCCGGCCCGAGCAGGTCGTCGGCCTCCACTTCTTCCAGCCCGTCCCGGTGCTCGCCCTGGTCGAGCTGGTGCCCTCCCTGCTGACCTCCGCGGAGACCGTCCGGCGCACGCGGGAGTTCGCCTCCGGCGTGCTGGGCAAGGAGGTCGTCCACGCCGAGGACCGGGCCGGGTTCGTGGTGAACGCGCTCCTCGTCCCGTACCTGCTGGCCGCCGTACGGATGGCCGCGTCGCGGACCGCCTCGGCCGAGGACATCGACCGGGCCATGACCCTGGGGTGCGCGCACCCGCTCGGGCCGCTGGCCCTGGCCGACCTGATCGGCCTGGACACCGTCCAGGCGATCGCCCGGTCGATGTACGCGGAGTACCGGGAGCCCCTGTACGCCCCGCCGCCCTTGCTGGCCCGGATGGTGGACGCGGGCCTGCTCGGCCGCAAGACCGGCCGGGGGTTCCACACCTATTCCTGACCGCGGTGCCCCGACGGCCCGATCGCTGACGCCCCATGCGCGAGGATGGGGTTCGGCGGGCCGGGCCGCCGGGGTCTTCCGCCCACCCGCGCATCCGATCCGACGGGTGCGCCGACACGGGGAGCAGCCAACGTGACCAAGGCCGAGCGCGCACTCGAAACGCGGGAGCGAATCCTCAACGCCGCGTGCGAAGTGATCGCCGACATCGGTTTCGAGCACGTCAGCATGCGCAAGGTCGCCGAGCACGCCGGTGTCTCGAAGGCCCTGCTCCACTACCACTTCGACACCCGCGAGAAGCTCTTCGCCGAGGCGATGACGCACTCCTTCGCCAAGACCGGTACGGACACCGGCAGCGAGGACGAGACGCTCCCGGCCGCCGCCGTCCTGGCCCGCATCGTACGGAGCATGCTGCCCACGGACGCCGAGCTCCGCCAGGACTGGAAGCTCTGGCAGGAGCTGTGGGTGCGCGCCCTGCGCGACGCGGCGGCCCGGGAACTCGCCGTCGACCTGTACGACCAGCTGCACGCGTGGGTCACCGGAGTCGTGGAACGGGGTATCGCCGCGGGCGAGTTCACCGACTGCGACGTCGCCGAGGTGGGCACGCTGGTGCTGGCGCTGTGCGACGGCCTCGGCAACCGTCTGATGCTGGAGGACCCCCGCATCGACCTCCCCACGGCCCAGGCGACGATCTGGCGGGCGATCGCGCCGGCCCTCGGGATCGCCCCCGTCTTCCCGGAGGTCGCGGCGGGGATCTCCCCGGCGGTCTGAGAGGCCTCCCCGGCGGTCCGACGGCGCGGCCCCGCCGCGCGCCCTCACCGGGCGCGCGGCCATCCCGTACGCCGCCGGGAGGCGCGCGGCGCACGCCCGGACGGCAGGGTCGCGGCCAGACCGAAGACCACGGTGATCCGGGCGCCGCCGCGGGGCCCGCGCCCGATGCGCACCGAGCCGCCGGTCACGGACCCGGCCCTGCGGGCGATGTCGAGGCCGAGTCCCGAGGAGCCGGTGCTGCTTCCGCGGGAGAGTGCCTGGTCCGGTTCGGGGATGCCGGGACCCGCGTCCTCCACGACCAGTTCCACGGCCTGGGCGGTACGGGCGACGCGGACGGCGAACGCGGTGCCGGGCGGGGTGTGCCGGAAGACGTTGCCGATGAGCGCGTCCACCACGGCGGCGACGTCGTCCTCGGAGAGGCCGACGGCCGCGGGTTCCTGGGTGAGGTCGAGGGAACAGGGGCGGTTCTGCTGCTCCGCCAGGACCGCCCAGAAGGCGGTCCGGTGGCGCACGACGTCCGCCGCCTCGCAGCGGGGTCCGGCCGGTCCCGGGTACGTGGCGTGGTGCGGCGTGACCGTGTCCGGGCCCGTTTCCGCGCCGAGCATGCCCTGCCCCATCGGGCCCACGGCGAGCGGGGTGCGGGCCGCGGTGATGATGGCCCGAAGTTCCGTTTCCAGGGCGCACACGGCGGCCTCGACCCTGGCCGACTCCGGTGAGCCGGCCATGCGTTCCGTCGCCAGGTGCAGGGCGGTCAGCGGGGTGCGCAGCCGGTGGGACAGGTCGGCGACCAGCTCGCGTTCGACGGCGAGCAGTTCGGTCATCCGGTGGGCCATGGTGTTGAAGGCGATGCCCGCCTCGCGCAGTTCCCTGGGTCCCATGGGGTCCACGCGGGCGTCCAGATTGCCCCGGCCCAGTGCCTGGGAGGCGTGGGCGAGCCTCTTGGAAGACCTGACGACCTTCGCGCCGAGGCGGTCGGCGACCAGGACGGACCCGCCGACCAGTCCGACGGCGAGGAGGACCATGACCGTCCAGGAGGCCGTGACCCCGCGGCTCAGCTCCTCTTCGGGGACGAAGTTCTCGATGACGGCGACCTGGTCCCCGGGCAGCACCACCGGCTGCAGGCAGATCCAGCCGCCGGGCATCCGCTGGGAGATGGACTCGCGGCCCTGCTGAGCCCGTTCGAGCAGGGCCGCCGGGGCCCGGGACGCGCCGAGGGCCGGCTCGTCCGGCAGGTGGACGACCACGTACTCGGCCGCGTCCAGGCTCGCGGCGGATTCCCGCAGGGCGGACGGATCCGTGGTCAGTGCCAGTACGGGGGCCAGGGCCGCGGCCCGCTGCTCGGCCGCGGTGACGCTCTGCTCCTTGACGAGCGACATCACCAGGGCGGCCAGCGGTATGAGGAAGGAGAGGGCGACCATGGACGTGACGGCGAGCGCCACTCCGGCGAGCGAGCGTCTCACCGCGGCGCCACCAGCTTGATGCCGACGCCGCGGACGGTCAGCAGGTAGCGCGGGGCCGCCGCGCGTTCGCCGAGCTTGCGGCGCAGCGAGGACAGGTGCACGTCGACGGTCTGGTCGTCGACGTAGGGTTCGCGCCAGACCTCGGTCAGCAGCCGCCGTTTGGAGACGACCTGGCCGCAGTGGTGGGCGAGGAAGGCCAGGAGGTCGAACTCGCGGCGGGTCAGCCGGAGCTCGCGGCCGGACAGGTACGCGGTGCGCGCCCCGGGGTCCACCGCCAGCTCGCCCACGGTGGTGGGGCGCAGCGGTTCGGCCGCGGGCACCGGCCGCGAACCCGGGACACCGTGGGCGGGATGGGCGGGCGGCAGGTGGTTGGTGCGCCGCAGGACGGCGGAGAGGCGTGCGATGAGCTGTCCCCCGGAGAAGGGTTTGACCAGGTAGTCGTCGGCGCCCGCGTTGAGGAGCCGGATGATTTCCGCTTCGTCGTCGCGGGCGGTGGCCACCAGGACGGGAACGGAGGAAATGCCCCGGATCATGCGCAATGCGTCTCCTCCGTCCAGATCGGGCAGTCCCAGGTCGAGGACCACCGCGTCGACGGGCGACTGGGTGACCTCGCGCAGGGCTCCGAACCCGTCGCCCGCGCTGCGTACGGCATAGCCGTGCTCCGCCAGGACTTCGATGAGGGACTGGCGGATACTGGGGTCGTCTTCGACGACCAGGACGCTCGGCATGGGCACACCTTAGGTGAACGTTCGTTCCTATCGGTTGCCGAAGGCCGGACCCTCGTCCGTGACCTGCAGGTGGACCGGGCGGTCGGAGACCGGAATGGTACAGCCCTCCTGCGCACTGCAGCTCGCGTACCCGAGGAGTACGGTCGCGTCCCCGTTGCCGTCGAGGCGGACGGGGAGGGTGGTGGTGACCGGGCCGTCCGGGTAGACGGGGACCGGGGCGTCGACGCCGGGCACGCTGATCGTCCGTACGTCCGCCGCGGCCGTCAGCTTCCCGTCCGCCCGCAGGACGCCGGTGACGTCCAGCGAGGTGGGCCGGCCGACGCCCTCTATTCCGGTGGCCGGCAGATCGGTGCTGTAGAGGTGGAACCCCTTCTCCTCGGGGGTGAAGACCGCGGTCAGGGTGGCCTTCGGCGGCTGCCATTGCGAGACCGAGAGCGTGACGGTGACCCCGTTCTCGGTGAAGCTCGTCTTGGGCGCCGGGGCGGTCTCCGCGGGCTGCCCGCCGCAGGCCGTGAGCGCGGTCAGGGTGAGCAGGGCGGCGGCGAGGCGGGCCTTGCGGGAGTGGTGCGCGTACGGGGGCACGTTCATGGCGGTGCTTTCGTCGGGGAGGCAGGTAGGGGAGGTGAGGTGAGGGAGAGGAAGGGCTCTAGACGGCCGCCGTGTAGGCCGCGCTCCACAACTGGAGCCGGTACACGAGGTCGTTCCACACGCCCGTGGCCAGCAGCACGCCGACGAGGACGAGCATGGCGCCGCCGGTCCGCAGGACCCACTGGTAGTGCCGTTTGACCAGGCCGAAGGCGCCCAGTGCCCGGCGGAAGGCCAGGGCGGCCAGGAGGAACGGCAGGCCCAGCCCGAGGCAGTAGGCCGCCATCAGCAGGGCCCCGCGGGCCGCGCTGGCCTCGCTCCAGGCGAGCGCCTGTACGGCGGCCAGCGTCGGGCCGATGCACGGGGTCCACCCGACCGCGAACACCGCCCCCAGCAGCGGGGCGCCCGCCAGGCCGAGCACGGGCCGCCGGTGGCTGCGCAGCTCCCGCTGCGTGAAACCCGGCAGGAAGCCCATGAAGGACAGCCCCATCAGCACGGTGAAGACGCCGAGCACCTGGGTGACGACCTCCTGGTGGGCCAGCAGGGTGCGGCCGAAGTACCCGAACAGGGCGCCGCCGGAGACCAGTACGGCCGTGAAGCCGAGGACGAACAGCGCCGCGCCGGCGGCCATGCGGCCGCGCTGCCCACCGCGGGCGTCCGCCAGGTCGGAGACCGACAGGCTGGTCACGTAGCTGAGGTAGCCCGGTACGAGCGGCAGTACGCACGGCGAGAGGAACGAGACCAGCCCCGCGAAGAACGCCACGGGGGCGGCCACGAGCAGCGCCCCGTGGAGGAGTTCCGTCATGCCGCCTCCTCCGCGACGCGGGCGATCAAGGGGCTCAGTTCCTCGTCGGTGACCGCGCCCCCGATGCTCACGGCGATCCGGCCGCGGCGGTCGATCACCAGCGTCGAGGGGATGGTCTGCGGGTTGAGGAGCGCGGGCGGAAAGCGGAGCAGGAGTTCGCCGGTGGGGTCGTGGAGGCTGGGGAACCCCAGGCCGTGCGCGCGTACGAAGGACCGCGCCGCCGCGCGGTCCGGGTCGCGGGTGTTGATCCCGAGGAACCGGACGCCCTGCGCGCGGGTCTGCCCGCTGAGCCGCTCGAGGTCGTCGGCCTCCGCCCGGCAGGGCCCGCACCACGATCCCCAGACGTTGAGGACGACGACCTGGCCCCGGAACTCGGCGAGACCGACCGGCTTTCCGTCCAGGTCCGCGCCCGTCAGCACGGGTGCCTGCGGCCGGACCCCGGGGTCCACGACCGCGGCTGCGGACATGGGCCTGACCGCGGCGCTCCCCGGACCGGTCGGCGCCCCGCTGCCGTCGCCTCCGTCGCCGCCGGAGGCGGCGCCCGCAGCGGCGTAGAGGCACCCGGCGAGCGCCACCGCGAGGCCCGCACCGGCCAGGGCCGTGGAGCGCGGGGGCCTTGGCCTCATGACGCCCACTGCCGGAGGAAGGCGCCGAGGCCGGCCGAGGTCAGGGCGGGGTTGCCGGTGACGTGGGTGTCGGTGCGCACCGTGCCGGACGCCGAGACCACGACCAGGACGGGCATCTTGTACGTCCCGCCCGAGGGGCTGTACTTGCGCAGGAGGGCGGAGTTGGCGGAGCTGTTGCCGCCGATGTCCACCTTGACCAGGTGGTACGAGGCTCCGAGGAGCGATGCCGTCTGCGGCTGGGCGAACACCTTGTCGGCGGCCTTGCAGTTGCCGCACCAGTTGGCGCCGAAGTCGAGCAGCACCGTCCGGCCGTCGGCCTTGGCCGCGCGCAGCGCCGCGTCGATCAGCTTCTGCGCGTCGGCCGAGCTGTCGTAGCCGGGGCCGGGTATCCGGGCCGCCGGGGCGGGCGCGGCGGAGGTGCGGGACGGCTTGGGGGCGGGCTTGGCGGGCTGGGCGGGCTTGGCGCGCGAGGAGGCGGGCGAGGCGCCGGCCGGGGTACCGGCCGACGCGGACGCCGACGGCGGCGCGGACGACGCGGCGGACGCGGTCGGGGACGCCGGGGACGCCTCGGCGGACGCGGACTCCGTCGCGGCCCCGGGGCTCTGCAACGGCTGTCCGGCCGCGGCGGGCGCCGCGGCACCGGCGGACTGGGCGGACGGACCGCACGCCGCGGTCAGCCCGACGGCGACCACGGCCGCCGCCACCAGGGGCAGCCGCACGGCCAGGGGGGCCGCGGAACGCGGGCGCGGCGTGCGGCGGGTGGCACGGTCGGGTCTGAGTATGCGAGAAGTCAAGGCGAAGACACCCCAGGGCACGGTTCGGAGTACGGAAGCGCGAAACGCCTTCCGGATCGGTGGAGCCGATGGCACGGCGGCTCGGCGGCTCCTCGGGGGTGCCGGGGCAGTCGTTGCCCGGGCACCGAAGGCCGTTCGGCTGAGGCGAGCATAGGACCGCCGGGGGCCGCCGGAACCGGCTGGGCGCGATCTTGAGGTTCCCCTAAGGAACAGCTCACCTTCCGCTTCACCGGGGTTCGGGTGAGAGGCGTACACAAGGGGGCGAACGCCCTGAAAAGGGATCAGAAGGATTAGCAGGACCAAGGGATCAGAAGGACGTCTCGCGCACGCTGGCCTTCGCCGACGGGGTGATCGTCGCCGTGATCACCGAACGGTGGTCCGCGCCGGTGAACGTGACGGCCAGGGTGTCGTCCGCGGTCTGTGACGTGGCGGCCTTGTATCCCCGGCCGGGTACCGCCGAGATCAGGCACACGCCACGGCTGCCGTAGCGCACGGTGACCTTGCCGCCCTCCGAGGGGACGGTGTGCAGGCCGAATCCGCCCCCGTTGCAGTCGACGGACAGTTTGGGGGGCGTCGTACGGGGCGTTGCCGTCGGGGACTTCACGGAGGCGGGCGTCGAAGCCGGGGGCGACGACCGCTCGGTCGCGACGGGCGAACCGGCGCCGGTGGGGCCCGGGGACTGCGGGCTCGGCGACGGGTCCGGGGCGGCCGTCCAGGCCGGCGGCGTCTCGATGACCACGGGGGCGGACCGCGCGACCGGGGGCGTGTGCCTGGTCGAACCGACGACGAACTGGACCGTGCCGAGCACGGCGGTCACGCTGGCGGCCGTGCACGACAGCCATATGAGCAGGTAGCGCGGAATTCGGGGCACGGCCCCATAGTGGCCGACCCGCTCGGCCGCCCGTCACCGCCTCCCCCGTAACGGACCCGGGCCGTCGGCCGGCCCGTGGGGCGGCCCGCGAACTGCCCCCGGATGTGCGGGCAACGCCGACGTCCCCCTGACCCGCGTACGGGTCGGAGGACGACGTGTGGGGGCCCCGTGGGTGCGGGGGCGGGGGCGGGTTCCTTGTTCCCTGTTCTTGTTCCCTGTTCCTTGTTCCTACCTGGCCGTTCCGAAGTCCTGCGTCCACCAGGGGCCGCCGTCGCCCTTGTGGAAACCTATGCCGATCTCCCGGAAGCCGCAGTTGAGGATGTTGGCCTTGTGGCCGGGGCTGTTCATCCACGCCTTCATCACCGCGGCGGCGTCCGCCTGGCCGCGGGCTATGTTCTCGCCCAGGCGGGACCAGCCGTATCCGGCGGCCTCGACGCGGCTGGTCATGGTGGACCCGTCGGGCCCGGTGTGGGACATGACCCCGCTGCGGGCCATGGTGTCGCTGTACGCCCGTGCCGCGGCGCTCAGTTTCGCGTTCGTGGCCAGCGCACCGCACCCGGCCGCGGCCCGCTCCTTGTTGACCAGGGCGAGGACCGCGGACTCCACGGCGGAGGAACCCGAGGAGCCGGAGGAACCGCCCGAACCGCCCGAACCGCCGCCGGTGGTAGTGGTACCGGTGGACGTACGGGTGGGCTTCGGCTTGGGCTTCGCGGCCGGGGCCGCGGGAGCCGGGCGGCTCTCCGTCGCCGACTTCGCGGGGGCGGCGGATCCCGTGGGGTCGGTCCCGGCCGCCGCCGACGGCATCGCGCCCGTCGCGGACGCGGTGTCGGCGGAGGGTGCGGGTGCGGAGGGCGTGGAGGACGGGGATTCCGCCGACGGCTGACCACCGGAGACCACCGCCCGGGCCTTCGCCCCGGAGCCACCTGCCCCGTCGTCGGAGGCCGCTACCGCGACCCCGACCGCCACCACCGCACCCGCCGCGGTGAGGGACAGCACGATGCGCGTGCGCACCGTCTTCTTCCGTCGCGCCTCGACGCGGGACGGAGTTCCGGGGGTTCTGCTGCGGCTCATGCCTGGGGACCTCTCGGCGAGAAGGGGAGACGGTTCCCTGACCCTAGGGTGGTGACCAGCGGAAATGGCGATCCGGAGGCGTTCTTCAAGGTCCCTTAAGGAAGCCCGCAGGATGGGCACAGGAACGGGGCACTCACCCGGGGCCCGGCGGGCTCGCGCACGCGGGCGGATACGCTGACGGCATGAGCGGATCCCGGCGCCTCGCCCGCACGTGGGAGGTCTTCCCCGGCTCGGGTTACTCGACCGCCTGGGTCGACCTCGGTCCGGGCGCCCTGACCGCGCGCGGGCGCGCCGTCGGCCTGGAACCCGAGCCGTACTGGCTGACGTACGCGCTCGAAACGTCCGACGGCTACGTGACCTCGCGCCTCCGCGTCACGGTCGAGGAGGCGGCGTCGACCCGCGAGCTGGACCTGCGGCACGACTCCGGACGCTGGACCGTGGACGGCACCCACCGCCCCGACCTCGACGGCGCGCTCGACTGCGACCTGGGCCTCTGCCCGATGACCAACACCATGCCCGTGCTCCGCCACGGCCTGCACCGGCGGCCCGGAACCGGGCCGCACCACTTCCTCATGGCCTGGGTCTCGGTCCCGGACCTCGCGGTCAGCGCGAACCGGCAGACGTACACGCGTCTCGGCCGCGCCGAGCACGGCGCGCGCATCCGCTACGAGTCCGACGGCTTCCGCGCGGACATCACCTTCGACGACGACGGCCTGGTCCTGGACTACCCGTCCCTGGCGGCCCCGCTCACCCCATGACGTGCCCGGACCGGGTGCGGTCCGGATACTGAAGATGCAGGTCGCCGTGGCGGATGCTGCAATGGCTGCAGAGCCCTGACCGCCAAGGGATGCGCCGCACGGTCCCGGTCCGGTGCGAGGAGTGGTCATGAGCGACGGCGAGAGGGGCGGGCTCCGGGCGCCGCGGCGGCGCCGCCTGGTGGCGGGTTGCCTGCTCCGCTCGACCGCATCGGCCGTCCTGCTGACCGGGCTGTTCTATCTGGCACCCCTGGAGCGCGGGTTCGGCGTCCTCACCGTCGCGCTCCTGGCCCTCGGTCTCGCGCTGTTCGGCGGTGTGGTCGCCTGGCAGGTCGCCGCCATCGCGCGTGCGGAGTACCCCAGGCTGCGTGCCATCGAGGCACTGGCGACCGCCGTGCCGTTGTTCCTGATCCTCTTCGCCGCGTCGTACTTCCTGCTCTCCAAGGAGCTGCCGCAGTCGTTCTCGGAGCCCTTGAGCCGGACCGACGCGCTGTACTTCACGATGACGGTGTTCGCGACCGTGGGCTTCGGGGACATCGCCCCCACCACCCAGGTCGCCCGCGCCTTGACCACCGCGCAGATGGCCGCCGACCTGATCGTGGTGGGAGTCGTCGCCAAAGTCCTCTTCGGCGCCGTCAGGATCGGGATGCGAAGGCGCGGGGAGGCCGCCCCGCCGTCGGAGAACGAGCCGTGACCGGCCGGAGCCGACGGACCGGCCCGCCGTCCGGTACCGGGACCCAGCCGCAGGAGGCGGACGTCCTGCGGGACATCCTCCGCGGCCCCGGCTACCTCAAGGCGCTCGTCCTCTGCGCCCTCATCGGCATCCCGGTGTCCCTCGCCGCCTTCTGGTTCCTCGTCGTGCTGCACGAACTGGAGTACGCGCTGTGGGCGGACCTCCCCCAGGCGATGGGCTGGGACACTCCGCCCTGGTGGTGGCCGCTCCCCCTGCTGCTCGTCGCCGGGACCGTCGTCGGCCTCGTCGTCACGCACCTGCCCGGAGCGGGCGGCCACGTCCCCGCGTCCGGACTGCACACGGGAGGCGCCTCGTCGGCCGGTCTGCCCGGAGTCCTGCTCGCGGCGGTGGCGAGCCTGCCGTTCGGCGCGGTTCTGGGACCGGAGGCCCCTCTGATCGCACTCGGCGGCGGCCTGGCCCTGGTGTTCCGCGACCTCGCGCGGGCACCGGCGACCGCGCAGAGCACCGTCCTCCTGGGCGCGGCCGGAGCCGCCGCGGCCATCTCCGCGATCTTCGGCAACCCGCTGATCGCCGCGGTGCTGCTGATCGAGGTGGCGGGCGTGGGCGGGACGCGGCTGTTCGCGGTCATGCTGCCGGCTCTGCTGTCCAGCGGGGTCGGGGCGCTGGTCTTCACCGGCCTCGGACGCTGGACAGGGCTGGCCACGGGGGATCTCTCCCTGAAGCTCTCCTTGCCGTTCCCCCGGCTGGACGTGGCGGACGTGCTCTGGGCGGTGGTCATCGCCGTGGCCCTCGGCCTCGTACTGCACCCCCTGCTGGGCGGGGCCCGGGCGATCGCCGCGTACGTCGCGGCCCGGCCCCTCGTACGGACCGTCCTGTGCGCCTTGGGCGCGGCGGTCTGCGCCGCCGGCTACGCGCTGATCACGGGGCGCTCCCCCGGCGACGTCGTCTCGTCGGGGCAGGCCGGCCTCGCCGCACTGGCCGCGGACCCGCACGCATGGGGGGTCGGCGCGCTGTTCGCCGTCCTGCTGTTCAAAGGCGCCGCCTACCTGCTCTGCCTCGGCAGCCTGCGAGGCGGCCCCGTGTTCCCCGCGCTCTTCCTCGGGGCCGCGGCGGGCGTCCTCCTCGGGCCCCTGCCGGGTCTGGGAGTCGTACCCGCGATGGCGGCCGGCATGGCGGCGGCCTCGGCCACCACGCTGCGGCTGCCGGTGAGCAGCGTGGTGCTCGTGATCCTGCTGCTCGGCAGCTCCGCCATGATGCCCGTCGTGATCCTGGCGGCCGTGGTCGCCTTCGTCGTCACCGAGCTGCTGCCTCCCGGGCCCGCCGTGGCGTAGGCAGGCCGCCCTGGCGTAGGCCGTCGGAGAGACCCCTCTCAGGTGTCTCTCCGACGGCCGCCGGACGCCGTCAGGTGGTGCAGAATTCGGCCGCCAGCATGCCGTTCAGGCTGTACAGCTCCCAGAGCGGCCAGTCGCCGTTCATGTTGAGCACGAGGGCGTGGCTGCCGTCCGCCGTGGAGTAGAGGTAGCTCAGCGAGCCGAATCCGCCGCCGTTGTGCCCGTACAGGACGACCGTGGAGCCGTTCGCGCAGGTGATCGTGCGGCGGGTGAGCCCGAGTCCGTAGTCGGCCTGGACGGCCTTCCAGGGGCGACTCGCGTACCAGTAGCCGGGCGTGGCCTTGTCACCCGAACTGACCGTACTGATGGCCGGGTTGACGATGCACTCGGGCCAGGCCCGGGCCGGGTCGCAGGGGACGCCGGGGAGTTGGGATCCGGAGGGTCCGGCCCCGGTGGAGTTCAGGTCGGTCATCATCTGCGCGAGCTGCGCCGGGGGCAGGAGTTGCCCGGCGAGCAGGGCGCGGATGAAGGTGATCAGGTCACCGCTGGTGGACACGACGGCTCCGGCCGCGCCGCCGATGGACGGGTTCCAGTCGGCGGCCGGACGGGAGAGGTGGCCGAACAGCCCTCGCGGCCGGAGGTAGTTCGTGAAGAACTGGTCGTGGGGCGTCGGCAGGGTGGCCGTGGATCCGGGGAGCACGGTGTGGGTGAGGCCGAGCGGCTGGATGACCCGGCGGGTGACCTCGTCGGCCCACGGGTGACCGGTCACCCGCTCGATGACCATGCCGAGCAGGACGTAGTTGGTGTTGCTGTAGTGCATCCCGGCGCCCGGCGCGAACTGCGGTCCGTGGGAGGCGCCTTCGTCGACGAGCTGCTGGGCGGAGTAGTCGGGCAGGTTGGGGAAGCTGCTGCCGGCGCTCGCCAGCACCCCCAGGTCGCCGAGGTAGTTGAAGACGCCGCTGGAGTGCTGGAGCAGGTTCCGTACGGTGATGGGCGGGCTGCCGGGCGGCGGGTTGAAGCACTGCCCGGTGCTCGGGTTGCAGCCCGCGACGAGGTTGGTCTTCAGGACCGGGCCCAGCAGGCCGAACACGTCGTCGTCGAGGCTGACCTTGCCCTCGGCGACGAGCTGGAGCACGGTCGTCGCGGTGAAGATCTTGGTGATCGAGGCGGCCCGGAAGGGGCTGTCCGGATTGCGTTCGGGTGTTCCCGCGTCCGTGGCTCCGGTGCCGGTCCAGGAGACCCCGTCCTTGTAGGTGCGGGCGATCACCCCGGGGATCCCGTCGCCGCCGACGGCGGTCCCCGCCTCGGCGCGCAGGGCGGCGAGCAGGGGTTCGTGGCTGTCGTGTGCGGCGGCCGGCGTGGCCGGCAGGCCCATGGCCACGGCCAGCACGGTCGCGGCGGCCACCGCGAGGCGGCCCCGTGTGGTGCGTGTTCCGCGTATGCCTCTCATCGCTCTCCCCCGTGTCGATACCGCCGGGCGGTGCTGCCCGGCGGGGCGAAACTACGCAGGTCCGGTCGACAAGGGAAGGGCCGCGGGCGGGAAGTTGGATCTTCCCGCAGCTCTTGGGCGTGCGTGGACCTATTGGGTACAGCCGGTGACAGCGGGGTTTGCGGGATCGCAGTTGCCGGGGTTGCTGTTCTCGATGGTGGTGTGGTTGAGGGTGATGCTTCCGCCTTCGTTGTGGACGCCGCCGGGGGCGTGGGCCGCGGTATTGCGCGTGACGCGGGAGTCGGTGAGCGTCGCGTCGCCCTGGTTGTGAAGGCCACCGCCGGTTCCCTGGGTGGCCGCGTTCCTGTCGATGACGGTGTTGCGGGTGTTGAGCGTGCCGAAGTTGTAGATGCCGCCACCGGAGAAGGCCCCGGTGTTGCCACGGATGGTGGTGAGCATGTTGATGGTGAGCCCGCCGAAGTTGGCGATGCCCCCGCCGGTTCTGGCGTCGTTGCTGCGGATCTGGCTGTCGGAGACGGTCGCGGAGGAACTGTTGTTGTAGAGGGCGCCACCCAGGCCTTTCGCCTCGTTGCCGGTGAGGATGCTCGAGGTCAGGGCGAAGGGCGCGGAGATGCTGGTGTGCGAGATGGCTCCGCCGTTTCCACCGCTGACGGAGCCGGTGGAGTTGTTGGTGAAGACGCTGAGGTCCACGCGCGTGGCGCCGCTGCTCAGGATGGCACCGCCGTGGCCGGCTTCGGTGTTGTTGCCCTTGAAGTAGGAACCTTCGACGCGGAGGGTTCCGTTGCTGTTGTGGATGGCGCCGCCTCCGTTGCTGGAGGTGTTCCCGGTGAGGCGGGTGTTGCTCAGGGAGACGACGGTGCCGAATCCCAGCTGGATGGCCCCGCCCTGGCCCCCTCCTCCGATTTCGGCATTGGTGAGGGTGACGTCCCGGAGGGTCAGGTTCCCGCCGGTGGTGGGGGGGAGGTTGAAGAAGCGGAATTCGTTGCCGGTGTCGTCGTCCCGGGCGATGGTGGCGTCGCGCCCGTTGATGACGATCGGGCTGGTGATCTGCGGAAGCGCGGACCGGCCGGGTCCGGCGACCTGCTCGGCGTAGCCGTAGGTGCAGTCGCGGGCGAGATTGAGGGTGTCGGACGTGGTGGGGGTGCTGTTGGCGGTGGTGATGGCCTGGATGAGGGCGGCGGGGGAACAGGCCACATCGGTGGTGGCGGCGTGAGCGGGGGTGGCTGCCAGGCCGCCGAACGTGAGGGCGAACGCGGGCGCGGCGAGCAGGGTGGCAGCCTGGCGGTGGCGGCGCAGTGGCCTCATGGTCTGACTCCTTTTATGGGGAGGCGCCGGAGAGCGATCCGATCATTGTTTACATCAGCTCAACATTCATCCTTTTCGGGACACACCGGGCAAATGCTTGGGATACTTCGGCTTGTCCATTAGTTCTTTTGTGCGATGGCGCCTTCTTCGAGGATTCGGGCGTGTCCGCGCTGTCGGGCTGAAGGGAGCGTCAGCGACCGGTCGCGGGGTGCGGGCAGCCTCGCAGCGCCGGGCGGTCCTTCGTGCGCACGGCGGGGAGCCACGCCGTGGCGGGTGTGGAGCCGGCCGGGAGGCGGACGTGGAACCACCGGGTGGACTGCTGGTCCGCCTCGTCGATGATGGCCCGGCCGTCGGGCAACTGGCAGTCGACCGCGAGGACGTCGCCGTGCCACACCCGGGACGCTACGACGTTGTCCGCGGTGTACTGGCGCATCGGGTCGATCGCCAGGCCCAGACTGCACTGCGGATCCCGGTCGGCCCGCTCCTGGCAGCCCTTCTCCGCGTTGAAGACCCGGATCGTGCCGGCCGCAGCGCCCTCCAGGGCGTCCAGCGCGGAGGAGCCCGCCCGTGCCGCGTCCGACCACAGGGTCGTACCGGCGATCCCGCAGAACGCGGTGGTGAGGATCGCGGCGCGGGCCCGGCTCCACAGCCGTCCCGCGCCCCTCCCCCGCACCTCCCGTTCGGCGGTGATGCGGGCGAGCAGGCTCTCGGCGGTGTGCGGGGCACGCGCCGAATGGGTCGGTGCGAGGCAGTCGGCGGCGAGCTCGCGCCAGAACGGCGGCACGGCCTGGTCCATGCGCAGCGGCGCGCGCCCTTCGCCGTACTCCTGGACGGCGGCGCCGCGCGCCATGGGCGTGGCGCCGGAGAACGGGGAGGCCCCGGAGCCGAACACCTCGTGGATGATGATGCCCAGGGCCCAGATGTCGGCACTCGGGCGGACCTTCACGCCCAGCTCCCCGAGGGGTGCCCGCCAGCGCTCGGGCGGAAGGTAGTCCAAGGTGCCCATGGGAGGCGCGTACCCGTGCGTTCCCGTCATCTGGGTGGCGAGCCCGAAGTCCGAGAGCTTCACGCAGCCGCTGCCGTCCAGCAGGACGTTCTCCGGCTTGAGGTCGGCGTGGACCCAGCCCGACCGGTGGAGGTGCGCGAGTCCCTCGCAGATCCCCGTGATCAGCCGGGCGCGGTCGGCCTCGGCCACCCCGGCATCCAGGAGTTCCCGCAGGCTGCCCGCGGCCCGCTCCATGACCAGCACGATCGCGCCGTCCAGGGCGGGGCGGTCCGGTGCCTCCAGGACGAAGGAGTCCAGGAGCCGGATCAGCCGCGCGTGCCCGGCCCTGCGTCCCAGCTCGACCTCCCGGCGGGCGGACTCCACGATCCTGCGCGTCTGGCGCGGGGCGTACCCGGCGGTCGGCATGATTTTGAGCGCCACGTCGGCGGATGCCGCGGTCGGGTGCGCGGGGGCCCGGCCGGTCCGGACCGGGTACCGGTCGACGGAACGTGCGGCGTAGACCGTGGACCAGCCTCCGGCCCCGATCAGGTCGGTGATCGTCCAGCCCCGCACCCGGTGGCCGGGCGGGAGCAGGTCCGTACCGTCGCATTCCGAGATGTCGTGCAGGGTGTGGGGCGTCGTCATCGCGCGGTCTGCCGCTCCCGCCCGCCGGCCCCCGTCAGGGGTGGCAGCAGCATCAGGTGCTCCTCGCGCACGAGCCCGAACCGCAGGGCGAGCCCGACGATCTCCTCCCGCTTCCCGTTGCGGCGGTCGCCCTTGCCGGGTTCGCGCGGGTCCGAGGCGCCGATGCGCAGCTTCTCCTCGGCGAGGTAGTCGATGTGCGAGCTGACCGCTCGCGCGGTCAGGGTGGCGCAGACGACGTGGCTCCTGAGCCGTTCGACGATCTGGGGCGTGGTGGGGACCGCGACGCGGGACTGGTCGCGCAGGCGCGGTTCGCAGAGCGCGAGGAGCACGAGGAAGTAGGTGGCCGTCTCGTCCAGCGAGTACGCGGTGACCGTGAGGCGCCCCAAGGGGGCACCCATGGCGTCCGGGTCGAGGTAGACGTGATCGGGAGCGAATACCTGGAAGGAGACGGGGACGTCGCTGCGGGTGGGCAGCACGACGCGCGAGAACTCGAACGGGACGGGTGCCCCGACCCGGCGGGGCGGGACCCTCAGGTACTCCCCGGCGCCCTCCGGGTTCTCCACGAGGTAGCTGTGGGTGGTGCTGTGGTTCGTCAGCTGCCAGTGGTCGTCGGCCACGCGGATCTCCCCCGCGAGCCGGGAGATCGCCGCGTCGGCGAGGCGGAGCTCCACGGGGATCTTCGCGGATCCGCGTCCGAAGCGGGCGACTTCGCCCGGTCCGAGCCGTAACGTCACCGCCTCGCCGTACGGTTCGCCGCCTTCGGCGCCACTGCACCCCTGCGGCATGTGGACGACTACCCCGCTCACCGCTCCCCCCGTTCCACGCGTCGTGCCGGACCGACGAGTGGAACAATACTCATCTCTCAAGGGAGTTCATCGGCGCAGTTCAGCCACTTCGGCCGGGACGGCCCGCCGGGTCGGACAGCCCGCATCTGCTGCCCCGGGAGGCTCTCCGAGCCCCTTGCCGGGAGGCTCCTCGATCCTCTCCTCGCGGGTGGTTCCCCCGGTGTCCCCCGGTCGTTCCGGCCCTCGTCCGGCGACGGCGGTTCGGTGTCGTTTTCGGCTCTCTGCCGCGCGGTTCGGGGGAAGTTGTCGTGCCGCGGCGCGCGTGCGCGGCCTACCGCCACCGGGTGGCGGCCGTGCGGGACCGGCCCTCGCGCCCCCGGTCGCGGACGTCGCGTACGGGACCTGCCGGGGTGGGGAAGGTCACCGTGTCCGGGGGGCCACCGACCCGCGGAACCGCCCGTTCCCCCCTTTCGCGTGGCGCGATCCGCACTCCGGGTTCAGCGTGCGGGACGGCCCGATACGACGGGTGCGACCGTCCGGTCGCCGAAGGCCGCCCATGGCCGCCACCCGCCGCTCGGCCGGTCCTGGACGCGGGTGCGCATCCTGCCGTCGGTGGTGACGGCGAAGACGTGCGTGCGCCCGGTGGCATCGCAGGCGACGGCCGGCGTGGCCGCGAGCCTGATCCCGGGCTCCCCGAACTCCCCTCCGGAAGCCCAGCTTCCGCCGGGGACGGTCTGCCAGCGGTGGCCGAGCCGGGCGCCGTCGGGCGTCAGCGAGAACGCCTCGAGGCGACCGTCCGCGTTGACGGCGAACGCCGGGGCGGCGGCGCTCCAGCCGAACAACGGCAGCCACTCGTCCCAGCCTCCGCTCGGTACGGACTGCCGACGGCCGAAGGTTCCCACGCCCGACGGTCCGATCGCGGCGACGGTGAGCCGGCCGCTGCCGTCCCCGGCCACGCGCGGCGCGGCGCCGGACGCGGTGCCGAAGCGCTGCCACGCGGGGGTCCAGGCGCCGCCCGGGGTCTGCTGCCACCGGTGGAAGATCCCGGCGCCGCCGGGAGCGAGGGCGAAGACCTCGAGCCGGCCGTCGGCATGGGCCGCGACCACCGGTGGCGCGCCCGCGGCGCCGCCGAAGCCCGCCTCCCACGGGTCCCAGGCCCGGGATCCCGGCGCCGCCTGCCGCCGCCGGGCGACGGACGCGCCGCCGGGGCTCAGGGCGAACGCCTCCAGCCTGCCGTCGGCGCCACGGGCCACGGCGGGGGCGGCTCCGGCCGGCCCACCGAACTCCTCCCAGTCGTACCAGCCGCCGTCCGGCCGCTGGGCCCGGTGGTGGAGGTTGGCTCCCTCCGGGGCGAGCGAGAACACCTCGAGCGTGCCGCCGGCGTTGCGGCCGAGCGCGGGCACCGCACCGGCCGGCCCGCCGAACGTCTCCCACGGCGACCAGGTGTCGGTGTCCGGGTCGAGCTGGACGCGCCGGAGCATCGAGTGGTCGGAGGCGTCGAGCGCGAACACCGTGAGGCGGCCGGCGGCGTCGAGTCCGGCCACCGGGTTGTCCGGGCTCTGCCACGGCGGTGGCGTCTCCCGCCACCGGAGGGGCGCCACCCGCAGCCCCTGGCGGAACCAGCCCGCGGCGCTGACGTACCAGTCCTCCCCGTAGGCGATCACCTCCACGGCGTGACCGGCCACGTGGCCCGCGTACCCGGCGAGGTCGAAGCGGAAGGGATCCCGGGACGCCAGCACGTCCGTACCTTCGTAGCCGCCCCTCGGAACGATGAACAGGTAGTACCAGCCGTCCCGTTCGACGACGTACGGCGACTCGGTGACCGAGACGGTCGCGTCCGTGGTCGCGTCGGTGAACGCGACGCCCGGCTCGCTCCAGTGCACCAGGTCGGCGGAGCGCCGGTGGGCCACGACGTGCCGGCCGCCCGGGCCCGAGAGTTCCGTGTAGTACATGACCCACTCGCCGCCGGCCCGCAGCACCATCGGGTCGCGGGCCACGATCCCGCGGAACAGCGGGCCGGACGGCTCGCGCGTCCAGGTGAACAGGTCGTCCGAGGTGGCGAGGCTGATCGCGGCGCCGCTCGCGCCGCCGCCCGCGTAGAACATCCAGAACCTGCCGCCGGCCTCGATGACATGCGGGGCCCACAGGTGCTCCTCGCCGTGGTAATCCGGGTCGACGGTCAGCGCGTCGGCGTGGGTGGTCCAAGGGCCGTACGGGGCGGGCGCCGAGGCGTGCGCGAAGGAGACCTCCGCGGCACTGTCCGGTGCCTCGCCGGGTGCCGCGCCGTCCCCGACGATGCCGAACAGGTGCCACCGGCCGTTCGCCCGGACCAGGGTGTGGTCGTTGAGGTAGCGGCGCCGGCCTGGCACGGAGGGGTCGTAGACGTGGGTGAAGGAACCGGCGCCCACCCACTGGGACGCCGGACCCGGGACGGAGGCCGCTGCCGCGGCACGGCCCGCGAGCGGGAGCCCGAGGGCTCCCGCTCCGGCCGCGCGCAGCAGGTCGCGCCTGCTGATGTGACGCACGAGAGGGCTCCAGAGCAACGTTGCCGTCAGTTGATCGCCGGTCCGGCGGTGTCCTTGAGCCAGCCCCACTGGGACCAGGCCGAGAAGTCGGTCTGCCAGCGGTGGTAGACCCCGGTGGGATTGGTCCCGAAGACCTCGATCCGACCGTCGGCATTGGCCACGGCAGTGATCTCCGTGCCACCGCCACCGAAGGACTCCCAGGGGTGGTAGGGCGCGTTCACTCCGGTCTGCCACATGTGCTGGGCATCGCTCCCGTTGAGGGCGAACACCTCGACCCGGCCGTCCACGGCGCGCTGACTCGTCAACTGCGCGTTCGCGAGACCGCCGGTCTCCTCCCAGCCGGACCAACTCGTGGGACCGGTCTGGTACCGGTGGAAGACCCCGACGGGCCCGGAGGCGAACACCTCGAGCCGGCCGTCCTGATTGTGGTCGACCGTCAGATCGTGACCACCGATGCCGAAGTCCTGCCAGGAGGACCAACGACCATTCACGGACTCCTGGTACAGATGCCGGAAGACCTCACCGTTCAGGGCGAACACCTCGAGCCGGCCGTCCGGCGCCTTCTCCATCTCGATACGGCTCTTCCCCGGACCGGCGCCTGTCCCTTCCCAGCCCGACCAGCCGCCGTTGGCCGCCGTCTGGAACCGGTGGAACACGTTCTCCGGACCGGAAGCGAAGACCTCGAGCCGCCCGTCACCATTGGAACCGACAGCGACATCACGGCCACCCTCACCGAAGTTCTCCCAGCCCGACCAACCGCCCGAGGGCTGGTTCTGGTAACGGTGCTGAAGGAACTGGCCGTTGATCGCGAACATCTCGAGTCGGCCGTCGGCATTCGGCCCGATCGCCAGCTCCGCTCCCTTGGGTCCCGCGATGAACTCCCAGGCCGACCACGTGCCGTTGATGTTCTCCTGCCAGGCGTGATGCACACCGTCGGCCCCGGCCGCGAACACCTCGAGACGCCCGTCCACCGACCGCGCCGACACCACACGACCCGACTCCGCCGGATACACGAGCGGCGCGGGACCGGGCCCGGGGTGGCCAAGACGGTCCACGGCGGCGCGCGCCGTGTCCATGTGCCGCAGATGGTGGTTCTGGTTGTAGGTGGACCAAGGGCTCCAGTCCCTGCCCCCGGAGGCTATCCGGAAGGTCTCGTTCGCATTGCACTGCGCGTCGTAGGCACAGGCGTCGCTGACTTCGGAATGCCAGTAGTCGTTGATCTGCCACAGACCGCGGTCGGTGGACGGGGGCTTGTTGTTCGTGACGTTGTACGCCTGCGGGTTGCAGCTGGACTCCGCCAGGGCGACAGCGACCGCGGTGACCAGGCCCTCGCCCCGGAAGCCGGCGTTGTACCCGACCTCCGCACACAGGTCGCTCCCGACGGCGGCGGAGGCCGGCTGTGTGGCGCCCGCCATGATTCCCGCCGCCACGCACAGGGAGGCGAACGCGGCCAGGATGACGCGGTGGGGCGCTCTTCGAGCGCGCCGTGTGGCTCTCATCTGCCTTCTCCTCAGTTGATCGCCGGTCCGGCGGTGTCCTTGAGCCAGCCCCACTGGGACCAGGTGGAGTAATCGGTCTGCCAGCTGTGGTAGACCCCGGTGGGATTGGTCCCGAAGACCTCGATCCGACCGTCGGCATTGGCCACGGCAGTGATCTCCGTACCGCCGCCGCCGAAGGACTCCCACGCGTGGTACGGGCTGTTCACCCCGGTCTGCCACATGTGCTGGGCATCGCTGCCGTTGAGGGCGAACACCTCGACCCGGCCGTCCACGGCGCGCTGACTCGTCAACTGCGCGTTCGCGAGACCGCCGGTCTCCTCCCAGCCCGACCAACTCGACGGACCGGTCTGGTACCGGTGGAAGACCCCGACGGGCCCGGAGGCGAACACCTCGAGCCGGCCGTCCAGGTTGTGATCGACCGTCACGTCACGACCGCCGATGCCGAAGTCCTCCCAGGAGGACCAACGACCATTCACGGACTCCTGGTACAGATGCCGGAAGACCTCACCGTTCAGAGCGAAGACCTCAAGGCGGCCGTCCGGCGCCTTCGCCAACTCGACACGGCTCTCCCCCGGACCACCACCGGTCCCTTCCCAGCCCGACCAGCCACCGTTGGCGGCCGTCTGGAACCGGTGGAACACGGCCTGGGGGCCGGAGGCGAAGACCTCGAGCCGCCCGTCGCCATTGGAACCCACGGCGATGTCACGGCCGCCCTCGCCGAAGTTCTCCCAGTCCGACCAGCCACCCGAGGGCTGGTTCTGGTAACGGTGCTGAAGGAACTGCCCGTTGATCGCGAACACCTCGAGACGCCCGTCGGCGTTCGGCCCGATCGCCAACTCCGCACCCCTCGGCCCGGCGATGAACTCCCACGCGGACCAAGCACCGTTGGCGCTCTCCTGCCAGGCGTGATGCACACCGTCCGCACCCGCCGCGAACACCTCGAGACGCCCGTCCACCGACCGCGCCGACACCACACGACCCGACTCCGCCGGATACACCAACGGCGCCGGACCGGGATGGCCGCCGGGGACGCAGGGCATGTCGATGCCGCGTTCCGCCAGGTAGGGAATCGGGTCCACACGCACGGACGCGCCCGCGTTCCCCCATACCCGAAGGTGGAGATGGGGCCCGCTGGACTGGCCCTCGCTGCCCATCAGCGCGATCCGCTGCCCGGCGCTCACGCGGTCGCCCTGCTGGACGTCCCGCTGGTACATGTGGCCGTACTCGGTGATGGTGCCGTCGGGGTGCAGGATGCGGATCCACTGGCCGTAGCCGGGTTCGTATCCCGAGATGGTCACCTGACCGTCGCCGACCGCGTAGATCGGGGTGCCGCGGTCGTTGGCGATGTCGATGCCGTTGTGCTCCCAGCTGTAGTACTGGGTGATGTCACCGGCGGTCGGACAGGCGGCTGCGAACCCGGCGGTCCGGGCCGGGACCGGGGAGGAGGCGGTCTGCGCCCCGGCCGGTGAGGCGACGGCGAGCCCCGGTCCGAGGATCACGGTCAGTGCGAGAAGAAGCCCGAGCACCCGCCCGGACTGGGATCGGGAAAGGACGGACATCATGCGAGGTCTCCCCGTCACGCCTTGCGCAGGCGGTCGATGACTCCGTTGATGTCGTCCTGCAGCAGGTTCCGGCGGACGTAGTGGCCGCCGTCCACCTCATGCTGCTCGTAGGGGATGCCCACGCGGTCGAGGTTCCACTTGAACTCCCGCTGGGTGGCGAGCACCAGTTTCTCGTTGGCGTACCCCTGGATGTCCTCGGGGCTGGTGCCGGCGACCAGGAAGATCCGCTTGTTCCGGTAGCTCTCGATGCGCTCGCACGGGTTGTCCGCGCTGACCCGGGCCTGGTCCCAGAAGGGCACGCCGTAGACGCTGCCGCCGTTGAGTTCCACCGCTGCGGAGGAGGCGTTGGCCCAGTGGGTGACCAGGTCACCGTTGCCGCCGCGCAGATTGGCCGGACCGGAGTGGGCGCTGACCGAGGCGAAGTGGCCCCAGTACTTGGCCGCGTACTTCAGGGCGCCGAAGCCGCCCATGGAGAACCCGGAGACGGCGCGGCCGTCGTACTCGGCGTAGGTGCGGAAGTTCGCGTCGATCCACGGGATCAGCTGGCCGATGTGGAAGTGCTCCCAGTTGCGGGCGCCGATGTTGGAGCTCACCGCGTTGGAGTACCAGCCGGCGCGCCCGCCGTCAGGCATCACGACGATGAGGTCCTTCCAGGCGGTCAGACCCCGGATGTCGTGGAACCGGTCGAAGGTGATGAAGTCCTCCAGGCCACCGTGGAGCAGGTAGAGGACGGGGTAGCGGCGCCCGCTGGTGTGGTAGCCGTCGGGGAGCAGCACGTTGACGGCCGGGGTCCAGCCGCCGATGGCGGAGGTCTGGAACCGGTAGTACCACATCCGGTGATCCTGCTCGTTGCGTTCCGTGACGCGCAGGTCGTCGGCGGCCGCCGACGACGACGCCGACGCGAGAACGCCGCCGGCTCCGAGGGCCACCGCGGCGGTGAGCCCGCCGGCGGACTTGAGGATGCTCCTGCGGGTGGGGTCCTGCGTGGTCAAGGTGACCTCCTGTGGGCGGGCTGGCTGGTGACCGGGCTGCCGCCCCAGCGGCACCGGCGGTTTGGAAGTTAGCGATCCCGGCCCGGGAGGAGTACCCGGAACCTTCCGGACTGACAGAACCGGCCCGTGTCGTCTAGGTCGTCCGCCGCGAAGGCAACTCATGGATGTGCGGATGAAGTTCGCCGCGTCCTAGCGGGAGGGGCTGCGGGTGACCATCCGTAATTCTCCGGATCCCCGGGCCGTGTCCCTCTCGGTAGCTTTCGGCGCTGTCACACCGTGACCCGGCGCGACCACGGCGGGTCCCCCTCTTCCGCAAGTGCCTCGTACCGCTACCGACCAGGAGCCCGTTGTGAGCGCACACCATCCCTCCCGCAGAGCGCTTTTCAGAGCCGCCGGTGGGTTTTCGGCTGCGATGTCTCTCGCCGGCGCAGGCGTCCTCGCGACGGGATCCGGGGCCAGTGCCGCCGGAATCGGCGTCGGCCTCCGCTCCGCCCAGCGCATCCAGTCGGACGTGGGCGGCCCGATCACCCGCGACGAGATCCTTCTCCGTGCCCAGCACTGGGTGGATCTGAACGTCTACTACAACCAGGGCGACTCCTACCCGGACCTGGAAGGCAGGCGCTTCCGCACCGACTGCTCGGGCTTCGTCTCCATGGCACTGCACCTGCCCTCGTCTCCCAGTACGGTCACCCTCTCCGAGTTCCTGGACCCGATCGCCTGGGAGGATCTGCGGCCCGGTGACGCCGTCGGCACCCTCGGGCCGGGAACCGGCGGCGACGCGGGGCATGTCGTGTTGTTCGCCGGCTGGACCAAGCGCACACCCGCTTCTTCACCATGGAGGAGATGGGCGGGGCGGGGTCCGTCAGATATGAGCGGCCGATCAACTACACCACCAGCGGCGGCCAGTTCACCGCCGCTCCGTACCGCTACAAGAGGGTTGCCGAGGCTCCTTCCGCTCACGCGGTCAGCCCGGCCGAGACGGGCCGCGTGGTGTCGGCACGATCGGCCGACGGCCGGCTGGAGACCTTCGCGGCCGGAGCTGACGGGGTGCACCACGCCTGGCAGAACGAGGTGAACGGCAACTGGTCGGCCTGGCGGCCGCTCGGCGGTCCGCGGAACGCGCAGATGGCGATCGTGCCCAACGCCGACGGCCGCCTCGAGCTGCTGGCGATCAACGGCGACGTGGCCGAGCACATCTATCAGACCGGCCCGTCCGGGGACTGGTCCGGCTGGCAGGGATTCGGCACCGGTGGTCGGTACATCGCCGCCGGAACGAATGCCGACGGCCGCATCGAGGTCTTCGCCTCCGGACCGAAGGGCGTGTACCACCGCTACCAGACCGCGCCGAACGCCGGCTGGTCGGGCTGGGAGTTCACCGGTGGCGGTCCCGTCGACGCCCGTCTGGAAATGGAGAAGTCCCCCGATGGGCGCCTCGAGGCATTCGCTCTCAACGGCAAGGTCTTCGAGCACCAGTACCAGCTCGCCCCCAACGGTGGTTGGTCCGCGTGGGAACACTTCGGAGGCGGCGGCCAGGATCTGACGGTGGACCACAATGCCGACGGGCGCCTCGAGGTCTTCGCCTCCGGGCCGGAGGCGATCTTCCACCGGTACCAGGAAAGCCCGACCTCCTGGTCAGGCTGGGTGAGAACCGGCGGACCGGCCAACGCGAAGCTCACCAGCGAACGCACCGCAGACGGCCGGGTGGAGGTCTTCGCCATCAGCGGTGAGATCGCCGTCCACGCCTGGCAGACCGGGATCAACGCACCGTTCAGTGACTGGGTCACCATCGGCACCGGCGGCACGGACATCACCGCCGCAACCAACGCCGACGGCCGCATGGAGGTCTTCGGGACCAGCCGTGCGGGCGTCTACCACACCTGGCAGACCGGCTTCACCGACTGGGCCCAGTGGGCGTGGCTCAACGGCCCCGGCCCCGCGATCAGCTGACACGAAGGAGACGACGGATCACATGCGCGTCACGACAACGCTCCTGCTCGGCGGGGCCCTTGCCCTCGCCCCCCTCACCCCGGCGACCGGCGCTCCGGCCGCCGCCTCCGGCCCCGCCGGCCGGGCGACGACGTACGACGCCGTCCAGTCCTTCCAGAACCAGGCCACGGGTCTGTGCCTGGACGACACCAGCAACGGCTTCCGCGCCTGGAGCTGCAACGGCTCGAATCCGCAGCGGTGGAGCGTGCGCGTCTGGGGTGACGGGACGCGCCAGTTGATGAACATCAACACCGGCCGCTGCATCGAGAACACCAACAGCAGCTTCCACACCGCGGCCTGCAACTCCAGCCCGGAGCAGAGCTGGTGGGTCCAGGTCTGGGGCGACGGCACCGTCCGCTTCCAGAACCAGCACACCTCGCGCTGCATCGACGACAGCTCCCAGGGCCTCCGTACCTGGACGTGCAACAGCCTTCCGTACCAGAGCTGGTCCTGAGACCGGTGGCGACGCACGTCGAAGCCCATCCCCTTCCGGCGATTCCAGCAAGGCCGGTACGTCCGGCAGACGATTCCCTCCATGAGGAGCAGGTTCGATGAAGTTGAAGCTCACCGCGCTACGGTTCTCGCTCGTCCTCGGTGTGGCCGGAGCCCTCCTGGCGGTGCCCACGGCCGCACAGGCGCGGAACCAGGCGCAGGCACAGACCCAGGCGCGGACCCCGGCCCGGGCTACCGCGGACCATGCCGCCACGCTCGCGGCCCTGAACGAGCTCAAGGCGGGCGGCGGTCCCGGGGCGGGCGTGTACGCGGGGACCCGCGACGCCTCGTGGAACCTCTCCACCGGCACGGCCACCATCAACACCAACGATCCGATCGGCCCGGACGAGTACTACCGCGTCGGGAGCCAGTCGAAGACCTTCACCGCCGTCGCCGTACTGAAGCTCGCGGAGGCCAACGGGATCGGCCTCGACGACCCCATCGAGCAGCACCTGCCCGGTGTGGTCTCCGTGAACGGCCACGACGGGAACCGGATCACGATCCGGCACCTCCTCCAGCACACCAGCGGCATACCGGTGAACGGCCTCCCGCTCGCGCAGGCCCGCCCGGACGGCTCGTACACCCTCGCGGCCCTGGTGAAGGACGGGCTGCGCTTCGCCCCGGCCTCCCAGCCCGGCGCCGCCTTCCAGTACTCGAACACCAACTACGAGATCCTCGGCATGCTGATCGAGAAGATCACCGGCCTGCCCCTACACCAGGCCGTCACCCAGCAGGTGATCCAGCCGCTCGGCCTGGCCCACACCCGCTTCCCCGCCCCCACGGACCGCGCCGTGCCGAGCCCGGCGATCCACGGCTACCGGGGCACCCGGATCGGCTCGTTCTTCTTCTGGCTGGACGGGACGGCGTTCGAACCGTCCACCTTCTACGGGTCCGGCGCCGTCCTCTCCACGCTCCGGGACATGACCGCCTTCTACCAGGCGATCGTCGACGGTACGGCGCTCTCGCCCGCGAACCTCGCCGAGATGGAGAAGACCTTCGAGCTCGGGCAGCCGGGCTCGGGGAACGGCTACGGCCTCGGGATGCTGAAGTTCGCCCTGCCCTGCGGCGGCACGGCCTGGGGACACGACGGAGCCGTCCCGGGCTACTACTCGCAGACGCTCGTGACCGAGGACGGACGTCACGCCTCCGTCGTGACCAACGCGCATCTCGCCACGAACATCCCCGGCGCGCAGATGTACAAGACCCTGACCAGCGCCCTGTGCGAGACGCCGTCCTGACCCTGGCCCTGGCCTTGGCCCTGGCCCTGGCCCTGGCCCTGGCCCAGCCCCTGACCATGCCCTTGTCCCGCTGCAAGACCAGCCTCACGGAAGGGGGAACCACCGTGCGATCCCTGCTCACCCGCACGACCGGCTTCCGCGCCGCGATACGGGCCACCGCGCTGACCGCCGCCGCCGCGGCGGCGGTCGCGGCGACGGCCCTCACCGGCTCCGCGGCTCACGCCGTCGGCGTCGCCGATGTACCCACGATCCCGGCCTTCACCGACGGGCAGGGTCTGACCCAGGTCGCCGGAGCCACCGAGGTACGCTCGGAGACCGACTTCACCCTCACCGTCACCACGCCGCAGCTCTCCGGCCGGCACAAGGTACGCGTCTTCCTGCCGAGCGGCTACTACGCCGAGCCCGGCAAGCGCTGGCCGGTGACGTACTTCCTGCACGGGGGTGGCGGCACGGTGAACGACGCCGCCGCGGCCCCGGCCCTGCGGGACGACCGGATGATCACCGTCGTACCGGACGGCGGTCTGAAGGGCTGGTACGCGAACTGGCACATGCAGAACACCGCCGAGGGCGCCGCCAACTGGGAGACCTTCCACCTCCTGCAGGTGGTCCCCTTCATCGACGCCAACCTGCGGACCCAGCCCGACCGCGGCCATCGTGCGGTCGTCGGCCTGTCCATGGGCGGCTTCGGGGCCCTGCACTACGCCCAGGCCCGCCCCGACCTGTTCGGGCGCGTCGCCTCCCTGTCCGGGGGCATCGACTTCGGCCTGTGGGAGGTCCGTGCCGCGGTGCTGGCCACGGAGCTCAACCTGACCGGCGCCTGGTGCGCCTCCACCACCTCGGGTACCGGCGACTGCACCGGCTACGGACCGGTGGTGGACAGCGACGCGATCTTCGGCTCGCCGTACGCGATCTTCAACGACCGGAAATGGAACGAGGCCAACCCCGCCTCGCTCGCCAATCTGGGCAAGCTCGCCGGCACCGGGGTCACCCTCTACACCGGAAACCAGGGGCTGATCGACGGCAAGACGGCGGTCGCCTCCACCAACGTCGCGAACCGCCTGAACCACCTGGGCATCCCGAACCGCTTCGTCAACTACGGCAACGGCTCCGCCCTGTCGCCCACCTGCAAGGGCGACCACTCCTACGGCTGCTGGGCCCCCGCCCTCGCCGACTACATCCCCCGCCTGGCGAACGAGTTCGCCCAGGCGGGCTGAGGCACCCGCTCGTCCCCACCTCGGGCTCTCGTGCACGTACAGTGGTCCGCTTGATCAACTGGCATCCGGGCGGGCGGCGCGTCTTTCCGGAATGCCGTCCGGTTCCCCCTGCGGGCCGTGACATGCGTCACGGCCCGCATGTCGCCTTGAGGCCCTCCGCGGAGATCCAATGGCTCGGGACATTTCACCGCATGTCCCTGTTTGGCATTGACATGCCTCACTCCGCCGGAAACGGAATTCGAAGCTCCCTTTCGGTCGGCTCCAACAGGGCTGGCAGGGACGCGTTCTGGCGGCAGGCCGGGTGGGCTCCGCAGTGGCCGCGCCGCGGAGATGCACGATCTTCCGGCCGTTTCAAGCCCGGTCCCGAACACCCCGCGCGCCCGATCGGCGGCGGCTTGCCAGGCCGCGGGAGGGCTTCTAAGAATGGCGATTCCTCCGGCGCCTTCGCGGTCCGGCGCCGGGAGCTTCGCGATCACCGAGTGAGGTCCCGCATGAAGAAGCACCGTAAGAAGACGCACCACAGGAAAATAGCCGTCGCTGTCGGGGCACTGGCCCTCGTGGCCGTACCCGCCACGGCCATGGCCTGCCTCGACCCGCAGGGAACCGGCCCGACACGGTCCGTCGTGGCCGAGCGGGACAGCCGCCCCTGGCACGGCGACCCCGGTGCGCAGCAGCCCGCGGAGGCCCCGGTCCAGGCCGACGCCCCCGCCGAGATCGTCGAGCAGCCGCCCGTCCAGCAGCCCGTCGAGTACGCGCCTCCCGCGCCGAGCGAGGCGCAGCAGCCGGCGGAGCCGGTGGAACCGGTGGAGCCCCCCGCCGAACCGGCCACCGAGCCGCCCGTCGCGCCGACCGCAGCCCCCGGGCCCTCGGACTCCGCGGCGCCCGCCGGTGCCGTGGCCGAGGTTCTCGCGCTCGTCAACAAGGAGCGCGCCGCGGTCGGGTGCCCCGTACTCACCGTGAACGAGAAGCTCACGAAGGCAGCTCAGGACCACAGTGAGGACATGGCCGCCCACTCGAACATGTCCCACACCGGCTCCGACGGATCCGACCCGGGCCAGCGGATCACCCGGGCCGGCTACCAGTGGCGCACGTACGCCGAGAACGTCGCGTACGGCTACCCCACCGCCGCCAAGGTCATGGAGGGCTGGATGAACAGCCCGGGCCACAAGCGGAACATCCTCGACTGCAACGTCAAGGAGATCGGCATCGGCCTCGCGCAGCCCGGCCAGTACTGGACACAGGACTTCGGCGCCACCCGCTGACCCGATCACGGATCGCCGGGCAGGAGGCTGGGGGGCGGCCCGGCCCCGGTGAACCCCTACGGCAGCGAGTCAGCCGGGCGAACCCCCGCAGCTCGGAGACCTACCGGTCGACCGGTACGGCATGGCCCTCGGCGCCGCCCTGGCGCCGGACGGCTGCCGAACGCCGGCGAGGCTCCGGGGGGTGTGGAGGTCGGCCACCGCCTCTTGGTTCGATCAGTTCGACCTTGCCGCAGCCAGTCTTCAAGAGTTCCTCGAAGGACTGGCCTGCCGGATCAGCAGCCGGCGCCCGTCCGGTCAGGGCTGAAAGGACGACTGGAACGCCAGGCGGTCGTCGGCGCCTTCGCCGATGCGGGAAAGGAGTTCGTCGAGTGCGATGAACTCCTCCCATGCGGGCCGGCCGGTCGCTGCGGCCAGCCGCGCAACGACCAGATCCTCCAGGTCGGACACGCGCTTGTTCTTCCAGATCTTGTCGGCGAGGCTCACCAGGAGGTCCTCCGAACCGACCGACGCCGTCCACGACGCATGGGTCGCGGCGAAGCGGGCGAGTTCAGGGCTGACACCATGGGCAAGCAGAAGAGCCCGTCCAGCCTGCTCGTGCGCCGATCCTGGCCCGGAGAGCTCAGCGACGTGCACGCTCTTCCCGATGTCATGTGTCGCGGCCCCGAAGAGCACCGCCTCGCGATCGAAGAGCACCGCGGCGTAACGCTCCTCCATCCAGTCGACGAGTTGGTGCGCGACATCGTGGACGGCCCGCAGGTGGGCAGCCAACCGTGGCGGACTCCCCAGCTCGATCAGAAGCTCCGCGACGCGCTCGGGCAGCGCGCGGAGTGGCGGGTCGACTATGCAGCTCATGGCCCTCGACAAGGCGACGTTGGTCATCACCGCGTCAAGGTACTGACCGCGCCCGACCGACGCCGACACTTCCGGGCCCGCCCGCACTGGACCGCCGGTGCCCACCGCCCGGTGTTCCTGGACGTCGTGGCAGCTCTGCCCGAGGCAGAGGCAGTGACCTCCGAGGGCGGCATCGAGGGTGGATCAGCATGAGAGGGTGGATCGGTATGAGGAGCATGACCGAACGGCCGATGAGCTGGGCGTGGAACACCGCCGGACCGGAAGCCCGTTCATGGATGCTGCGCCACATCGAGCAGACGGGGCGAAGCTGGACGCCACCCCCACCGCTGCCACCATCCCGCAGGGCCCCGTCGCCGATGACGCCGCGGCAACGGGTGGGCCCTCCGCTCAGACGCTGGCCGGTCAAGGCCCCCGCCGGGCGGCAGCCGCTCCCCGCGGCAGCGAACGTTCTCAAGGCCTCGACACCGAAGCGGTCTGCGCCGTGAACGACGAGGCCCGACGGCTGCGGCTCGGCCTGGGCGGTGGCGGATCGTGGCTCCGGGCCCATCTCGCCCCCGACGGCGTCCACTATCTGCTTCCGGATCCGGCGAACTACTACTGGCCCGGAACTCCGAACTCTGAGGGTGGCGAGATCGATTGGTGGCAGTGCACCATGCTGCTGCAGATGTCCGACGGAGAGCAGGTCGGCTCCATGGTCGCCGTACTCCCTGAGACCTTCACGGCATTGCCCTCGACATTGCTCCGGAAGGAGCAGCTGCGACTCGTCCACCGGGTCCGCTCCATCGAGCGAGACACCTCCCAGTGAGGCCGGGACCACAAGGCCGAATGCGCACCGCGACTCTGCGGCAACATCCCCGAATCAACCGATGGCGCCCCGTGAGCCGCTCCGCGGCGATGTAACCGCCGCCAGCCACTGTCCGGCGGATCACGCTTCGGGGTCGAGGGGCCGGAGGTCGTAGAGGTAGGAGCGGTCGCTCTTGAAGCTGCGCCAGACGGTGGCCGGGGGTTCGGGTTCATCAGCGTGGCTGTTGAGGGGATGAACGGTGACGAGGCCGTCGGCGATCTCGCAGTGCCAGCCGCCGGTCGGCGACCAGACACACCACACGTTCCCGTCCGTTCGGCGGTAGGCGGGGCGTCCGTAGCGCTCGCCGTCGCGTTCGAAGTGGTAGCGGAGCCCGTCGATGTGGCGCACGGAGGTGAAGGATCGCTCCACCGGCCGCCACGCTGCCCCGACGCCGGCAAGTGGTTCTCCAACCGGCCCACTGCGCATTCGTCAGATCACCCCGCCTCATGCCGGGAACAACGAGCCGGTGTTCCGCCGAGGCGGCCGGCGCCCCTTCCTCACGGGTCGTGACCAAGGGAATTCGACAGGTAGTAATTAGGTGAATCCTTGACTGAATTCCCGTCAACAGGACCCCACTTGTTATCTCGATTAGATAACGACTACCCCGGATAAGGCCTGGACCAATACCACGTGACGCGCGTAACTCACCTTGCTTTATTGCTTGTTGAGTGTTCATCAGATCCAACGGACAGGTAACGGAACGATTTCTCGAACCGCTCCCCCGTTTGTCCGAATTTTCTGCCGCATTCGTCTGGCAGGCTTCCGCGCACCCACTCATCCGACGTTCACTTGAGGTGCCCATGACAGAACGACGCAGGCGTCGTGAACACCGCCGCAAGCCGCGGCGGTTGATGCTCCTCACCGCCGCGATGGCCTCGGCCGCGGTGATCGCCGCCGGCATCGCCTACTCCGGACTGGGCGACGGAGCCCAGGCCGTATCCGTACAGGCCGGTGCGGAGGCCTCCGCACCGGCCGCCGCGCCCGCCCGGGACCAGGAGCCCCAACCCCTCGCGGCCGCGCCCGCCAACGAAAAGGCGCGCGGCATGGTCTACGACGGGCTCGCCCCCGCGCCGAAGGGCGACCGGTGTGCCGGCGTCTACCGGACGGGCGCGGGTCTGTGCACCCACGGTCCCGACGCCCCGCCCAAGGGCGTCGACATATCGAAGGACGTCGCACCCGCCGTCAAGGCCTCGGCGCCGGCGGCCGATCCGGCCCGGCCCGCCGCAGACCCGGCGGCCGGAGAAGGCGGCGGGCGCCCCCAGGACGCGCCCGCGGCCGACGCCGACCGCGCCGCCGACAAGTCCGCGGCGCCCGCGCCCTCGGCCACCGGCCAGGCCGTCGCCGCCGGCCCCGCGGGCCAGACCGTCCAGTGCGACGGAGACGGCAGCACGGGCAACCGCGTGCAGGTCGTGTACGTCCACGGCCCTGGCCGCGACCGCTACTCCGCCTACGTGGCCTCGTTCCGCAAATGGGCGGCCGACGCCGACCTCATCTATGCCGCCAGCGCCCAGGAGACCGGCGGGGTCCGGCACATCCGCTACGTGACGGCCGCCGACTGCACCCCGACCGTGCTCAACATCGAGCTCCCGGACTCCGCGCTCGCGGAGTTCAGCGCGACCAACGCCGCGCTCGCCGGCAAGGGGCTCGACCGTCGCGACCGCAAGTACATGATCTTCGCGGACACCCAGGTCTACTGCGGCATAGGAACCTTCAACGGCGACGAGCGGCCCGGCCAGGCCAACATCAGCAACTTCGGTCCCTCCTACGGACGTACGGACTCCGGCTGCTGGGGCGGCCACACCGCGGCGCACGAACTCGGCCACAACCTGGGCGCGGTCAACAACAGCGCCCCGAACACCAGCCGCGGCGCGCACTGCACCGACGAGTTCGACGTCATGTGCTACTCGGACACCCCGTACTACCCGCAGATGCGCAACATCTGCACCAACAAGGCCTCCGAGAACATCCTGGACTGCAACCACGACGACTACTTCCACACCAGCCCCAAGGCCGGCAGCTACCTGGCCACGCACTGGAACATCGCCGACAACCAGTTCCTGATGAAGAACAAGGGCGGCGGTGGCACCGACCCCGGTCCGAACCCGCGGCCGAGCCCCTCGCCGACCAAGAAGCCGACGCCCGGCCCGACCAAGAAGCCCACGGGCGGACCGGCTGTGACGGTTGGTCAGATTCAGTCGGACTCCGCCGTCGCGAGCTGGCCCAAGGTCGAGGGGGCGGCCTGGTACCAGGTCCTGCTGAACGGCAAGCACCTGGGCTGGGTCCAGTCCCCGGTGCTGCGCGTCTACAACCTCCGGCCCGACACCTCCTACACGGTCGCCGTCTCCGTCCGCGACAGCGCCGGCCGGGACAGCGGAGCCGGCAAGGCCGCGTCCTTCCGTACGAAGGGCACGGGCGGTGGCGCGACCACCCCCGGGACCCGGTACCTGCTCGGGAACGGCAGCACCGGCATGGCCGCCGAGGTGTGGGGCGGGCGCGCCGCCGACGGCACCGTGCTCGTCGGGGCGCGCTCCAACGGGTACGCGCAGCAGCAGTGGTACTTCGACGACGCGGGCGGCGGACTGGTCCGCATCCGCTCCGCGGTCTCCGGCAAGTGCCTGCAGCCGGGCGGTACTCCCGCCGCGGGCATGTGGATCGTGCAGCAGCCCTGCGGTCGCGCCGCTGCGCAGAGCTGGAAGCTGACCACCCGCGGTGGCGCGGTGAGCGTCACCGACCCGAGCGGCGGCTTCGCGCTGACCGTGAGCAGCCGTCCCTACTACGGCAACTGGCTGCTGGACCTCCAGCGCACCGACGGCCGTGCCCCGCAGGTCTGGACCGTGCAGAAGGCCGGCTGACCCCGGCATCCCCTGAAGTCCCCTCCGGTGGACGGCCGCATCGCGCGGCCGTCCGCCGACCCCTCACCCACCAGGAGCACGCCACGATGCGCATGCGAATCGCTTTCCGGGCCGTCCTGACCACCGTCGGCCTGATCCTGCTGTCCCCGGCCGTGGCGCACGCCCACGGCGACACCGTGAAGGTGGTGGTCACCGGACAGCGGGAGGGCCACGTCACCGCGGACGTCACCTGGGAGAACGACGGCGACGCCGTCGAAGAGGCGGTCGCCGCCACCGTGAACGCGGTCAGCGCCGACGGCGCCCGCACGCTGGGGCCCTGGCGGCTGGTGCGCGATCCCGCCGCGACGCCGGCCGGCTGGACCACGGCCGAATCCCTGCCGCCCGGTGCCTGGAAGGTCAGCGTGGACGTGGGCTTCCCCGCCCTCGGGCACGGCGAACTCGAAGTCGGTGTACCGGTGGTGGACCCCGCCCCGACCACCGGCGGCCCCCGCCCCGCCGACGCGTCGTCCACCCCCACCGGGACGCAGACGCAGACCCCGACGCCAACACCGACGCCCGCGACGGCCTCCGAGGCCCCGGCGGAACCCGGCACAGGTCCTGCCGTCTGGTGGACAACGGCGGGAGTGGCGGCAACGGCCCTGGCCGGGGCGGCCGTCGGCATCCTCCTGCGCCGCAGGCGGGCGCGCGCCCAGTGACCTGAGTCCGGACGTTCAGCCCGCGGCGGCCCGTTTGATCAGGCCGGCGACGGCGGCCGGCTGCGAGACGTAGACGGCGTGGCTGCCGACGACCTCGACGGTCCGGGCCCCGATGCGCTCCGCCATCGCGCGCTGGGCGCGCGGCGGGATCATGCGGTCGTCGGAAGCGACCAGGTACCAAGCGGGCTTGGAGCGCCAGGCCGCTGTGGACACCACGCCGCCGGCCGCGTCGAGACCCCAGGGGACCTGCGCGTCCGCCAGGAACTCCGCCTGCGCGAGCGGGATGTCGCCCGCGAACGCGGCGGCGAACTTGTCCCGGTCCAGGAGCAGGCAGCCGTTGACCGGCGGGAGGATCGGCAGCACGGGGGTGCCGGGCCGCGGGTCGTCGATCAGGGTGTTCACCGACTCGCCCCTGCCGGGGGCGAACGCGGCGATGTACACCAGCGCCGCCACCTTCTCGTGGTTGCCCGCCTCGGTGATCACCACTCCGCCGTAGCAGTGGCCGACCAGGACGACGGGACCCGACCGGGCATCGATGACCCGCCGGGTGGCGGCCACATCCCCGTCCAGCGAGAGGGTGGGCTTCTGCACGACGGCCACGCCGTAGCCGTCCTGCTTGAGAGCTTCGTAGACGCCCTGCCAGCCGGACCCGTCCACGAATCCGCCGTGGACCAGGACGACGGTCCCGCGCGGCGCCTCGTCGCTCATCGTTCCTCCAGGGTTCCCCGGGCCCGCGGACGGGACACCCCTGGCCCGGACTGTAGGAAGGGTGCCGCGTCGGCCGCTCCTGTCAGATGACTGAATTCCGGGAGGTGTTCGGCCGCGCGAGTCCTCGGGTCGCCGCGCTCCCGTGACCTCCGCACCTGTGTCAACGGGCCTGGTGGCCAAGTAGAGTCGCGGCGTGGCGGGTTGGATGTGGGGCAGCGCTTCGCCGCGCTCCATCAGCTGGTCGCGCCGCTCGGAGCCGAGCTGGCCGTTCTCCCACCCGATGCCCGACGGGCGATCGGCGTCGCGGTCGGCCTCGCGGAAGGGCCCGCCCCCGACCAGCTCGCGCTGACGAACGCGCTGATCGCCGTGCTGTCCGAAGCGGCCGACCAGGACGCCGTACTGGTGATGGTCGACGACCTGCAGTGGCTCGATCGCGCGAGCGCGACCTTGTTCGGCATCCTCGCGCGGCGGCTGGGCGGCTCGCGCATCGGGCTGCTCGGCGTCGTGCGGACCGGTGAGGGCAGCATGTTCGAGGAGGCCGGGCTCGCGGAGATCACCGTAGGGCCCCTCGATGACGAGGACGCGAAGACGCTCCTCACCGAAGCCTTCCCCGAGCTGCGGCCGGGGACGGCCCGGCAGGTGATCGCCGAGGCTCAGGGAAACCCGCTGGCACTGATCGAGCTTCCCGCGCACGCCGACCCGACCGCCGACGAACCCCCGCTCGGCCGCACGCCGGTCGGCCGGCGGCTGCAGTTGACCTTTGCCCGGCGGATCGACGGACTCCCGGCCGTCACGCGCGGCCACCTGCTCCTCGCGGCGCTCGACGCGACGGGCGAACTGTTCCCGGCGATCCCTGCTGACGAGCTCGAACCGGCGGAGCGCGCCAGGCTGATCCGTGTTCACCCGGTCACCCGCGGCATCCGGTTCCGGCATCCGCTCACCCGCGCCTCGGTCGTCGAGCTGTCGACCGTGGAAGAACGGCGCGCGGCACACCGGCGACTGGCGGAACTGCAGCCGGCCGGCTCCGAGCGGCGCGCATGGCCTCCATGCAGGCCATGGCGTCCGACCCGCTCGGCACATCGACCACCGATCCGCTGCGCCGCGACGCCCTGACGGACAGGGCCGGCCAGCTCCGGCGATGGCTCGACCGGCATGCGGCCTTCCTCGCCGACCGGAGCCGGATCACCGAGCAGGTGCGCGGCTACCAGAAGTACGAGGGCAAGATGGGAGCCGCCTGATCGGCACGACGGGCCTTCAGTGGCCCTCGGGGGAGTTCCGGAGCCGTGGGGCAGCGCCCCGGGGGACGGCGAAGGCGGTCAGCCGTGCCGAGCCCGGCGTGAGCTCCTGCCAGGAACCGGGGCAGGCGAGCACCGCGATGGCGGACGTCGGGAACTTCTCCGACAGGCGCCCCATCACCTCGGCATCGACGGCGTCCCCCGGCTCCTGGGCGAGGTTGACGGCCAGATCCTCCAGGCCCGGGTTGTGGCCGACGAGCAGCAGGGTCCGTACCTCCGCCGGCACCTCGGACACCACCTCCAGCAGATCCTCCGGTTCGGCGGCGTACACCCGCTCGTCGAAGCGCACCGGGACCTCGATGCCGAGCTGTCCCGCCGCCAGCGCCCAGGTCTCCCGCGTCCGCCGGGCGGTGGAACAGATCACCAGGCCGGGCAGGCAGCCGGCGTCGCGGAGCCAGCGTCCCGCCTCGGGCGCGTCCCGCAGGCCGCGCGGGCCCAGTGGCCGCTCGTGGTCCGCGACATCCGGCCAGGCGGATTTGGCGTGGCGCAGCAGCACCAGACGGGTGACGGCTCCCGTGCTCATGACGACCTCATGACATGAGCCTCGCACGGTCCACGGCCTTGGTCCACGACGCAGGCCTGTCCGCAGGTCCGGGCGCGTCGGCCGGCCCGGTCCGCCGCCGCGCCCGTGCGGTGCCGGACCGGGCCGGCCGGTCGTACGTCGGTGCGGCGTCAGCGCTTGGGGCAGGCGGCCTGGGTGACCTTGCCGGCCTTGGCCGTCGACGTGCCGGGGTCCAGGGTCAGGCATTTGCCGGTCCACTGGTTGATGAAGTAGTAGCCGTGCGACTGGCCGTTGCTGTCGGTGTTGGTCGGCATGACGTTCCACAGCTGGCTGCCGGAGAACCACTTGGTCTCGCAGGGCCACCAGAAGAGCTGCGTGCCGTCGCCGGGCGGGGTCCCGTTGTTGTACGGGACGGTCAGGCAGGAGCCGTTGCCCGCCTTGATCCAGTAGTGGCCCTTGCCGTCGTAGTTGGGCTTGGTGGCCGTCCACTGGTGGCTGCTGGGCGCCGGGTTCGCGCAGGCCCGCTGAGTGACCAGGCCGCCGGAGCCGTCGGGGAACTCGTCGCCGCGCACCATGCAGCGGTTGGTGCCGTAGGTGCCGACGTACTGCTTGGCGTCGTTGACGGTCCACACCGCCGGGTCGGGCTCGAAGACGTAGTTGTCGCGGTTGAGCTCGTCGACCACCGACACGGGCGTGAGGCCCGAGTTGTCGGAGAGCTGGTAGTAGTCCACCGCGACGAAGTTCGGGTTGCGGCCGCCCGCGGCGGGCCGGCACGACTTCTGGATCCGGCTCTTGAGCTGGGTGCCGTTGTCGATCTTGGCGTAGGACTTCGGGTCGAGGTTGTCCGAGCTGAACTGGTTCATGGTGAACAGCGGGGTGAGGCCGGTCGTCCCCGGCATCGGGTTCGTGTTCAGCGCGTTGCCGTTCCGCGACTCGCAGCCGAACGGCTGCCCCAGGCCGTAGCTGTACCGGTTCTCCACGGTGTGCGACCAGGTGTTCATCAGGGTGCCGGAGCCGGCGGCCACGTCGCCCCAGCTGTCCTGGAAGATCACCAGGCGCTGGTTGGCGGAGACCATGTCCTTCAGCCGCGGCCAGTTGCTGCTGAAGATGCCCCAGTCGTTCTGGTCGAAGAGCATCTTGCCGGCGCCCTTGGCGTCCAGCAGGTCGGTGACGGCCTTGCTGAGCGTCTCGCGGCTCGCGTAGTTCTCCAGGAAGATCGTCACCACCTCCTGCGGGTTCTTCTGCAGGAAGTTCACGACGGTCAGCAGCGCGGAGTTGAACTGCTCGTAGCACAGGGACGTGCCGCCGTGGCACAGCTCGACGGGACCGCTGCCCTTGGGGTCGTACGTGTCGAGCATGAGCCCGCGCACCCCGCCCTCGAGCTGCTCCTTGATGCTCTGCGACTGGTTCGGCGCCGGAAACGGCCAGTTCACATCGGTGTTGGCGTAGGCGTTGTGCGAGGTCACGAACGACCACTGGTGGTAGCGCGCGTTCCCGTACTTGCTGCTCGCCGCCTCCGCCCCCGTGGGAGCCGTCAGCACCGAGGCCAGGACGAGGAGCGCGAGCGCCGGCAGGGCGAGCAGGCGCAGCAGGCGAGCACGGCGGTCGGCGCCCGGACGGGGCGCGGTACCACTGGTTCTCATGTGAAATTCCCCTGGTAGAAGCGGCCGTCGGCGTCCGCGGGTACGGCACGGCGGCGACCGGGTGTACGGAGGTCCCCCGCGCCCGGCGCGCGGCCTCATGCGGGAGCGCGGGCGGAGCGGTGACGGACCGGATCCGGGCGGGAGCTGGTCGGGCTCCCTCCGGGGTCGCCCCAGCCAACCGCGGCCGGCCGATCCGGACCAGGCAGTTCCACCGGCAGAAGTACGGTCCGGCATACTTTTGCCGGACGAAAGGACCGGCGGACCGGCCGGTCCGCGCGGCACCGGGGGACGAGCGGGCATGGGGACGGACACACCGGCCACCGGCGGGTTCGGCGAGCGCCTGCTCCGCCTGCGCACGGACGCCGGGCAGACCCAGGAAGAGCTGGCGCACGCGGCGGGGGTGAGCGTGCGGGCCCTGTCGGACATGGAGCGCGGCCGGTCCCGGGGGCCGCAGCGGCGCACCGTGGCGGCCCTGGCCGCGGCGCTGGGGCTGGACGCGACCGGCACCGGGCATCTGGAACGGGCCGCCGCCCGGGGACGGCCCCGCGCACGCCGGACCGGGGATGACCCGGCGGCCGGCCCGCACGCGGGCACCGGCCCGGCGGCGGAGGCCGGCGGGCAGCCAGCGGCGAAAGCCGGTGGGAAGCCAGCCACAGGCTCGTGCGCGGGCGCCGACCCGACAACGGAGGCCGGCCGGCAGCCAGCGGCGAAAGCCGATGGGAAGCCAGCCACAGACTCGTACGCGGGCGCCGACCCGACAACGGAGGCCGCCGGGCAGCCAGCGGCGAAAGCCGATGGGAAGCCAGCCACAGACTCGTACGCGGGCGCCGGCCCGAGGACGGAGGCCGGCGAGAAGCCGGTGGTCGGGTCGCCCGAAGGCGCCGGCACGGCGGGCGCCACCGCCCCGGACCCCGCCTTCCGCCACACGCTCGCGCTCCCCCGCGACCTGCGCGACTTCACCGCCCGCGGGCCCGCCCTGGCGCGGCTGGCGGCCCTGGCCGAGCGGTCCGGCCCCGACCGTCCTCCGGTGGCGGTGGTCTGCGGGCAGCCCGGCCTCGGCAAGACCGCCTTCGCCGTGCACGCCGCCCACACCCTGGCACCCCACTTCCCCGACGGGCAGTTCCACCTCGACCTGCGCGGCATGGATCCGCGACCCACCCCACCCCGCGACGCCCTCGCCCGCCTGCTGCGCGCCCTCGGCGCCACCGACGTACCCGCCGACACCGACGACCGCAGCGGCCTCCTGCGCTCCCTCCTGCGCGACCGGCGCGTCCTGCTCCTGTTGGACAACGCCGCGGACGAGGACCAGGTACGGCCCCTGCTGCCCGGGGAGGGTGCCTCCCTCACCCTCGTCACCAGCCGCCACGCCCTCGCCGGCCTCGAAGCCGTCCACCGCACCGAACTCGCCCTGCTCCGCCGCGAGGAAGCCGTCGAACTCCTCACCCGCATCATCGGCCCCCACCGCATCGCACAAGAGGCCCAGGCCGCCCGCGACCTCGCCGAACTCTGCGGCCACCTCCCCCTCGCCGTCCGCATCGCCGGACAACGCCTCGCCGCCCGCCCCGCCGAACACATCACCAGACTCGCCGCCCAACTCGCCGAACAAGGTGGTCGCCTCGATGCCCTGAAGGCCGGTTCGCTCGAGGTCCGGGCCGCCTTCGCCCTCTCCTACCGTCAACTGGGCCCGCGGGCACGGACCGTCTTCCGACGCTCCTGCCTGGCCCTCGGCCCCGACTTCAGCCCCCGGACCGCCACCCTGCTGGCCGACCTGCCCACCCGCACGGCCGCCCGGTGTGCCGAGGACCTGGTCGACGCCGGCCTCCTCCAGTCCCACCCCACCACCGACCGCTACCGCTACCACGACCTCCTGCGCCTGTTCGCCGCCGAGCAGTTGGCCGAGGAGGACGGGCCCGAGGAGATCGCCGCCGCCGAGGACCGGGCCGCCCGCTGGACGCTGCGCCGGGCCACCGCCGCCGCCCTGCACTTCGAGGCCGAGTACGGGTCGGCCGCCGACCAGGGTGACGAGGAAGGCGATCCCGACCCGGCCACCGCGCCGGTCGGCCGCGACCGGGCCCGTGCCTGGCTGGAGGAGGAACGGGCCCAGTGGCTCGGGGCCCTGCGCCACGCCCAGTCGACCGGCCGTCACCGGCAGGTCGTCGACGCGGCGGAGGCGATGCACTGGTTCTCCGACGCCACCATGGACTGGGAGCTGTGGGCGGAGGTGTTCCGGCGGGCCGCGGACTCCGCCCGGGTGCTGTGCAGCACCCGCGAGGTGGCCGTACAGCTGAACTACCTCGCCTGGGCCCGCAACATGTGCGTCTTCGACTACGTCGGAGCACTGGCCGCCGCCGACACCGCTCTGGAGGCGGCCCGGGAGGCGGGCGACGAGCTCCAGGTAGGCTGGGCGCTGGGGTACGGCGCGGGGGCGCTCCAACGGCTCGGCCGTATCGGGGAGGCAGTCGCCCGGCTGAGGTCGTCGGTCGCCCGGTTCGCCGGGCTGTCCTGCGGCGAGAGCAGGCTGGCCGAACTCACCGCCCTCAACGCGCTGGGCCAGGTCCTGCGCATGGACGGCCGGCCCGAGGAGGCACTGACCCTCCACCGCCGCAGCGAGGCGCTCTGCCGGGCGGGCATCCCAGGACGGCCGACGGAAGTGAGCCGTTCCTACCTGGCCCTGGTCACCCAGAACCTCGGCAACGACCTGGCCGCGCTCGGCCGGTGGAGCGAGGCGGAAGCCCCGCTGCGCGAGGTGCTGACCCTTCGTGCCGCGAACCCGATGTCCTTCTGGAGCGAGACCGCCCGGCTCGAACTGGGCGTCGTCCTGCGCCACCTCGGCCGCCACGAGGAGGCCCGGGAAACCCTGACGGCCGCCCACGAAGCCCTGATCCGGCTGAACCACCCCCGCCAGCTCGAAGCCGCCGCCGAACTCACCACCCTGGAAGCCACCGCCGGCACCGCTCAGAGGGCGTTCCATCCCGCCGTTTCAACCCACGGCCGCCGAGCACGGCGGGGACCCGGCCCCGGACTCGCTGATGGACTCCGCCACCCCTGAGCGCGAACCGGAGCACCCCTCCCCGGGTCCCCCGGTGCCCCGGCCGGCACCGGTCCCGGGAATCAGGCCGCGACGAGTTCCTGCTTGCGGTCCGGCATCTTGACCTTGGGCTTCTTGTTCGGCAGCGAGAGCCGGAAGACCTTGTGCCACGCGGAGAAGACCTGCTTGGGCAGTGGCCCGGTGACGTACTCCAGCTCGTACTTTTCGAACAGCGCGCGCACCTTCACCGCGACCTCGGCGTAGCGGTTGCTCGGGAGGTCCGGGAACAGGTGGTGCTCGATCTGGTGCGACAGGTTGCCGGTCATGAAGTGCATGGCCTTGCTGCCGCTGATGTTCGCCGAGCCCATCATCTGGCGCAGGTACCACTGGCCGCGCGTCTCGCCCTTGATCGACCGGCGCTCGAAGACCTGCACGCCCTCGGGGAAGTGCCCGCACATGATCACCGAGTGGGTCCAGAGGTTGCGGACCAGGTTCGCCGTGAACGTGGCGGCGAGCGTGGTGAGGAACGACGGGCCCGACAGCAGCGGGTGGATCACGTAGTCCTTGAGTACCTGCTTGCGGATCTTGCGGCCCACGGCCTTGGCCCGCGCGCGGAACTCCGGGTTCTTGCGGCGGCGCTTGTGGAGGTTCTTCGCGAGCTCCAGGTCGTACGCCGCGATGCCGTACTCGAAGAAGCAGGCGTTGATGAAGTTCCACAGCGGCTGGCCGAGGTGGAACGGGTGCCACCTCTGGTCCTCGTCGACGCGCATGATGCCGTAGCCGAGGTCGTTGTCCTTGCCGATCACGTTGGTGTACGTGTGGTGCAGCTCGTTGTGCGAGTGCTTCCACTGATCGGACGGCGAGGCGTGATCCCACTCCCAGGTGGTGGAGTGGATCTTCGGGTCCCGCATCCAGTCCCACTGGCCGTGCAGGATGTTGTGGCCGATCTCCATGTTGTCCATGATCTTCGCCACGGACAGGCCGGCGGTGCCGATCAGCCACGCGGGCGGGAAGAAGGAGAACAGCAGCACGCCCCGGCTGACCAGCTCGAGCTTGCGCTGCGCCGAGATGACCTTGCGGATGTAGGCGGCGTCCTTCTCGCCACGGCCGGCGATCACCTCATCGCGGATCGCGTCCAGCTCGCGGCCGAGCTCCTCGATCTGCTCCGCGGACAGGTGGGCGGTGGGGTCGGTGGCGGTCAAGGTGCTCCTACCGTTCGATGTCGCAGGGGCCCGCCGCGGCGGACACGCAGGTCTGGATGAGGACGCCCGGTTCGGCCTCGGTGATCTCGCCGGTGCGCAGGTCGCGGACGGCGCCCGCCTTGAGCGGCGTGACGCAGCCGAAGCAGATGCCCATGCGGCACCCGGACGGCATGAGCACACCGGCGTCCTCGCCGACGTCCAGCAACGGTGTGGCGCCGTCCGCGTCGACGGTCTTGCCGGTGGTGCTGAAGGTGACCTCGCCGCCGTCGCCGACGACGGCGATGCCGGGGCGGAAGCGTTCGGTGTGCAGGAGCTCTTGCGCACCGTGCTCGGTCCAGTGCTCCTCGGCTGCGTCGAGCAGGCCCGCGGGCCCGCAGGCCCAGGTCTCGCGCTCGGCCCAGTCGGGCACGAGTTCGCCGAGACGGGCGATGTCGAGGATGCCGTCCGTGTCGGTGTGCACCTCGGCGAGCCGCAGCTTCCCGGCCGCGACCAGGTCGTGCAGTTCGTCGCGGAAGATCACGTCCTGCGGCCGCGGCGCGCAGTGGACCATGACGACGTCGTCGATCGCGGTGTCACGCAGCATGCCCATCACGGGGGTGATGCCGCTGCCGGCCGTCAGGTACAGCACCTTGTCGGGCTTGGCCCGCGGCAGCACGAAGTCGCCGGTCGGCTGGTCGAGCTGGATCAGCGTGCCCGGTATCGCCCTGCGGACCAGGTGGTTGCTGACCTTGCCGTCCGGGATCGCCTTCACGGTGATCGTGACGCGGCCGTCCCGGCGGTCCGTCGGCGAGGTGACGGAGTAGGCACGCCACAGGCGCACCCCGTCGACGTCGACCCCGATCCGCACGTACTGACCGGCCGTGTGGCCGCGCCAGCCCCGTCCCGGCCTGATCACGAGGGTCGCGGCGTCCGCCGTCTCGGGGTGCACGGCCTCGATGCGCCCCCGCAGGTCGGCACCCGCACGCAGCGGGCTGACCAGGTCGAGGTAGTCCGACGGCAGCAGCGGCGTCGTGACCATCTCCAGCAGTTTCCACGCCCTGCTGCGGAGGGCTGTACTCGTCATGGCTCCAGCTTGCTGCGCCTCACGGGGTAAAGTCCTGACCGCAGGACGTAAATCTGGTCGGTTAGATTGTTCGCAGGGAACAAAACGTGAGCCATGCAATCCGGAGGGCCAGCGAATTGGCCCTGGACGAGACGACGGTCACCGTACTTCGGGCCGCGCTGAAGACGACCGCCGACGAGGTCGTCCAGGCGATCATCGACGAGGTCCCTCCCTACGCCAACGCCCTTTCGGGCCGCATGGGGGCCACCATCCGCCGAGCCGTCCGCACCGCCCTGGGGCACTACCTGGACCTCGCGAGCGGATACGCCACGGGCGGCGTCGCGGGCGACGCCGGCGACGCGGCCTACGAGCTGGGCCGCGGCGAGGTGCGCGACGGCCGCTCGATGGACGCCCTGCTCAGCGCCTACCGCGTCGGCGCCCGCGTGGCCTGGCGATGCCTGGCGGCGGGTGCCGTGCCCGCAGGTCTGCCCGCCGCAGCGGTCGCCAAGTTCGCCGAGCTGACCTTCGCCTACATCGACGAGCTCTCCGCCGCGAGCGCCGCGGGCCACGCCGACGAACTGGCCGCCCGGGGCAGGGACCACGAACGCCACCTGGAACACCTGGCACGCGACCTCCTCGCCGACGCGAGCCCCGACGTGCTGCTCGCCTCCGTTCAGCGGGCCGGGTGGCAGCCTCCGGTCTCGCTGACCGCGGTCCTGCTGCCGGCCGCCCAGGCCCGGCCCGCCTACCGCGGGCTCGACCCGAACACCCTCGTCCTCGACGACCTGCCGGACGCCACCGGTGTGCTGCTCGTCCCCGATGCCGACCGGTCACATCTCCTGCGGCAGCTGACCGACCGCACCGCCGTGGTCGGCCCGGCCCGGCCATGGCATCGCGCATCCGCCTCGTACGCACGAGCCGAACGCGCGCGCGCCCTCTCCGCCGACATCCGCGACACCGAGGAGCACCTGCCCGACCTGGTGCTGAGCGCTGACGCCGACGCGTTCGCAGACCTGCGTGCCCGAGCCCTCGCACCGTTGCGGACCTTGCCCGCCGCGACCGCCCGGCGGCTGGAGGAGACCCTGCGTGCGTGGCTGCTGCACCAGGGCAGGCGCGACGAGGTGGCGGCGGCGCTGTTCGTCCATCCCCAGACGGTCCGGTACCGGATGACGCAGCTGCGGGACCTGTTCCCGGACCTCGCATCGCCCCAGCGGGTCCTTGAACTGACCCTGGCGGTCGGCCTCCGCGTCAGCTGACACGCACTTCCGTCACGGCCTCACCGCGCCGGCTCGTGGAGCTCGGCTCGGGCGGCCCCTCACACTGCCGGCAGCGGCGAACGCAGCGCGCTGCGCCCCTGGTCCCAGGCCCGGCGGATGTGGTGGGCGAGGCGGTCTTCCAGGAGGACGGTCGCCGCGCACCCGAAGGCGACGTCCGCCTCCAGCTCCGGTTCATCGGCCAGGAGCCCGCCGATCACCTCGCGGCGTACGACCTGTTCGTGGACGGCGTCGGCCTCGACGTGCTCGGCGTAGAAGTGCTCGGCGGCGGGTCCCGCGCCGCAGCGCCGCATGGCCTTGGCCAGGCGTCTGGACCCGGGCGAGGAGGTGACCTCGACGCAGGCGAAGTGGCCGACGAGAGCGCCGCGCAGGGCCCGGTGCAGGCCGAAGAGGGACATCAGGTTCACCGTCGCGAGCAGGGGCGCCGGCGCCCGGTCCAGGTACAGGCCGTAACGGGGATCCAGGTCGAGGTCCGTCATGAGGTCCGCGAAGAGTTGTGCGTGGACGCGGTCCGCACGGCCGGCGCCGAACTCGTCGTACTCGATGGCGGCCAACCCGGCTTTGGCCCGGCCGGTGAGCCGGGGGATCGCCCAGGCGTGCGGGTCCGCTTCCTTGAGGTGGTAGAGGGATCTGAGGGCCGCGTACTCGCGTAGCTGCCACAGCTCGCCCTCGGTCTCGAGGTGGTGGCTGAGGCTGCCGGAGAGGGCGATGGGCTCCAGGAGGAGCGGCGCGAAGGCTTCCCCGACCGATCGGGGCGCGTCGGACAGCTCGGTGCGCAGGGCGTGGAGGAAGCGGGTTTCCATGGCTTGGCGGAGCCGGAGCAGCTCAGGGTCCCATTCCCGTTCGTCGTCCACGCCTTCGAAACCGCGGTAGTGGAGTTCGTAGAGGAGGTACAGGGCGAGCTGGAGGTCCTCGCCCGCCGGGTCCGCCTTCAGTATCGCCTTGGGGGCGTAGACCGGCGGGCCGCCGTAGCGCAGGGCCTGGGTCACGGCCCGGGACAGCTCGCCCCGGCCCGCGACCAGCCGGGGGCCGGAGGTGGCCGATGCCGTGGTCGGGCTGGGAAGCGTCATGAAGGGTTCCTGTCCTCGGGCGGCGCGTCCTGGGGCGGCGCGGCGGGCCGCTCGCGGTGCCGGTGGCTGGTGTCGCACCACGGGTACGTACGGCTGCGACGGCAGGTGCACACCGCGACCATGAAGCGGTCGGACCGGGCGACCGTCCCGTCGTCCAGGACGACCTCGACCGGCCCCTCGACCAGGACCGGTCCGTTCGGTTCCACGGTCACCCGGCGGGCCGGCCCCGCCGCGGAGACCGGGTTAGGGTCACGTTCACATGGGCCGCGCACGGATGATCACCAACTCTTCCCATTCCTGGGCTTCGGCCGCCAGCCCCTGGCGCTCGAGCCAGGACCGTCGCGAACGCAGTACGGGACCCCACGGCACGGAGACCTTCGCGGTGACCTCGGCGGCCAGCCCCACCCTGGCCAGGCTCTCCAGCGTCTCCTCGGCTCGGCACATCTGCGAGTGCACGAGGGCAGGACTCCCCCGGGACGCAGCAGGACCGGGGCCCTCCCGCAGATCCGGTCGAGGACCGCTCGCCCGTCGGGGCCGGCGTCCCAGGCCCGCTGCGGACCGTGCGACGGAAGCCGGTCCTCCGGCGCCGGCACGTACGGCGGGTTCGCCACGACGAGGTCGAAGCGACGGCCCGCGGTGCGTGCCGCGAAATCGCCGTGCACGACGTGCAGGGGCAAGCGGCGGCGCAGGGAGTTCAAGCGGGTCGTGACCACAGCGGGCCAGGAAACATCGACGGCCATGACCCGGGCTCCCGTGGCTGCGGCCTGCAGCGCCAGCGCTCCGGTGCCCGTACCGATCTCCAGCACGTCGCTCTGCGGCCCGATCTCCTCTTGGCCGAGCGCCTCCGCGAGGAGAAGGGTGTCCGGCTGCGGCCGGTAGACGCCGGGTAGGGCCATCAGTCCGGCGGACAGTGGGGGCAAGGACAGAGCCGTGTCGGGCATCGCGCACCTCCTGGTCGTACCGCACTTCACGTCGGGCGTGCTCAAACCCGGGGACCGTGGCCGGCGGCGTCGTCGTCCGGTGTCTGCCAGGAGTCCTCACGCTGCCGTGCCGCGGGGTTCTGCTCGGCCGGCCGGACAGGAGCACGGCGCCGTGCGCTCCGTCGGCTGCCGTACCAGAACGCACCGATCAGAAGCACGACCACCACCACTCCGGCGATCACGAGGAAGAGCGCTCCCTGGCCTTCGGCAGCAAGACTTTCGGTAGGAATCATGGGTGGCGCCTACCCGCGATCGGCGGATCTACGGATCCGTAGGCGGTCACCGCCCCGTGCGGTGCGCCCAAGGTCATCGTGCTGGAGTCGTCCGTCCCGCTTTCCGTGTGCAGGGAACGGCCTGCCGGGGAAGGCGCGCCGGGGACCGTACACCTGAGGAGGGACGGACACCATGGCACGACCGAGGATCGTGGTCGTCGGCGCGGGCTTCGCCGGCGTCGCCTGCGTACGCCGCCTGGAGCGGACACTGTCACCCGGGGAGGCGGAGATCCTGCTGGTCACTCCGTTCTCCTACCAGCTCTACCTGCCCCTGCTCCCGCAGGTGGCCTCGGGGGTGCTCACGCCCCAGTCCGTGGCGGTGTCGCTGCGCCGCAGCCGCCGCCACCGGACCCGGATCGTGCCCGGCGGGGCCGTGGGCGTCGATACCCGGGCCAAGGTCTGCGTCATCCGGAAGATCACCGGGGAGCTGGTGGACCAGCCGTACGACCACCTGGTGCTCGCGCCGGGGAGCGTGACCCGCACCTTCGACATCCCGGGCCTGGCGGAGCACGGCCGCGGCATGAAGACGCTGGCCGAAGCGGCCCACCTGCGCGACCACGTGATCGCCCAGCTGGACCTGGCCGACGCCGCCGCACCGGGCTCCGCGGAACGGGCCTCACGGCTCGGCTTCGTCGTGGTGGGAGGTGGTTACGCGGGCACCGAGACGGCCGCCTCCCTGGAGCGGCTCACCACGAACGCCGCAGGCCGGTACCCCCGGCTGGACCGGCGCGAGATCAGCTGGCACCTCGTCGACGTGGCCCCGAAACTGATGCCCGAGATCGGCGACCGGCTGGGCCGGGCGGCCCTCGACGTGCTGCGCCGCCGTGGCATCGAGGTCTCGCTCGGCTCCTCCGTCGCCAAGACGGGTGCCGAAGGAGGTCACCCTCACCGACGGCCGCGTGCTGCCCTGCCGCACCCTCATCTGGACGGCCGGCGTCGCCGCGAGCCCGCTCATCGCCACCCTGGGCGCCGAAACCGCGAAGAGCGGCCGGCTCGTCGTCGCTCCCGACCTGCGGGTGCCGGGGGCGGAGGGCGCGCTCGCGCTCGGTGACGCGGCGGCCGTGCCCGACCTCGCCGGCGGCAAGGACGGTGCGGTGTGCCCGCCCACCGCGCAGCACGCCGAGCGCCAGGGCAGGCTCGCCGCCGACAACGTCGTCGCCACGCTGCGGGGCACGCCGCTGCGTCCCTACGTCCACAAGGACCTCGGGCTGGTCGTGGACCTGGGCGGCCGTGACGGCGTCTCCCGACCGCTCGGCATCGGCCTGCGCGGGATGCCCGCCCAGGCCGTGGCCCGCGGCTACCACTGGGCGGCGCTGCGCACCGGGGCCGCGAAGACCCGGGTGATGACGAACTGGCTCCTGAACGCCGTGGCCGGCGACGACTTCGTCCGGACCGGCTTCCAGACGTACAAGCCGGGGACGCTGCACGACTTCGAGTACACGGGCCACTACCTCACCGCGGAGCAGGTACGGGCCCGCACGGCGGCCGACGGTGGCTGACCGTTCCGGCGAAGGAGGTCTCGCGCAGGGCAACCCGCTGGCCGGCCGGCAGTTTTCATAGGGATTGTCGCCCTACGGGGGAAGAGGGGAGGGGTGAGAGGAGTTGTGATGCCAGAACTGGAGCGCCGGATGGCCGGACTTGGGTGCGGGGATGCCCGGCAGGTCGCCCGGGAGGCACTCGCCGGCGTTGGAGTGGGTCAGCGTGCACTGGACGATGCGCTGACAGTGGTCACGGAGCTCGTGACCAATGCGATCCGGCATGCGGGCGGCGTGACCGGCTTCCGAATCCGCTCTCTCCCCGGGGCCGTGGCGATCGAGGTGTCGGATGCGTACCCGCTGATGCCCTGCTCGCCGGGGACACCGGCCTCGGTGCCGGGCGGGTTCGGCTGGGTCCTGGTCCGCAGGCTGACGAGCCGAACGGATATCCGGTCCCGCCATGACGGGAAGACCATCACCGCCTACCTTCCCCTCACCACTTCGGCCACTTAGCGCAATTCCACTGCGTGCATGCTTCCGGCGAGTTCGGGCAAGAGCGGCTCTGGAGGTTGATAACTATGGTTCCCCTGCTTCTCGTTCTTCTGCTGATTCTGGTCCTCGTCGGTGCGGGTTTCGCGATCAAGATTCTCTGGTGGGTCGCCATCGCGGTCCTGGTGCTGTGGCTGATCGGTTTCGTCGCCCGCCCGAAGGGTCGCAGCGGCCGCTGGTACCGCTGGTAGGTGCCCGACACAGGTGCAGTTCAGGCGGAAATCAAATGAACCACCGCACACCACAAGCCCCACGCGGGAAATGCCGGGAATTCGCTTCCCTTCCGTTTCCCATTTCTATCGGAGGAGTTGTTTCGCGTGACTGAGCAGATATGGAGTTCAAGTCGACTGCGGGCCACCTGGCCGGCACCGATCTGACGGGGTACAAGGTCGAGGCGGCCGACGGCAGCATCGGCAAGGTCGACAAGCACTCCGACGAGGTCGGTGACGCTTACCTGGTCGTGGACACCGGAGTCTGGATCTTCGGCAAGGAAGTCCTGCTGCCGGCGAGCACCGTGACCCGCGTCGACCCGCAGGAGAAGAAGGTCTACGTCGACCGGACCAAGGAGCAGATCAAGAGCGCTCCCGAGTTCCACCGAGACCAGCACCTCGGCAACGCCGGCTACCACGAAGAACTCGGCACCTACTACGGCACCGGCGCCCCCTTCGGGGGCCGTCCCGCCTGACCCTCGGGCATGTCTGCGGCCCGGCCCCTCCTGGGGCCGGGCCGCAGACGCATGACCGGCCGCGCCGAAGACCCGAAGCGGCGCGGACGATGACCGACGCGCTGAGCGCCGTGCTCACGCGGATGTTCGCCACGCTTCACGCCCCCGGCCTTTGTCCGGCCGGGGGCGTGAAGTCATCGGGTCGTGCGCGGATCAGCCGCGGCGGGTCTTGCGCCAGCCGAAGGGGCCGGGCAGGTTCATCGAGGTGGTGCGGCGCCCGGTGCTGCTGCGGGTGCGGCGGGGGCCGTACTTGCCGCCGCCGGTGGTGATCGACCACGACTTGCGGTTGATGTTGAGCCGGACACCGGGCAGGATCCTGAAGCTCTTGCGGAATGTCAGCGGCATATCGTTTCACTTCCTCGGTGCGCATGCGGACGGGGGGCGAACTGTGCCTACATTCAGGCAGGTTGACGTACCGCCCGTATGTCCGGTGGTCCCCGTTCCATGCGTCTGACGGCACCTCAGAGTTGTTTCCGCAGAGGTTGTTTGCCCGGCCGGAAGCGGGTCAGACGCATGGACAGCGGAGCACGCAGCCCGGACTGCAGCGAGGCTTCGCCGGCCGGAGTCGTGCGAGAACGATGCTCACGCGGCCCCGGCCCCCCGCACCACGACTGCCGCACGGGATCCGCGCGGCATCGGGAACTCCGACGCCCCCGGCCATCTCTCCCGGTCGCGGCGGCGGAGCGGCTTCCCGGCAGCCCCCGACGACGGCGCTCAGACCACCGTCCCCGGGCCTCGGATCCCGGCGGCAGCCGCACACCCGAGATCACAGACCGGGCGCGGACACCGGGCAAACCCTCGCCGAGCTCCCGGCCTTCGAGGGTGAGCAGCTCGGCGTCGCGCTCGCCGTCGCCGCGTACGAGACGTAGCGCGGGCGACCGATCGCGCACCGCGCGAGGCACGCGGAGAGGTGGACCTCGCCGCGCCCAGAACACCACCACCGCGTCCTGTCCGTTTCAGACGGCTCGCAGCGGTCATACGGGGTTCCGTAAGGCATTTCCACCGTAGAGGAGTGATCAGCTGTGTCTGGTGAGCAGAAGGCCGAAGCGAAGGGCGAGCAGGCCAAGGGCAAGCTCAAGGAGGCCGCTGGGCGCCTGACGGGCAACGAGCGTCTGACGGCGGAAGGCCGCGCGGAGCAGGCCAAGGGCGATGCCCGCGACGCCAAGGAAAAGATCAAGAACATGTTCAAGCGCTGACCTCACACGCCGTGAGAGCGGGACCGCTGCAGCGGTCCCGCCCTCACGCATGTCGACGCGCAGCCGGCTGACCTCAGCGCAGAACGCGGACTGCCCCTGCTCCACCGAACCGGCCGCGCACACCGACCCCAGGCCGAGTTCTCCTCCGCGGCCCTTCGGCCTCCCCGGAGGGTCAGGCGCGGCGCGGGCGCGTAGCGGTGTCCAGATAGAAGGAATCGATGCTCTGGACGGCCTGCTCGAACTCCTCCAGATTGACCGGCTTCGTCACGTACGCGTTGGCGTGGCTGGTGTAGGCGCCGACGACGTCGTCGGGTGCCGAGGAGGTCGTGAGGACGACGACGGGGATGGTCTGGAGGTCGGCGTCGTTCTTCAGGATGCGCAGCAGGTCCCGGCCGTTCATCCGGGGCATGTTCAGGTCGAGCACGATGAGGTCGGGACGCGGGCTGTCGGGGTCGCGCAGGTGCTCCAGGGCGGCGACGCCGTCGGTGGCCTGGACGAGATTGCGGGCCCCGCGCTCGGAGAGCGCCTCCTCGATGAGCATGGCGTCCGCGATGTCGTCTTCCACGAGCAGCACGTCGAACGGTCGGGCGGGGTCGTTCATCGTCATCTGCTCCGTGAGTGCATCGTCGGTGTGGTTGAAGAGCCCGGGCCAGCGGCGGCGGGCTCCCTGGCGGGTCATGCCGCATGCACGGCCGATCTGGGGGTATCCGGCTCCCGCACGCACGGCGTCCGTGGCCGCTTCGCGCTGCAGTCGTTCCACGGCCTGTTGAAGGTGGTCGAGTACGTGCAGACGTGCCAGGGCCTGCGAGCGGGCGTCCGCCGCAGGATCGGAGAGGTCCTTCTGCAGACCGAGGGCCAGGCGCCGGGCGAGGTCCGCGACGGCCGCATCGGCGACGGCGGCCGTCTCCTTCGGGGTGGTCCGCAGGTGGAAGTTGGTGCCGGGCATACCCGCACCCTAGGCCCTGATCCGGCCTGCGACAACATTTGTTGTCCGGGCCCTCTACAGTGTGCGCTGCGCCCTGTTCAAGGCGGCTGTCTCGGGAGGGGAATCAGAGGATGACCGGCATGTTGACGCCGTCGGGCGCGCGGAGGTTCTCCGCGTGGACGACCCGGCGGTGGCTCCGCGTCGGGGTCGCCGCTTCGCTGACGGTGCTGGCCCTGCTCGGTGTGACCGGCGCGTGGGTGCTGGGGCGTACGGCGTCGATCAGCGAGGAGCTCGTGGACGTACGGTCGCCCGCGCTGGCCATCGCCTTCCGCCTGGAATCGGCCCTCCTCAACCAGGAGACCGGTATCCGCGGCTACGGTCTCACCGGGACCCCCGAGTTCCTCCAGCCCTATCAACAGGGGCTCACCGATCAGGACGCGTACGCCTCGGAGCTCGCGCGGCTCCTGAACGACGACCGTCGCGCGCTCTCAGACCTGAAGGCGGTCCAGGAGGCGGCCTCCACGTGGCAGGAGAGGATCGCCCGCCCGGTCGCCGCCTCCCCCTCCGGGGCGTCCTCCCCCCTGGCCACCGCACGCGCCGCGGAGGCCAAGACGTCGTTCGACGCCCTGCGTCAGGCCATGGCCGACCAGCAGGGCCGGTTGCTCGCGGAGCGGGACCGGACCCGGGCCGACCTCGCCACCACGATGAGGTTGCGCAACTGGCTGTTCGCGACGATCGCGGCCGTGATCGCCCTCATGGCCGGCCTCGTCTTCGAAGGGCTGCGCCGCGGAATCAACCGGCCGCTGGAGCAGCTCGGGGCGGACGCCCGTACCGTCGCCGGAGGTGACTTCGACCACCCCATCAACTCGGCCGGTCCGGCGGACCTGCGGCGCCTCAGCGGCGAGATCGACTTCATGCGCCGTCAGCTCGTGCGCGAGCTGGCCTTCAGCGAGGAGGCCCGGCGGCGCCTGGACACCCAGACCGCCGACCTCCAGCGTTCCAACGACGAGCTGGAGCAGTTCGCGTACGTGGCCTCCCACGACCTGCAGGAGCCGCTGCGCAAGGTCTCCAGCTTCACGCAGTTGCTCCAGCGGCGCTACGGAGGGCAGCTCGACTCCAAGGCGGACCAGTACATCGCCATCGCCGTCGACAGTGCCAACCGGATGCAGACCCTGATCAACGACCTCCTCGACTTCTCCCGGGTGGGCCGCGTCCACCACGATCCCGAGAAGGTCGACCTCGAAGTGGTCATGGAACGGGCCCTGTCCGCGCTGAGCCTCGGCATCGAGGAGTCGGGCGCGTCGATCACGTGCGATCCGCTGCCCTCCCTGGTCGCCGATCCCACCCAGATGGGCATGCTCTGGCAGAACCTGATCGGGAACGCGGTCAAGTTCCGGCGCCCGGACCTGGCGCCGGAGATCCGTGTCGGTGCGGTCCGGGAAGGGGAGCTGTGGCGGTTCACGGTGACCGACAACGGCATCGGCATCGACCCTGATTACGCCGACAAGGTGTTCGTGATCTTCCAACGGCTCCACACCAAGGACGTCTATCCCGGCAGCGGAATCGGCCTGGCCATGTGCAAGAAGATCGTCGAGTTCCACGGCGGCACCATCGCCGTCGACCCGGAGTACCGGGACGGGACGCGCATCACCTTCACCCTCGCCGCCGAACCGCCCCCGGCCCCGTCGACCATCGCGGAAGCGACCCGGGCCGACGCGGAGCCGGCGCCATGACCGAAACCCTCCCCCACACCGGCGGCGTCGCCGCGACCGAACCTGTCTACCGCATCCTCCTCATAGAGGACGACGCCGCCGACGCCCTGCTCGTCGAAGAGCTCCTCCACGACACCGAGCTGCGGTTCGAGCTCACCACGAGCAGTTCGCTGGCCGCGGCGCGTGCGGAACTCTCGCGCCTCACCTTCGACTGCATCCTCCTGGACCTGCACCTGCCCGACGTGTCGGGCACCAACGCCGTCACCACCGTCCGCGCCATGGCCCCGCACACCGCGGTGGTCGTCATGACCGGCCTGTCCGAGAAGCAGGCGGGGGCCGAGGCGATGGCCGCCGGCGCCCAGGACTACCTCGTCAAGGGCAAGGTCGAAGCCGACCTGCTGCGCCGCACGGTCCGCTACGCCGTCTACCGCAGCCACACCGAGCGCGCGTCGGCCGAAGCCCAGTCGGCCCGGCTGCGCGCCGAGGAGAACGCCCGTCTGGAACGGGGCCTGCTGCCCCAGCCCCTCCTCGACGCCTCCACCGTCACGGTGACCACCCGCTACCTGCCGGGCGTCGAACAGGCCCTGCTCGGAGGCGACTTCCTCGACGTCGTCGAGGGAGACGAAGGCCTGCTGCACGCCGTCGTCGGCGACGTCAGCGGACACGGACCGGATGCCGCGGCCCTCGGCGTCTGCCTGCGCATCGCCTGGCGCTCCCTCGTCCTGGCCGGACACCACGGCACCGATCTGCTGCACCTGATGGAACGCCTGCTGGTGGCGGAGCGCGGCGCCCAGCCCCTGTTCGCCACCGTCACGCTGCTCACCCTCGACCAGAAGAACTCCACCGCCACCCTCCACCTGGCCGGCCATCACGAACCGCTCCTCACCACCGCGGAGGGGACCCGGGAGGTGCCCGCCGAGCACGGCATCGCGCTCGGCATCATGCCCGGCTACCGCGACTGGCCGGCCACGGTCGTTCCGCTCCCCGAACGCGGGGCGCTCACCCTCTACACCGACGTCCTCACCGAAGGCCACAACGGCGACGCCGACGGCCGGCTGGGCATCGAGGGGCTCCTGCCCCTGATCAACGCCACTCCGTCCGCCGACCCCGCGGCGCACCTGGACAGCCTCATCCACCAGACCAGAGCCCTCAACGCCGGAAGACACACCGATGACCTCGCCGTACTCCGCCTCGGCTGGGGGTCCCGGGGCTGAGGCCGGATCCCACCGGCAAGTCCAGACCCTCCGTCGCGCGCCTACAGTCGGTGCATGCGCATCGTCTCCCTGCTTCCCGCGGCCACGGACATCGTGGTGGACCTCGGACTCGCCGCCGATCTGGTCGGGCGCACCCACGCATGCGACTGGCCTCCCGCGGTGGTGGCCCCGGTTCCCGTCGTCACCCGTGCCGAATTCGACGCGGACGGACTCAGCAGCCGGGAGATCTCCGCAGCGGTGGGCGGCGCGGCACACAGCGGGTCCTCGCTCTACACCTTGGACACCGAGGCTCTTGCCGCGCTCGCCCCGGACGTCCTGCTCACCCAGGACCTCTGCCAGGTCTGCGCGGTGTCCTACGAGGGCGTCGCTGACCTTCACCGCGAGCGTGGCCCTCGTCGGTGCGACGGCGCCCGCCTCGGCAGACCCCATCGGGCAGTGCACGGCGACCACCGGGGCGATCGTCGCCGTGGACTTCGGTCCCTTCGGCGGCACGGTGGAGAAGGGCTGTGACACCACCCCCACCACCGGCTACGAGCTGCTGCAGACCGGCGGGTTCACCACCGAGGGCACCGTCCATGACGGCCCCGCCTTCATCTGCCGCATAGGCAAGGGCTCCGGTACGCGGTACCCCACGCCGGACAAGGAGGACTGCGTCCTCACGCCGCAGGCCACCGTCTACTGGTCGTACTGGACCGCCTCACCCGGTCAGCGGAAGTGGTCCTACAGCCAGCAGGGGGCCATGGCCCGGACCCCGAAGCCCGGCGACGTGGAGGCCTGGGTCTACGGCGGCACCGACATCGCCGGCACCAAGGGCAAGCCCTCCTTCTCCCCCGACGACATCCGGGGGTTCACCACCCCCGACCCCACCGTCCCCACGAGCCCTCCCCAGGTGCCCGCCGGTTCGGTCGACGTACCTGCGGCCACCCGCTGGGTTGCCGGGACGCTGACGGACGGGGAGCGCGTCGTCGACGAGGGCTCCACCACCCCGAACCACTTCCTCACCACGGAGGCCGTGTTCGCCCTCGCGGCGGCCGATCGCGAGAGCCCGGCGGCGAAGAGGATCGCCGACTTCCTCGCCACGCCCGTGCAGACGGACGCGTACGCCTACCCGGCCGGCAAGGACGGCATCCCGGACGCCACCGCCGCCGCCAGGCTCGCCCTGGTGGCCGAGGCCACCGGCAAGGATCCCCGCGCCTTCGGCGGGCACGACCTGCTCGGCGACCTCGCGAAGTACGCCTGCCCCCGCGACATCGGCGACGGCGAGACGGTCGAAGGCTGCTTCACCCAGGGCGACTTCCGTACCACCGGCCAGGCCGACGCCCAGGCCATGGCCGTCATCGCCCTGGTCAACGCCGGTATGACGCCCCCTGCTCACTCGGTGGCCCGGCTGACCTTCCTCCAGTGCGAGGACGGCGGTTTCACCAGCGTCCTCATCCGGCCCGGAAGCCCGGGATGTGAGAGCGAGGCCGGCGCCACCGGTCTGATCACCCTGGCCCTGGAACGGGCCGGCGGCCACGAGGCGGTGCTCCAGAAGGCCCGCGGCCACCTGAAGAGGTCCCAGCTGGCGACCGGCGCATGGCCCGCCCTCTCCTACGAGACGACCGGCAACCCGGCCGCCACCGGCTGGGCCGCGCAGGCGCTGCGCGCCCTCGGCGACGAGGCGTTCGCCGACGCCGGTGTCTCCTGGCTCTCCAGGCACCAGCTCCCGACGGGCGGATTCGGCTTCGCCGAGGACGACACCGAGTCGAGGCTCCACCCCACCGCGACCGCCGCGATCGCGGGCGCCCGCGGCGATCTCGTCACCCTGACCGCCAAGCCGGCCGAACCGCCGACCCCGACCGAACCTCCGACCCCGACCACGCCGCCCACACCGACCGTGCCGCCGACCGGCGAAGGGCCCGACGTGAAGAAGGGCGTCACCTACCTGACGGCCCCGTCCCGGCTGATCCAGGGCCGCTTCTACGAGAGCCAGCCCGGCACCGGCTTCGCCGACTACGGCCTCACCATCGACGGCGCGTACGCCCTCGCCGCCAGCGGCGAGGACAACGCCACGCTGCGGGGCATCGTCGACTTCATGGACAAGGGCGGCAAGGACGGGCAGAAGCGCGGCATCCAGGACTGGACCCTCGTCGGCACGAAGTACGCGAACGGCGGCTCCATCGGCAAGGTGGCCCTGCTCGCGGAGGCCGTGGGGCGCGATCCGCGGAACTTCGGTGGCCAGGACCTGATCGCCGCGCTCGCCAGGATCACCTGTCAGGCCAGGACGTCGACCCGTCAGGAGTGCGCGGCCAAGGGCAACTACGCCTATGCGACGTCGGTCTTCAAGCAGTCGCTCGGCGTCATGGCCCAGCTCCGCGCCGGTGAGAAGGGCGCCGCGGCCGAGCCCGCCGCGTACCTCAAGAGCCTCCAGACGCCCTCCGGCGCCTGGGTCAGCCTGATCGGCGAACCCAGCGGCCCCGAGGTGGACTCCACCGCCATGGCCGCCATGACCGTGGACCTCCTCACCGACGCCGACTCCCAGGCGGCGGTGGACAAGGCCCTCTCCTGGCTCGCCACCCAGCAGAAGGAGGACGGCGGGTTCCCGGGCGCCTCCGGCAACTCCGTCAACTCCGCGGCCCTCGCCGTCCAGGGGCTCTCGCTGGACGCACCCAAGTACAGCGCCCAGATCGCCAAGGCCCGCACGTTCCTGGCGGGCCAGCAGAACACCGACGGCGGCTTCAACGTCGCCAAGGGCGGCCAGAGCGGCTCCGACCTCCGCGCCTCCACCCAGGCCGTGGGCGGCGCCCTCGGCACGTCCTTCGGTCTGCTGACCCGCGACCTGAGCGGGACCACGCCCGAGCCCGTCCCCAGCACGTCCGGAGGCTCCTCCGGAGGAAGCGCCGGAGGAAGCGCCGGAGGAAGCGGCTCGCCCGTCATCGTGACCCCGGGCGAGAACGGCGACGCCACCGGCTCGACGGGCGGCTCCGGCCCGGGCCGCGGTCCGCTCGCCTCCACCGGAGCCCAGGCCGGCACGCTCGCCGCCGCGGCGCTGGCCCTGACCCTCGGCGGCTGGGGCCTCACCCGCGCGGCGAAGCGCCGTCGCCGGGCGGGAAGCGGAGCATGAACCGCAGCCGTGCCGTGCGCACCCTTGCCAGGACCATCGCCGCGCTGGGGCTGACGGTGGCGGCCTTCGCCGCCACGGCGGCCCCGGCCGGCGCCGCACCGCAGCCGATGGGCCGGTGCACCACTTCCTCGGGCGTGGTCCTCGCAGTCGACTTCAGCCGCTGGGGCGGTCCCGTCTACCGCTCCTGCGGCAGCACCCCCACCACCGGCTACGAGCTGCTCAACCAGGGCGGCTGGGCCACCACCGGCACCGGACACGACGGCCCCGCCTTCATCTGCCGCATCGGCTACAGCGGATTCCAGGGCGGCAGGCAGTTCCCGGCCCCGCAGCAGGACGACTGCGTCCTGACCCCGCCCGCCTCCGCCTACTGGTCGTACTGGCACGCCGACGCGGGCCGGAACACCTGGGAGTACAGCCAGCTCGGCGCCATGCTCTACAAGCCGAAGCCGGGCAGCGTAGACCTGTGGATCTTCGGCGGGACGAACGTCGAGGGCACCGAGGGCAAGCCCACGGTCTCCCCCGACCAGCTGCGCGCCAAGAACTCCGAGCCCACCGGGGGCCCCGCACCCGAGGACACCCGTTCAGCGGCGCCCCCGCCTCCGGACGTCAACACCGGTCCCAGGCCGGAGAACCCGCCCCCGGCCGCCCCGCAGACCACGACGCCGTCGCCCGGCCCCACGGGTCCGGAAACCCCCTCGGCCTCGGCGAGCCCCTCCGAGAGCGTCTTCCCCGCACCCTCCGCGCCACCTTCATCCGATGCTCCGGCCGTGGCCGCCGCCGGCCCCCAGGTCGTCGAGGCGGCGCCTGCGGCCGACGCGAAGCACGATGCCGGGTCGTACCTGCCCGCCGTCGCCACCGGAGCGCTGGTCCTGCTGATCGGCGCCGCCGCCGTGTACGCGGCCAAGCAGCGCCGTCGTACGGAGTAGCCGCATGCCGCGCACCACCACCTCGGCGCGGGCGGAGAAGCCCGTGTCCGGCCCCGCGCCGGACACGGGCGGCCGTCGGCTGCCCCGCACCCTGCACCCGGTCGCCTGGTGGATCTGGGCCCTTGCCCTGGCCACCGCCGTCAGCCGCACCAACAACCCGCTGCTGCTGTTCCTCGTCCTCGCGGTCCTCGGCTACGTCATCACCATGCGCCGCACCGAAGCCCCCTGGGCCCGCGGCTTCAAGTACTACCTGTACCTCGCGCTCACCGTCGTCGCGATCCGCGTCACGTTCCGCGCTGTCTTCGCCACCGGCATCACCCCCCGCGACCACTTCCTCTTCTCCCTGCCCCACATCCCCACCCCCGACTGGTATGCGGGCATCCGACTCGGCGGCCCGGTCTCCCTGGAGGCCCTGCTCTCCGCTGCCACCGACGGGCTGCGGCTCGCCTGCATGCTGTGCTGCATCGGCGCCGCCAACACCCTCGCCAATCCCAAACGGGCCCTGCGCGTCCTCCCCGGCGCCCTCTACGAGCTGGGCGTCGCCGTCACCGTCTCCATCAGCGTCGCCCCACAACTCGTCCAGAGCGTGCAGCGCGTCCACCGCGCCAAGCGCCTGTGGGCAGGCCGCTCGAAGGGGCTCCGGGCCTTGCGCGGCATCATCGTCCCCGTCCTCGAAGACGCCCTGGAACGGTCCCTGCGGCTGGCCGCCGCCATGGACTCCCGCGGCTACGGCCGCGCCGGCACCGCCACCCGCCGCTCCCGCCGCCTGACCGGCGCCCTGATGCTGCTCGGCATGTGCGGACTGTGCGCAGGGGCGTACGGACTCCTCGACGCCACCGCGCCGAGGCTGCTCGGGGTCCCCGCCATGGGCGCAGGGGCCGTACTGTGCTTCGCCGGGCTGCGCCTGGGCGGCCGCCGGGTCACCCGGACCACCTACCGGCCCGATCCGTGGCGCTTCGCCGAGTGGGCCGTCGCCGGCTGCGGCGTCCTGTCCGCCGTCCTGCTCTTCACCGACGCCGGCTTCGACGCGGCCGAGCTCAACCCCTCCATCTACCCCCTCAGCTGGCCCACCCTGCCGCTGGTACCGGCGGCCGCGATCCTCCTCGCGGGGACCGCGGGATTCCTGGCACCGCCCCCGACCGCACCGTCCGCGACCGCACCGGCCCGCCCGGTCGTCCCCGCACAGCGCACCGAGGAACCCAAGTGATCACCTTCGACCAGGTCACCGTCCAGTACGAGGACACGGCCGAACCGGTCCTGCGGGAGGTGGACCTCACCGTCGAGGAGGGCGAGCTCTGCCTCGTCGTCGGCCACACCGGCGTCGGCAAGTCCACCCTCCTCGGCGCCGTCAACGGCCTCGTCCCGCACTTCACCGGCGGCACCCTGTACGGCCGCGTCCTCGTCGACGGCCGCGACACCGCGGACCATCCGCCCCGCGAACTCGCCGACGTCGTAGGGGTCGTGGGACAGGACCCGCTCGACGGCTTCGTCACCGACACCGTCGAAGAGGAACTCGCCTACGCCATGGAACAGTTGGCTGTCCCGCCGGCCACCATGCGCAAGCGCGTCGAGGAGACCCTGGACCTGCTCGGCCTCGCCGACCTGCGCCACCGGGCCCTGCACGAGCTCTCCGGCGGCCAGCAGCAGCGGGTCGCGATCGGCTCCGTCCTCACCGCGCACCCACGCGTCCTCGTACTCGACGAGCCCACCTCCGCGCTGGACCCGACCGCCGCCGAGGAGGTCCTGGCCGCCGTCACCCGCCTCGTCCACGACCTCGGCGTCACCGTCCTCCTCGCCGAACACCGCCTGGAGCGCGTGGTCCAGTACGCCGACCGCGTCATCCACCTCCCGGGCAACGGCCGCGTCGTCTCGGGTACGCCCGCCGAGATCTTCCGCACCTCGTCCATCGCCCCGCCCATCGTCGAGCTGGGCCGCGCGGCGGGCTGGAACCCGCTGCCGCTCTCCATCCGCGACGCCCGCCGGGCCGCGGTCCCGCTCCGGACCCGGCTGGCCGGCGCCGTCCCGCCGCCGGTTCGTCCCGTCCCGGCCGTCGACCGCCCGGAGCTCCTCACCGCACGCGGGATCACCGTGGCCTACCACGGCGTACCGGCCGTCCGCGAGGTCGATCTGACCCTGTACGGCGGAGAGGTCACCGCGCTCATGGGCCGCAACGGCTCGGGCAAGTCCTCCCTCCTCTGGGCGCTCCAGGGGTCCGGACCGCGCAAGGCCGGCTCCGTGGCCGTCGGTTCGCCCGGCGGCCCGAAGCCGCTCGACCCCAAGAAGTTGTCCGCCACGGGCGCCCGGCAGCTGGTCGGCCTGGTCCCGCAGACCCCCACCGACCTCCTCTACCTGGAGAGCGTCGAGCAGGAACTCGACCAGGCCGACACCGAGTCCGGGGTCGCGTCGGACGGGATCCGGGCCCGCACCGTCCTGGACCGGCTGGCACCCGGCATCCCCGGCACCGCCCACCCCCGCTACCTCTCCGAAGGCCAGAAGCTGGCCCTCGTCCTCGCGATCCAACTGACCGCCGCACCACGGGTACTGCTCCTCGACGAGCCCACCCGCGGCCTCGACTACCGAGCCAAGAGCGAGCTGATCCGCATCGTCGACGATCTCACCGCCGAGGGCCGCGCCGTCGTGATCTCCACCCACGACGTCGAGTTCGTGGCACGCGCCGCGGACCGCGTCGTCGTCATGGCCGAGGGCGACATCGTCGCCGACGGCCCCACCACCGAGGTCATCGTCGCCTCCCCGGTCTTCGCCCCCCAGACCGCGAAGATCCTCTCCCCGCTCCCCTACCTCACGGTCGCCCAGGCAGCCGCCACGCTCAACGACCACGGGACGGATCCGGCCTCATGACCGCACGTGCCGCAGCCATACGGATCAACGCACGGGCCGGAATCGTCATCGCCATGGCCGCGTTCCTCGGCATCGTCGCCTTCTTCTGGCCCTTCCTCGTCGCTCCGGGGAAGTTCGGGTCGAACTACGCCCCGCCGCTGATCTTCGGCGTCCTGCTCGTCATCGTGCTCTGCGTCGTCATCTCCGAGATCGCCGAGGGCGGCATCAACTCCAAGGCCCTGGCCATGCTCGGCGTCCTGTCGGCCGCCAATGCCGCCATCCGACCGCTCGGAGCGGGTACGGCCGGCATCGAGACCGTCTTCTTCATCCTCGTCCTGGCCGGACGGGTCTACGGCCCGGGCTTCGGCTTCACCCTGGGCTGTACCTCACTCTTCGCCTCCGCCCTCATCACCGGCGGGGTGGGCCCTTGGATGCCGTACCAGATGTTCGGCTGCGCCTTCGTCGGCATGCTCGCCGGCTTCCTCCCGAAGGCCACCGGCCGCAAGGAGGTCGCGATGCTCGCCGTCTACGGCTCGGTCTCCGGCTACCTCTTCGGCTTCCTCCTCAACCTCTCCTTCTGGCCCTTCTCCCTCGACCCGAACAGCTCCATCGCCTACCTCCCCGGACTCCCCTTCACCGAACAGTTCCAGCGCTACCTGGCCTTCGACCTGGCCACCTCCCTCGGCTGGGACACGGGCCGGGCCGTCACCAACTTCGTCTGCGTCTGCCTGGCCGGCCCCGCCGTCCTCACGGTCTTCCGCCGAGCCGCCCGCAAGGCCCGCTTCCAGGCCCCGATCCGCTTCGAGCCCCGCCCGGTCCCGGCTGAGCAGTGACCACGGAGTGCCCGCCGTCCGCTTCGGGGACGGACCGGAGCATCGACCGCTGACCGCCGCCTGCCGGGGCATGCGGTCAGGCCTGCGTCACGCCTGACCGGTCGGACGCAGTTCGCGTTCGAGGGCGGACAGGGCGAAGGCGTGCGGGGAGGTGTGCTGCCAGCGGGTCCGTCCGAACATCACGTCCTCGGAGATACCACTCAGCATGGCCACGGCCCTGATGGTGAACTCGGCAACGTCCACCTCGGCGAAGTGTCCCAGGTCCCTGCCCTCACGAACGATGGCCCCCAGTCGCTCGTCCCAGCCGTCCAGCAGCGCGGTGAGGACGTGCCGGCCCGCTTCGTCGTGGCGCTGGGCCAGAACCTGCGTCCACAGTGCGTAGCGTTCGTCACCCTGGTGGCGGGGCAGGTAGGAGCGGACGAACAGGTCCAGCTTCTCCGCAGGGGATACGGCCTGGTCACAGGCCTCCTGGAACCGGTCCCAGAGATCCGCTTGGCTCCATGCGAGGACTTCGAGCAGGAGACGGTCCTTCTTGCCGAAGTGGTAGAGGATGTGCCCGGTGCTCATGCCGGCCCGCTCGGCGATGTCCGACATCCGCAGGGCCGCGGTGCCCTTCTCGGCGATGACACTGATGGCGGCCCGCATCGCCCGCCCCCGCGCCTCGTCCCCGCTGGGCTGACGCTTCCTGTCGACCGGGGCAGTGGCGGCCGGCCGGGAAGCGGCACCGGCGTCGGTCCCCGCCCCCTTCACACCCTCGGGCAGGACAGAGTGCTGCGGCCGCGCGGGCCCGGTCTCTGACGTCGGCATGATCTGGCTCACCTCGGTTCCAGGAATCTAGATCTCTACTCTAGACTGAAAATCTAGTCAGGGCGGCAGGGTGGGCCGATTCTCGCTCGACCGGCCGCCCGATGCGCCGGACGCTCGCCCGTCCGTCCGACCCGATCACCCAGGAGGCAGCCGTATGACGCGCGGATTCGATGTTGTGGAGACCTGTATCGCCGATCTGCGTGAGGCGCTGGAGAAGGGCGAGACCACCGCGGTCGGCCTGCTCGACGCCTACCTCGCGCGGATCGAGGCGTACGACCGGCCCGGTACGGCCACCGCTCTCAACGCGATGGTCGTGATGAACCCGGACGCCCGGGCAGATGCTGCGGCCTCCGACGCACGCCGCGCGCGGGGCGAGACGCTCGGCCCGCTGGACGGCATCCCGTACACCGCGAAGGACAGCTACCTCGCGAAGGGCCTGACGGCCGCCTCCGGCTCCCCCGCCTTCGAGCACCTCGTCGCCCAGCACGACGCCTTCGCCATCGAGCGCCTGCGCGCGGGCGGAGCCGTCCTCATCGGCCTGACCAACATGCCGCCGATGGCGAACGGCGGCATGCAGCGCGGCGTGTACGGCCGCGCGGAAAGCCCGTACAGCGCCGACTGGCTCACCAGCGCCTACGGCTCCGGCTCCTCCAACGGCTCCGGCACCGCGACAGCGGCGTCCTTCGGCGCGTTCGGCCTCGGCGAGGAGACCTGGTCCTCGGGCCGCGCCCCCGCCTCGAACAACGCGCTGTGCGCCTACACGCCCAGCCGCGGCGTGATCTCGGTCCGCGGCAACTGGCCCCTCGTACCGACCATGGACGTCGTCGTCCCGCACACCCGCACCATGGCCGACCTGCTCGAACTGCTCGACGTCATCGTGGCCGACGACCCGCAGACCCGCGGTGACCTCTGGCGCGCACAGCCCTGGGTCGCGGTTCCCCCGGCATCACAGGTTCGGCCCACCTCGTACCCGGCCCTCGCGCCCGCCGGCGCCCAGGCCGCGTCCGACGCGCTCTCCGGCAAGCGTGTCGGTGTGCCCGCGATGTACATCAACGCCGACCCCGACGCGGGAACCAACCCCGACGGAGGCATCGGCGGCCAGACCGGGCAGCGCGTCGACACGCGTCCCTCGGTCATCGCGCTGTGGGAGGCCGCCCGCCGCGACCTGGAGGCCGCCGGCGCCGAGGTGGTCGAGGTCGACTTCCCCGTCGTGTCGAACTACGAGTCCGACCGCCCCGGCGCGCCCTCGCTGCTCACCCGCGGACTGGTCAGCCGCGAGTTCCTCACCTTCGAGATCGAGGACCTGTCCGCCTGGGCGTGGGACGACTTCCTGCAGGCCAACGGCGACCCGGCGCTCTCCACCCTGGCCGAGGTCGACGCCACCCGGATCTGGCCCAAGCAAAATGGCGAACTGCCCGACCGCTACGAGGGCTTCGACGACACCATCGGCGACTACCCGCGCTTCGTGCGCGAGCGCCCGTACGCCTCCCTCACCGACATGCCGCACCTCGAACAGGGACTGCGCGGGCTCGAAGAGACGCGCCGGGTCGACCTGGAACTGTGGATGGACGGACTGGGTCTGGACGCGGTCGTCTTCCCCGCCGTCGCGGACGTCGGCCCCGCCGACATGGACGTCTCCGTGGCCTCCGCCGACCTCGGCTGGCGCAACGGCGCCTGGGTCGCCAACGGCAACCTGGTCCCCCGCCACCTCGGCATCCCGACCGTGACCGTACCCATGGGCGCCATGGCGGACACCGGCATGCCCGTCGGACTGACCTTCGCAGGCCGCGCCTACGACGACAACACCCTGCTGACCCTCGCCGCGGCCTTCGAGAAGACCGGCAGCCGACGCACGGAACCGCCCCGTACGCCGCGACTGTCGGCGGAGTGACCTGACAAGGAGGGGTGCACCGCCGGGGATCCGTCCCTTGCGGGCCCCCCTCCGTGGGCCCCCCTCCGGCTCGTCGCGTGACGTTGGGATCCCCGGCGGTGGAACGAGCAGGAACCTACTGGTCGTCATGACGCCGGCGGCCCTGCCCAGCCTGATGGTCGTGCCGTCCTGACGGCGGCACGGTGCATTGCGTCAGGACTCCGTGAACGGGGCGTCAGGAACCGTCCCTTCGGTCTGCGGCGCGTCGAGGCGGAAGCGCAGCCGGCAGATCGCGGCGTCGGTGTCGCGGCGGACGGCGTGGGCGACGACGGATCCGCGCTGGTTCTGGAGGATCCGCTGCCACAGGTGGGCGGGTTCGGTCTCCGGGATGAGCACGGTGACCTGGGCGTCCGGGTGGGTCCGGGCGAGCTTGCGGACGTACGCCGATATCGGACGGCCCAACGCGCGCTTCTCCGAGGCGAGTTCGATGAGTTCCACGCCGGGGTTCCACAGCTCCCAGTCCCGACGGAGGGCGTCGGCCGACTGCCGGTCCTCCTCCGTGCGGTGGGTGACGGTGACCGCCAGGACTTCGTCGCCGAGCGAACGGGCCGCGGTGAGGGCCTGGCAGGTCAGGCGGGACAGCCCCGAGACGGGAACCACGACCAGCGAGTGTGCCCGGTGCGGCGGCTGCGGGACACGGCCCAGTTCGAGGCGTTCGCCGATCTCGGCGTAGGCCCGGTGGACCTTCTCGAAGCCGAGGACGATCAGCGGGAGGGCCAGGACGATCAGCCAGGCGCCCTCGGTGAACTTGGTGGCGGTGACGACCATCGCGGAAACGCCGGTCAGAAGGGCGCCGAAGCCGTTGAGCGCCGCCTTCGTCTGCCAGCCCTTGGGGCGCTCGCCGTACCAGTGCAGGACCATGCCGACCTGGCAGATGGTGAAGCCGACGAAGACGCCGATGGCGAAGAGCGGGACGAGGGTGTTGGTGTCGCCGCCGGAGAAGACGAGGAGTACGGCCGAGACGAGCGCCAGCCAGACCACGCCGTGGCGGTGGACCTGACGGTCGGCCTTGAGGGCGAAGAAGTGCGGCATGTGGTTGTCGCGGGCCAGCAGGCTCATCAGCACCGGGAGGCCGCCGAAGGAGGTGTTCGCGGCGAGCGCGAGGAGCACCATGGTGGCGAACTGAACCACGTAGAAAGCCGCGTTGTGACCGAAGGAGGCGTCCGCGAGCTGAGCGAGGACGGTCACGCCCTCCACCGGCTGGAGGTGGAAGCGGCCGATGAGGATCGACAGGCTGATCAGCATCACGCCGAGCAAGGCGCCGAGGGCGACCTCGGTGCGCTGGGCCCGCCGGGCGGCCGGGGCCCGGAAGGACGGGACGGCGTTGGCGACGGCCTCGACTCCGGTCAGTGCCGAGCAGCCGGCGGCGAAGGCCTTCAGCAGCAGGAGCGCGCCGACCGTGGTGGCACCCTCACCGAGCGCGGAGGCGTGCCCGGCGGCGGAGGCGGTGCTGACCGGGCCGTCGCGGAAGAGCCCGACGGTAATCATCGCGAGGATCGAGCCGACGAAGAGCGCGGTCGGCACGAGGAAGGCCTTGGCGGAGTCGACGACCCCGCGCAGGTTCACGCCGGTGACCAGAACCAGGACGGCGAGGCAGATCCAGACCCGCTGACCGTGCAGGCCCGGGAAGGCCGAGGTCAGGGCGGCCACGCCCGCGGTGACGGAGACCGCGACGTTCAGCACGTAGTCGAGGATCAGCGAGGCCGCGGCGACCAGGCTCGTACGCCGGCCCAGATGCCGCTTGGCGACGGCGTAGGAACCGCCGCCATCGGGGAACGCGGCGATCACCTGCCGGTACGAGGCGACCAGTACGGCAAGGAGCGCGGCGATCGCCAAGGTGACGGGAAGGGTGAAACCGAGCCCGTACGCGCCGGCCGCGGCCAGTACGAGCACGATCGACTCGGGGCCGTACGCGACGGAGGCCATCGCGTCGAGCGACAGCGCGGCGAGGCCCTGCACGGCGGTCAGCTTGTGCCGGTCCCCGGCCACCGTCGCGCCGGTATCAGGGGGCTCCTCCTGGCCCGGCCCCTGAGCTGCCGCGGTCGCTTTTCCTACCTGTATGGCCATGTCGCCGTTCCCTCCGAATGAGCAAAGTGAGAACAGCGTCGAAGTCGTACGGGGCGGCCGCCAGCACTCTTGGCGTGATCCATACGGCCACCCCGCCACTCTTCACGCGATCCATATGCGACGGGGCACGGTCTTCGGTCTGCCCCCGCGGGCGCCGGAGTCGGGCTCGGCCCGGCGGTCACACGTCCCAGGTGACCGGGAGGCTCTTCACCCCGTAGATGTCCGCTGTCTCCGGGCGCAGCGCAACCTTCTCGGCCGGTACGGCCAGGCGCAGCGTCGGGAAGCGGCCCAGCAGCGCGGAGAACGCGACGCGCATCTCGACACGGGCCAGCTGCGCACCGAGGCACAGGTGGATGCCGTGCCCGAAGGCCAGGTGCCCGCCGGAGTCCCTGCCGAGGTCGAGCGTGTGGGGATCCGCGTAGCGCTCGGGGTCACGGTTGGCGGTGTTGTACGACAGGACCACCGTCGTGCCGGCCTCGATGGTCTGGCCGCCCACCTCGACGTCCTCCAATGCCGTCCTCATGAAGGACTTGGCGACGCTCAGATACCGCAGCAGCTCCTCGACGGCCTGGTCCACGAGCGCGGGATCGGCGCGCAGGGCCGCCAGTTGCTCCGGATTCTCCAGCAGCGCGAAGGCCCCGAGGGCCAGCATGTTCGCGGTGGTGTCGAATCCGGCGGCCAGCAGGATCAGGCTGATCCCCTGCAGCTCCTCATCGGTCAGGTCGCTGTCGGTGAGTTCGCTGAGCACGTCGTCGGTGGGGTTCGCGCGCTTCGCGGCCACCAGCTTCGCGAGGTAGTCCTGCGTCGCGGTGTAGGCCGCCAACAGCTCCTCGTCGCCGGTCTCCCCGTTCATGAACTTGTCGATCTGCTCCTGGAACGAGGCCCGGTCCTCGTACGGCACTCCCAGCAGCTCACAGATGATGATGGTGGGGATGGGCTTGGCGAACGCGGTCACCAGGTCCACCGCCGGCCCGGTCTCCTCCATGGCGTCCAGACAGTCGTCGGTGATCTCCTCTATGCGCTCGGTCAGCAGCCGCATCCGCCGCGCGGTGAACTTGCCCACCAGAAGCTTCCGGTAGCGCCCGTGCTGCGGCTCGTCCATGAGGAGGAACTCCCCGGGCGGCGCCGGAGGGATCTCGAAGTCGACCACGTTCAGCAGCTCCTTGCGCGAGCTGAACCGCGGGTCGGCCAGGACCGACCGGACCAGGTCGTATCCGGTGATCATCCAGCCGGGTTTCCCGCCGGGGTGGGTGTAGCGGCTGATCGAACCGTGCCTGCGGGCTTCGATCAGTTCTGCCGGCGGGTCGAAGGGACAACCGGGCTGACGCTCCGTCGGCAGCGTCGTGACCGTGTGGAGGGACTCATCCATGACCATTCCTCAGCTCGCGATAGTGCGTGTTTGACGTTTCTCGAACGCTACGTCGCATTCGAAGCGACTTCAATCCGCATGAAGGCATAACTGCAGGTGGATGGTGCCAAATTGATGCAATGACGCTGAGCTCGAACGCAACGCACTGTTGCACTGACCGGCGAACGAAAGCAATACCGGCGCGCCTTCCTGGGGCGGATGTGGTGTCCGCACCCCTGGACGGGAACGGGAAGAGCAGCCTGCAGCGAGAGGGTCAACGTCAAGCCGCCTCCCGGAGTGTCCTCGGGGGTGAGCGTGCCGCCCATCGCCTCGGCGAGACCTCGGGAGAGCGCGAGGAAGAGGGCTCCGCCTCATGGTGTGCGTCTTCCTTCCGGCCCTCCTCTGCGCACCGGGCGCCGCCGCGGCCGTCATGCACGACAGGTCCTGGACCGTGAGCAACTACTGGAGCCTCGGCGACCTGGGCGACGACCTCGCGTGCGTCACCCGCCGGCCCGACGTGCCCCTGGACCGGCAGGAACCCGGATTCCGGCGGCTGTTCACGATGAGCCACCACCGCAACGTGGCCACGGTCCCCACCGCGTCCCTGGACATCGCGGAGCAGTGCCGGACCGCCCGGGGGGGGGCCGCACTCCGCACTTCGTCTCCGTCGGCTTCCACCGCCTGTCCGACGGCAGCGGACACGCCCCCGCCTCGATCGTCGCGGAACTCGACAAAGGCCCCTGAGGAGCGGCGGCGACCGGACCGCGGGCCGCGAACCCGTCACCCGCCGGACCCTCGCCCTACGGACTGAGCTTTGCCGGGCCGGGCCACGACCTGGGTCGGCCGTTGCCCGGCCGGCCGGGCAACGGAGCCGCCCTACACCGTGCGGCCGACTCGCCGTCCTCCCAAAGGACCAACGGAGCGCGTCCCCGGAGCGCCTGCGTGCCTCCGGGGGGGCCGCCTCGTTCCATGGGACGTCTCCCCCCACCGGAACGGCTGCTCCATGACCTTCACACCGCACTCCCGGCTCACCCGCAGGGCTCTGGTATCCGCCGCGCTCGCGGTCGGAGCCGCCTCCATCCTGCCCACCGCCGCTGCCTCCCCGGCCAGGGCCTCCACCCGTCCCTGGGCATTCCAGCGCCGCGACGGCCAACCGGCGCCCGAGATCATCGGCTGCGCCGGCTGGGGCGCCCGCGAGGCGTCCGAACAAGTCGTACTGCTCGCCTCGCGGCCCGAGAAGATCATCATCCACCACACGGCCACGGCCAACGTCACGGACTACTCGCGGGAGCGGGCCCTCAGCCTCGCCCGTGCCATCCAGACGTACCACATGGACATGCAGGGCTGGATCGACACCGGCCAGCACTTCACCATCAGCAGGGGTGCCTTCGTCCTCGAGGGGCGGCACCACAGCCTCGCCGCGCTGGACGCCGGGGCCCGGACGGTACGGGGCGCCCACTGCGTCGGGCAGAACAACGTAGCCATCGGCATCGAGAACGAGGGCACCTACATGACGGTGCAGCCTCCGCCGGCGCAGTTCTCCGTCCTCGCCGACCTGTGCGCCCGCGTGTGCCGCCAGTACGACGTGCCGGCCTCCGAGATCTACGGGCACCGGGACTTCAACAGCACCGCGTGTCCCGGTGACACGCTCTACGCACTGCTGCCGAAGCTGCGCGAGGACGTCGCCCGGCGACTCGGAAGCGCCGAGCCCGTGTCGCTGCCGCGCCGGCCCGAACACCCTCCTCTCGACTGGCCCACCGACCCGGCGGCGGTGGCCGACGCCCACTCGGAGTACCTCCCGGAAGGCCTGCTGGGGTCTCTGCGCCACGGCTGACACACACGCCGCCGAGGCCGCTCCCGCCCGTGGTCTCGTGCCGCCGGGTGCGCCGCACGGCCGGCAGCACGTGGTCGTGCCGGCCGTGCGGTACGGCAGCCCGCGCGGGGCCCGGTGCCGCTACGGGGCCGCGGGGATCAAGACGGGCTGGCCCGTGATGACGAGGGTGAAAACGCGTCCGGGGGGGACCAGCAGGGCCCGCAGGTCCGGCTACTCCCTGGGGTCCGGCGGGCCCGGCTGATCCCGGGGTGCCGGCCGGGCCGGGGACCCCCGGAGCGCCCTGGGTTCCCGGAGGACCTGGGGACCCGGCCGGTCCGGAAGGTCCGGGGGCTCCAGCCGGTCCGGGGGGCCGGGAGGTCCGGGGGGAAACGGAGGCTCTCCGTGGTGGGGCTCGCACGACTCCTCCCATGGCCGCCCCTCGGCGCATTCGTCGTGCTGCGGAGGCGGATCCACCGTCAGGTACTGCGCGTCCGCCGGGTCCTGCGGGGTGGCGGCGGCTGCGGGCGCCGCGAGGGCGAGCGAGACAACGGCTCCGGCGACCCATCCGGTCCGGCGTGGCGGACCGCTCCGCCGCGTTGCTGCTGTGCTTTCAGACGGCATGCACGTGCTCCTGATCATTGTCCGCTGGAAGTGGCCCCGGGGCCCGTGGGCAGTCGGCGGCTGCCTTCGGGTCGTCGCGAGGCCGTCATGGCGTGGCACAGACGGCATACGGGGTGAGGGTGACGTCGTCCCGCGTCCTGTTCTGCCCGTTCACCTCCCAGTCGTTGGTGCCGGGTACCGGCCTGCTGACGAGCTGGTCCGGTGCGGGGCCGGTGGATCCGAAGCCGCCGCCCGTCAGCACGCTGCCGGCCGGGCAGGACACCTTCGAGGTCCCCGGCACCGAGCCCAGGTCGATTCCGATGAGCCCGCCTCCGGGGCTGTCGATGGTCGCGGAGACGGAGTTGGTGGCGAGGTCGATGACGGATACCCCGTGCGCGCCGTTGGGGTGGCTGACGTACAGCCGGGCTCCGGTGGGGGAAACCGCCATTTCCGCGGGATCCAGGGGTGGTGGGGATCGAAGTGACGACGGTGTTCGTGGCGGCATCGATGACCGCCACCCGGGCGTTGTTCCGGTCGGCGACGTAGACGCGCCTTCCGTCCAGCGAGACCTCCACGCCGTCCACCCCCTGGTTGACCGGAATCGGCACCACGACCGTGTTGGTGGCGGAGTCGATGACCGATACCTCGCCCGAGGTGTTCTCGGTGACGTAGACACGTGCGCCGCTCGGCGAGATGGCCACCTTTCGCGGTGCGCTCGGTCCGACGTCCACCGTCGTGATGAGCGTCATGGTGGCGGCGTCGATCACTGCCACCACCGCTGCGCCCCGGTAGGCGACGTAGTGGCGCTTCCCGTCCGGGGACACCACCACCCCGTTCGGGAGCGTGTCCGCCCCCGTCTCGAGGGTGCCCACGATGACATTGGTGGCGGTGTTGATCGCCACCACGCGGTTGGCCGGTCCGTTCCCCTCCACGGTGACATAGGCGCAACTGTCGTCCGGCGAGATGACCACGCTCTCCGGAGTGCCGTTCCCCGTGGGGATTTCGGCCACCACGGTGTTGGTGAGAGCGTCGATCGCCGACACGGCGCGCGAGTCCCGCTCCGTCACGTAGACCTTCTTGCCGTTCCGGCTGGCGGCGACCTGCACGGGCCCGCTGAACGCTCCGGTGTCGATGCTCGCCACGAGGGCGTTGGTGACGGTGTCGAACACCCGGACCTTGCCCGGGCCCGTGTTGGCGACGTATGCGTACGTGCCGGGTGCGGCAGGAGCCGCCAGGGCGACGGACGGCGTCAGAACGGCTGCGGCAGCGAGTACCGCACACGATGCCTTCCGAACGCCGTGCCTCGACACGTACCCCCGGACGCCCCCACATGCGGATTCCCGCGGACAGCGAAGTGCTGCATGGATCCTCCTCGAACGACCCGATCAGGGGGTGTCCCTGTTCAAGCTGCGAGGAACGTTGTACGCGTAGTTATATCTGACTATCAATCACGACATGTCCGCAATGCTCCAAATATTCCAATCCGGCCTACCTTCGAAGCAAGGCCAACAGCCAGGCCCGACGCCGAGCGCGAATCGAGCTCCGAAGTGCGAGCCCAGCCAAGTTCACGCTCGCCACCCCTCGCTTTTGTTCCACAATCCATACGATGATTGCGCAACAACGAGGCGGCAGCGTCGCATCTTGCCTGCTTCACCCCTGGCGCCGGAGCCGGCCCGAACCCCCGAAGGGAATGCAGTCGTGTCGCAAGCCCACACAGCGAGGGACTGGATCACAGCGAACCTCGCGGATCTGATCGCACTGCACGACGTACCCGGCGCCCAGGTCGCCGTACTGGTGGACGGCGAGGTCGTCGATGTGGCGGCCGGTGTGGTGAACAAGGCCACCGGGGTCCCCGCGACCGACAAGGCGGTCTTCCAGATCGGATCGATCACCAAGGTCTGGACGGCCACTTTGGTGCAGCAGCTGGTGAACGAAGGGCTCCTCGATCTGGACCGGCCCGTACGGGAGTACCTGCCGGAGTTCGCGGCCGACGACGACGAAGGCGCCTCCGCCGCCATCACCACCCGGCAGCTGCTGTCCCATACCTGCGGCCTCGAAGGCGACCGCTTCACCGACACCGGGACGAACGACGACGCGATCGAGCGCTACGTCGGCACGCTGGCCGACGCCGTCCAGCTGTTCCCTCCCGGCGAGCGGTTCTCGTACTGCAACAGCGGCTTCGTCCTGCTCGGCAGGATCGTCGAAGTCCTGCGCCGCGAGCCCTACAACGCCGCGCTGCGCCGCCACTTGATCGCGCCGCTCGGCCTCTCCCATGTCTCCACGCACGCCGGTGAGGCCGTCCTGCAGCTCGCCGCCATCGGCCACATCGGGCCGGACGTCCGTCCCGCCCCCGTATACGGGCTCCCGGCTTCCGCCGCGCCCGCCGGTGCCACGCTGGCGATGTCGGCGCGCAGCTTGCTCGGGTTCGTACGGATGCACCTGACCGACCCGGCCTTCGACGCCATGCGCGAGCCCCAGGTGCCCGTACCGGGGCTGGCGGCTCTGGGCGACCACTGGGGACTGGGGTGGATGCTCTGGGAGTGCCCCGGCGGTTCGGTCATTGGGCACGACGGCGGGACGATCGGGCAGTACGCCTTCCTGCGGATCGTCCCGGCGGCCGGCGTGGCCGTCGTGGTGCTCACCAACGGCGGCAACGCCCCCGCCCTCTTCCGGGCGGTGGGAGGCCACCTGCTGCGCGAACTCGCCGGTGTGCAGCTGCCCGAGCCGCCCCGGGTCCCCTCCGAACCGGCACCGATCGATGCACGTCGCGCCGCCGGCTCCTACCGCGACGCACTGGTCGACCTCGATCTCGCCGTGCACGACGACGGCTCCGCCTCACTCACCACCACCCCGCGGACGGCCGAGTCCCGGCTGCTCTTCGGCGACGGCCGGACAGCCCGTTTGGTCCGGCTGGACGAGGACCGTCTGATCGCGGTCGAGGAGCGCGCGGGCCGCCACGAGGTCTACGCACTGGCCGGCGCCGACTCCGAAGGACGGGCGCTCTACCTGCACAGCGGACGCGCCGCGCTGCGGACCGGGGCGTGACCGAGGCTTCTCCCGTCCTCCGCCCGCCCCGCACCGCACCGCGCCGTGCCACGAAGAAGCGAGATGAGAGATCGTCGTGCCCGCACCCCAGACGTACCCGCCCCCGGCCGGCCACGCCGCCGCCCCCGCGCCGCCCGTCCGCCGGCGCCTGCCGCACTGGTCCGACATCGCCCCGCTGCTCAACCCGCGCCTGCCCGAGGTCAATCCGACGCGCCGGCGACTGGGCCGGGCATACACCCTCGCGGACCTGCGGACCATCGCCCGGCAGCGGACACCGCGCTCGGTGTTCGACTACGTCGACGGAGCCGCCGAGGAGGAGGTGTCGCTCAGGAAGGCGCGGAACGCCTTCCTGGCGCTCGAGTTCCGCCCCCGGGTGCTGCGCGACGTGTCCGAGGTGACCACCGGCCGGCGGATCCTCGGCACGGCCTCGGCCCTGCCCTTGGTGCTCGCGCCCACCGGCTTCACCCGGATGATGCACCACGCGGGCGAGTCCGCGGTCGTCCGGGCCGCCGCTCGGGCCGGAGTTCCGTACACGCTGTCCACGATGGGGACCACCTCGATCGAGGAAGTGACGGCCGCCGCGCCGGAGGCACGGCGCTGGTTCCAGCTCTACCTGTGGCGTGACCGGGCCGCCAGCCGGGATCTGATCGAACGCGCCCGCGCGGCCGGGTACGACACGCTGGTGCTCACCGTCGACACCCCGGTGGCCGGATCGCGGCTTCGGGACGTTCGCAACGGCATGACCGTTCCGCCGATGCTCGGCGTGCGCACCCTGGCCGACATGGCCCGTCACCCGGCGTGGTGGATCAACCTGCTCGCCACCGGGCCCCTCGAATTCGCCTCCCTGCGGAACTGGAAGGGCACCGTCGCCGACCTCGTCAACCACATGTTCCACCCTTCGGTGACGATGGACGACCTGGACTGGCTGCGCTCGCAGTGGGACGGAAAGCTGGTGGTGAAGGGGATCCAGCACGTCGACGACGCCCGCGCGGTGGTCGACGCGGGCGCGGACGGCATCGTCGTCTCCCATCACGGCGGCCGCCAGCTCGACCAGGCCCCGCTCCCCCTCACCCTGCTTCCCGCGTGCGTCGCCGCCGTCGGGGACGAGGCCGAGGTCTTCCTCGACTCCGGGGTGCTGCGCGGATCGGACGTCGTCGCCGCGGTGGCCCTGGGCGCCACGGCAGTGCTCGTGGGCCGCGCCTACCTCTACGGGCTCATGGCAGGCGGCGAACGCGGCGTGGACCGCGCGCTGGAGATCCTCGCCGCCGAGACCCGGCGGAGCCTCTGCCTGCTCGGTGCCCCGTCACCGGACCACCTCGTGCCCGCACACGTTTCGCTCGGACCCCGCCACCACCTCCGGTGCGGCACGCACCAGTAAGGACACCCAGCCATGCCCCGCACCCCGGCTCCAGAACAGTGCGCCGAACTCACCCCCACCTCATCACCCTTGCCCGAACTGGACGCGGACGTCGTCGTGGTGACCGCGGGAACCGATGCCTCCGGAGCACTCGCGCTCGCCGAGGACGCGCTGGTGATCGACCGGGCCTCCGGGGGCGCCTTGCGGGCGGCACTGGAGCGCGGCGGGTACCGCGCCGTCTGGGCCGCACAGCGGTTCGTCAACCTGCCCGGCACCCCCTTCGGTTCGGTGCTCGTGGTCGGAACGGGCCCGGAGAACGGCCGGGAGACCGGCCCGGTGGGCGGTGATCCGGATGCTCCGCGCGTCACCCTGCGGGAACGGCGCCATGCGCTCGCGGCCGGGTTGGCCGGTCTGACCGGTGGACGCGTCGCCGTATCCTCGGGGGGCGCCTGGGACGCGCTCCTCGTCGAGGCAGCGGCCCTGGCCACCTACCGCTACGACCGGTACAGCGAGCGGCCGCGACCCGCCGAACTCCTGGTGAGCTGCGCACGGCTGCCCCACGAGGAAGACCTCGCGGAGCTCTCGTCGCGACTGCGTTCGGTGTGCTTCGCCCGGGACTGGGTCAACCTGCCCGGTGGGCACAAGCGCCCGGAGGCCAGTACCGCGCTCCTGCTCGAAGAGGCCGGCCGCTCCGGGGTCGAGGCGCGGGTGTGGACCGCCGAGGAGCTCACCGCGTTGGGCGCCGGGGGCCTCGTGGGGGTCGGTCAGGGCTCGGCCGAACCGGCCCGGCTCGTGCGCCTCACCGCCCACGGCACCGACGGGGGTCCTCCCCTGGTTCTGATCGGCAAGGGGCTCACGTACGACGCCGGGGGCGTCAACCTCAAGACCACCTGGCTGGAACACATGAAGCTCGACATGGGCGGGGCGGCCGCCTGCGCGGGCGCGGTGTTCCGCTCCGGCCGCCGACCGCGCGGACGCACCGTGGTGGCCTGGATCGCTCTCGCCGAGAACGTGATGTCGGCGACCTCGTACCTCACCGGCGACGTCCTGCGCATGCACGCGGGCACGAGCGTCGAGGTGACCAACACCGACGCCGAAGGGCGCCTGGCACTGGCCGACGCGATGAGCATCGCCGACACCGGGGACGCCGCGGCGCTCCTCACCGTCGCCCCCCCCTGACCGGTTCGGCGATCATGAGCCTCGGCCCCCGCACCGCCGCCGTCCACTCCACCGACGACCGGCTCAGCGCCCGGCTGCTCGACGCCGCGGCCTCGGCGGGGGAAAGTGCCTGGCGGCTGCCCCACCTGCCCTACCTGGCCGAATCCCTTCGCTCGCACATCGCCGACCTGTCCAACGTCGGCACCCCTCAGGGGCAGTCCATGGTGGCCGCGGAATTCCTGCGGCACTTCGCACCGGTCGGCGTGCCCTACCTGCACGTCGACCTGGCGGGTCCCGCCTACAACATGGGCGAGCCCTACGACGGCGTCCCCGCCGGGGGCACCGGCTACGGTGTGCGCACCCTCATCGAGCTCATGGACCGCCTGTGAGTCGACCGACCTCACCGGCCTATGGCCGACGACTGCCGCTCAGCGCCCGAGGAGGCGTGCACCCTCCTCGGCGCGGCGCAGCGTGGCGAGCAGCGCCGCCCGGCCCGTGCAGTCGATGTCCTCGATCAGGGCGTCGGCCGCGGCCTGCCCGCCCAGCCGGAGCTTCTCGATCAGGTCGCGGTGGATCGCGGCGAGGCTCACGGCGTCGAAGTCCGGCCTGACGAAGGTGAGGAGCAGCCGGACCTCGTCCTCGCAGCGCTGATAGCTCTCCAGCACGTGCTGGTTGCCCGCTGCCGCGACGATGGCCCGGTGAATGGCGCTGTGCACGCTGGTGAGTTCGCGCCACGAGGGCCCCGGCGAGGGGCGCGCGGCGAGGGCCTCCAGGCGCTCCACCTCCACGAGGACCTGCCCCAGGTCCGCATCCGCTTCCAGCACCATGCGCAGCGCGCCGAGTTCGAGCACCTTGCGGTAGTCGAAGACCTCGTCGATGCGCTGCTTGCTCAGGGGCGCGACGACGGCCCCCCGATGGCGTTCGTGCACGAGCAGACCTCGGTCCACCAGCAGCCGCAGCGCCGTGCGGATCGTGTGCCGCCCGACGTCGAAGCGCTCCGCCAGGTCCTCCTCGCGAAAGCGCGTGCCGACCGGATGGGCCCCGTCGAGCAGTTCACCGCGCAATGCCCCGGCGATCCGCTCGGGCGCCGCCTGTGCGCCGCTCGTACGGGCGGATGGGCCGGCCATGGCTCCCCTTTGTCCGACGGGACCGACTCACTGCCGGCCGACCAACCACACTACACCTCGAAATTGTGCAACAATCTCACATAGATTGATGCACAATGCATCCCTGGCGTGTCACGCCCGCTCCCTTCCCCACCGTTGTCGCACGTCCGACGTCGAGGAGCCCCATGGAGATCAACAACGTCCAACTGCACGGGGTGGGACACCCCGTACTGCTCCTGCCCGGCGGAGCCGAATCCGGCGACGGCTTCTTCCCGGGCCTGATCGAGGGCCTCACCGCCGATCCCGGCTGCCAGGTGATCGTCTACGACCGCCCGGGCACCGGCACCTCCCCCGCCGACGGCGCGCTCGCCGACGCGGCCTCGCACCTGAGCAGCCTCATCGACCGCCTGGGCTGTGGTCCGGTCGTGGCAGTGCGCCAGAGCCTCGGCGGCGCCGTGGCCGTCCTCCTCGCCCGCGACCACCCGCACAACGTCGCCGGCCTGGTCCTGCTCGATCCCACACCCCTCAACGACCCGCGCACGTGCGCGAGGCTGGAACGCACCACGCGCCTCCTTGCGGGAGCCGCGGCCGTTCCCGGCGTGCACTCCCTGCTCTCTGCGGCGGTACGGGCCACCGCCGCCCGGGTCGCACGCCGGAGCACGCTGCGACCCGATTGCGCGGCCGCCCTCGCACGCACCGCCCGCCTCGACGTACCCACCCTGGCCCGGGCCGTCCGAGGCATCACCGCCCTCTCCCGGGACCTGCGCGAAACCGACCTCCCCCGCATCCCCGCCGTGGTCGTCACCGCCGACCGCACACCGCGGAGCCGTGTCCGCCGCGCCCACGCACGGCTCGCGCAGGCCTTCGGCGCCCCACTCGTGAGCTGGCCCGGAGCCACGCACAGCGTGCACCTCGACCACCCCGACGAAACCCTCGCCACCGTCCGTACGCTGCTCACCCCCACCGGACCTCCGACGGGCCCCTGACTGTCGTACAGCCTGTCGGGGGTCAGAAGGCGTTGCGCCGCCGAAGTCCGAACGTACGGCCGTCCGGGTCGACCAGGAGCCGGTAGAGCGGCATGGTGAGGCGGCGTTCGGCGTACGAGAGGTCGGGCGGGCTGTACGCACGCAGCCGGCCCGGCGGCTTCGGCCCGCGGCCGCCGCCCTCGTGCCAGGCGTCCAGCGCGGCGGCGCTCGCCGCGAACGCCTCGAAGGCCCGTACGGGTTCGCACAACGGATCCGACGTGCCCGCAACGCCCGGATCGCCGGGCTCGAGCGGACCGGGCCCGGTGGCGTCGAGGTGCTCGCGGGAGAGCTCCAGCCGCAACTCCCTCGCGAAGCGGCGGGCGCCGTCGCCCAGTCCGCCGGGATCGGCGGGCGCGCGGGCGTCCACCTCCTCGTCCAGGACGGCGCAGTTGAGTTCCGAGTCGTGCGTCCAGGACCGGAGGTTGATGTTGTCGGATCCGACCGTGGCCCACACGTCGTCCACCACGCACACCTTGGCGTGCACGTACACGGGAGTGCCGGCTCGGTTCTCCAGCCCGTACACCGCCACCCTTCCGCCGCCCGCCTCGCGCAGCTTGTCCAGCGCCTTGACCCGGCCGACCACGTTCATCGGCCCGGTCAGCCGGCCGTCCTGGTCGGGCACGGTGGGTATCACGGCGATCAGCCGCAGTTCGGGGTTGTCTCGCAGCGCCCCGGCGAAGGACTCCACCACCTCGGGGGACCACAGGTACTGGTCCTCCAAGTAGATGAGCCGCCTGGCCCGCTTGAGCGCCTTGAGGTAGCTGCGCGCCACACTGCGCTCCCCGTCCGGCGCGAAGGGGTAGCCGCGCAGCAGCCGGTTCGGATAGGTGCGCAGCACCTGCACGGTGTGGTTGCCGCAGGGCGGCGGGTCGGGCAGCTGCGGCGGGATGGGATCCGCGTACGTGTCCTCGCCGTTGACCAGTGCCCGCAGTTTGACGAGCGGGCTGCGGCTCAGTGCGGCCGGGTCCTCCCAGCGTTCACGGAATCCCGCCTCTATGTCGCCGACGGCCGGTCCCCGGACGGCCAGTTGGACGTCGTGCCAGGGCGTCCGGGGACCGTAGGCGGCGGCCATCGGCAGCGCCTGCGGGTCCCCGTGGTGGTCGGCGTCGTCGTTGCGGCTGTGGCACAGGTCGATCCCGCCCACGTAGGCCACGTCCAGGGCGGGGCGGCCGGGGTGGCGCAGGACGACCAGCTTCTGGTGGTGGCTCCCTCCGGGACGCACCCGCATGTCGAGCAGGCATTCGCCGCCCGCCGCCGCGATTTCCTCCCCGAGGTGCCGGTTCTCGCTCTCGCTGTAGCGCAGTCCGTCCAGGTGGGAGCGCCAGAGGAGGCCCTTGACGATCACGCCCCGCCCGGCCGCCTCCGCCAGTACCGCGCCGACCTCCGTACCCTCGCCGTCCAGCCGTTCGTCGGGGTCGCCGCGCCAGTCCGTGAAGAAGAGCAGGTCTCCCCGGCGTTGTGCCCGGATGTTGCGAAGGAGCTCGGCGAAGTACGTGGCGCCGTGCACGAGCGGGCGCGCCTGGTTGCCCCGGGTCCACGAGGAGCCGTCGGGGTGGCGGCTGTCCACCCGGGTGGCCGTGTTGCCGCGTTCGCCGGCGGTGAGCATCCAGTCACTGCGTTCCATTTACGGTGCCTCCCCCGACCGGCTACCCGCCCGGCGCGGTTTCAGACACTCTGCCCCCGCCCGGGTCGGCGGGGCGGGCGGTGGGCCGCTTCGGCCGGGTGGTTCCGGGAAGGCAGGCGACCGCGGGGCTGTAGGTCGCGAACGTCCCCAAGGGGTTCTTCTTCCACAGCCACAGGTGCAGGGCGTAGTGGACGGGCTGGCGGGGGAAGCGCCCGGGCGTCGGGCCGTCGAAGGAGCGGCCGAACAGCTTCGGGCGGTCGTCGTCCGTGGCCGTGTCCTGGTCTCGGTCGTAGACGAGCCACTGGGCGCCGACGAGGCGTTTGCCGCCGCGCCCGTCGTCCTCGTAGAAGAGCGCGGCAGGCTTCGCCGGGTCGACGGAGTTGTCGTACGCGTGGTTGAAGTGCGGGAAGCCGAGAGCGCCGGATCCCGCCCTGTCCTCGACGCAGTGCTTGTCCGGGACGTAGCCCGCTTTCACCGCGGCCGCGTGCCGCTGGAACGGAGCGGTCGCGCGGTAGACGATCGCACGCTCGGCCTCGGCCTTGCCGATGTCGGTGCCGGAGGGGGAAGCGGAGGCAGGAACCGTGGCGGCCGTCAGGGCAAGAGCGACGGCCGCTGCCAGGGCCAGGGCGGGACGGGTGAACATGCGCGGACTCCTCGGAGGCGGGCTCGTAGCGAGCAGGATGTCCCCCGCCCCGCAGTCGAGCGGCGCGGGGTCCGGTGCGTACGGGGGCGGGTGGGTGGAAGCTGCGGGCCGGTCAAGCCGCCCCGCCGGACGTAAGGCCCGCGCCGGGGCCGGGCGCCGTGGCGCCGGGACCCGCCGTGGCCGGACGGCCCGGGAGGAAGAAGGAGCCGAAGGCCGCGCAGGCGGTGAAGAGGGCGGCGAAGAGGAAGGCGCGGCCGTAGCCGGCCGTGAGGGCCTGAACCCCGGGAACGAGGTGCTCGGCGACGCCGTGGGAGGCGACGGCGGCCAGGATCGCGAGGCCGAGCGCGCCGCCCACCTGCCGGGAGGTGTTGACCAGCCCGGATGCCAGTCCCGCCTCGCGCGGCTGGATGCCGGTGGTGGCCGCGGCGGTGACGGGCAGCATGGCCATCCCGAGGCCGAGGGCGCAGAGCCCGAAGGGCGGGGCCACGTCAGTGGTGAAGACGCCGCCCACGGCGATGCGCGAGAGCCACAGGAACCCGAAGGTGCTGACGGCCATGCCGGTGACCAGCAGGGAGCGCGGGCCGATGCGGCGCACGAGGTGGGCGGAGGTCCGGGTACCGACGATGACCGCCACGCAGCCCGGCAGGAACAACAGGCCGGTCTTGACGGCGCTGAAGCCGAGGACCTGCTGCATGTAGAGGGAGAGCAGGAACCACATCGCGAACATCGCCGAGCCCAAGCCGATCATGACCAGGTTGGCGATGGCCAGAGTGCGCCGGCGCAGGACCGCGAGGGGGACCAGCGGGGCTGCGACCTTCGACTCGATCAGGACGAAGGCGGCCAGGAACAGGATCCCGAGGGAGAGCGCGCCCCAGACGTGGGGTGAGCCCCAGGGCGAGCTCTCGGTGGAGATGATCCCGTAGACCAGGGCGGTCAGGCCCACGGTGACCGACAGCGCGCCAGGCAGGTCCAGGCGGCGCAGCCCACCATGGCTACCGCGCACGGCGGGCACGTAGAGGAGCGCGGCGGCGAGGATCGCGAGCCCGATGGGAATGTTGACGAAGAAGACCCAGCGCCAGCCGGCGTACTCGGTCAGGAGCCCGCCGACCACCGCGCCGGCCGCGCCTCCGCCACCGTTGACCGAGCTCCACGTGCCCATCGCGCGCATGCGGGAGCGGGGCTCGGTGAAGGTGGTCATGATCAGCGTCAGCGTGGCCGGGGCGAGCAACGCACCCCCGAGACCCTGAACGGCTCGGGCGGCGATCAGCGTCGTACCGTCGCCGGACAGTCCACAGGCGAGTGAGGCCGCGGCGAAGAGGACGAGGCCGGCCAGGAAGGTACGACGGGCACCGACCAAGTCGGCGGCCCGGCCGCCCAGGAGCAGCAGCCCGGCGAAGGCAAGGGTGTAGGCGTTGACGATCCACTGCTGCCCGGCCGGGCTCAGGCCGAGGGAGGCCTTCATGTCCGGGAGGGCGACGTTCACGATCGAGACGTCCAGCACGACCATGAACTGGGCCGCGCAGGCGATCAACAGGATCATCGGCGTCCGCGCACCCTGGCGCTCGGACGGTGCGGGTTCGGTACTGAGGGCGGGCGGAGCGCTTGACATGGGGTTCCTCGGGGGCAGGGGGGGCGGATTCGACTCGGGAACGAAACCCACCACATCTCTGCCCCCGCGCCAGACCACCGTCACAGTCGCGTGGCAACCGGGTGACCGGCCGTCCACCTCCCCAGCTGTCGTCGGACGGCATCCACGTGGGCTTCTCCTGAGGAGAACGAGCTCTCGGACCCGTAGCGCCGGCTTGGCGCGCCAGCCAACGCCGAGCGCGAATCGAACCCCCGACTCGGAACGACCCTGGATCTCTACCCCGCCCCTTCTGTAGCGGATCAACCGGATCGCGTTGCGCTCAACGCTGTGTAACCAGCACCGACCAGCCCGGGATCCCGAAGTGGGCCGCTCGCCCGTCGTCCCGACACCACGATGGCGTCTCCGCCAAGTACATCGGCAGCACGGTCTTCGTCACGTTCCGTGCACCAAGAACCGAAGAGCCAACGCAGCGCGGCACACCCGCCAACCGCGCGAGGCACAGCAGCGACGGGAGGAGGCCGACCGGCACCCGAAACCACTGCCGGCACCCTCGGCTGCCGCCGAGCGCCCTGCGCCGCATGGTGTGTAAACGAGCCTGGGCTCCGGAACTGGCGACGGGCCCGCGCGCCATCTCCTGTGCCAGGGATTCTGGCTCGTGCGGACGGACGGCACGCCCACCGACTTCAGGGCAACGAATGCCGGAATCCGTCGACCCACCGCCAGCTCGTGCTGCACGCCATGCGCGCGACGGCGTCCCGCAGATTCAGGCGTCCAAGAGGGTGACGGTCAGGGCGGCGGAAGGACGGACTACCGTTGGGGGACCACCGCAATGAGGTCCGTGAGCCAAGTCTTGATGCGCTCAGACTGCTCACGGATCTCGGAGGCCGCCGATGCCAGGTCGCGTCTGTACCGACGCTGGGCTACGACGCTCTCGTCGACCACGCTCAGGGCCTCGCCATGGCGCCCCAGTTCACCTAGCAGCACTGCGAGGTTGTTCAAACTCACGGCGTAGTCCTGCGCCCGACGCGCGTGATTCTCGGGAAGCATCCGATATATCTGAACCGCCTCGGACGCAACTGACAGTGCCTCGTCGTAGCGGCCCAAGCCTCCTAGCCTGCGGCCCAGACTCGTCAAGCCCCGCGCCAAATCACCTCCGTGGGCCTGGCGACCCGAATCGACCAAACGTCGGTCGATCTCAACGGCCTCATTGATCGCCCGGAGCGCCTCGCGCCCCTTGCCCACCGCGGCCAGGCGGTTGGACAGGTTGTTCAAGACCATTGCGTGGCCCGGCCCAAAGACACCAAAATCTCGCAGACTCAGCTGCCGATACAACGCCTCTGCTTCGGAGACTGCGTTCAGGCTCTCCTCTGTGCGGCCGTCCTCTCCCAGCCTCACGGACAGATTGCTAAGGGCCGTTCCCAAGCCAGCGGAGTAAGCTCGGCTGTCCCGCGCAGCCAACTCACGGTAGACCTGTACGGCCTCCTGAACGGCAGCCACCGACTCGTCGTTCCTTCCCACGAGTGCGAGGTGATTCGAGAACGTCATGAGGTGGTCGCTCAGAACAGGTCCATGGGTACTCAGGTCCCGCCGGGCCAGCCGTCGAATCCGCAGAATGTCCTTGGCCATGCCTGTGATGAAACCCTCCGCCGCGTTGGCGGTCGCGGGTACGACGGACGCAGCAGCGAACGCCTCAGCCAGAGCAGCTGCGGACGGTCTGCGAGCAGGCTCGCGGTCCAGGCAGCGACGCAGCATGCGGTGGAGCACCGGGTCGATCCCCGACGCGGAGAGAGGGCCTCGGTGCTCTTCTCCGTATCTCGGATCCCTCCAGCGCCCAGCGAGGAAGGCCAGGAGCAGCGCTCCTGCGGCATACATGTCACTCTGTGACGTGAGAAAGAGCCCGCCGTCGGCCGCCACAAGGTACGTGTCGCTGACCGGGAGCACTTCGCGGTACGTGCTATCGCCCCCGTCCACGGTCGCTGTGGCCCAGCCGACCAGCCAGACGGCCTCGTCCGTCACCAGCACGGACCGCGGTGCGAGCGAGCCGTGCACGAGCCCGAGGCCGTGGGCGCGGGCGAGAGCCTCGGACAGACCGAAGCCGATCCGCAGGAAGAGCTGCTCGGGGACCGACCCCCTGTGTTCGTCGAGGACGGACCGCAGGTTGGGCGCGGGGGCCGACGATGCGTCGTCCGCACGGCGGTGGACGCAGGTCGCCGCGATCCAGGGCAGTTCCTCAGCGGAGTGCGTTTGCACCTCGACCAGAGCGGGCGCGTACGTGCCCTGCATCCGGAGCAGACACTCCGCTTCCGTGCTCACAAGGTCCAGCGCAGCCCTCGGGTCGTCGGCGTGCAGGAGTGAGGGCGCCCGGACCGTGACCACGGTGCCGTCTTCGTCCCGGGCCAAATACATTGCCATGTGAGGCCAGCCCCGAGCACTACGTGCCTGGAGCCGGAACCGGCCGAGCTGCACCGGGTCCCCCGGCAGAAGCTCCACCCAGCCGGCGGGCAGCAGTTCACCCGTCTCGTCGTCGTTCGATCGCGTGTCCTGCTTGCCGGGTACGCCAGGCCCATCGCTCCACGCGGTCCCCGCCGTCGCCGGATCCTCGGTCACGCCCTCCGGTGTCTGGGGACGGCCGGGTACGGGCGCCACCGGGCCGACACCCGCGGACGGGATGCCGAGCCTCGTCAGCAGTTGTTCCCGCAGCCAGCCGAAGGAGCGTCCGGTGTCCTCTACCATCGCCGCGCCGTCCGGGTGGCCGACCCATGCCGGGAAGGCCGGGGCGCGGCCGACGGTGTCCTCGATGCCCCGCGTTACGGCTTCGGTGGTGCGCAGCAGTTCCTTCGGGGATACGGCATTGAGCAGAATGCGGCGTGCATCGCTGGAAAAGTCGAACCGCCGGTGGTGGGGAAGCCGGTCCCGCTCGTCGGCATCGACCTCGTGCATCAGTCCCCCCAGGAACACTTCCGTGAGGTGTCCACGGTCCGTGGGATGCCCGAGGGCGGCCTGCACCATGCGCATGACCGGGGGCGTGACAGGTGCGACCGCCGCCACGTGGGCCGCGAGCCGGTACGCCTCTGGGGACGCGGCATCCCTGAAGCGCAGTAGCGCTTCGGCGGCGTCGTTCCGCCTGGTGTCAGCGGCAGGCCGAACGAAGCCGGGCAGGGCAGTGTCCCAGAGCGGGAGAAGCGCGGTGCCGCCCGGCGAGGCAATGAGCAGCGCCCAGTCGGCGATGGCCGCAGGAGTCGGTTCAAGGACCGGGACGGGTACGGAGTCGAAGCTGACGAGGCCAGGCGGCAGGTCCGGATCGGTGACGTGCCAGGCGCGTGTCGGGCCGCCACGGCCGCGGGTGGTGACCTGCCAGCGCCGTGCACGAATCCCGGTACTCGGCCAGAGCCGCGGCGGCAGTGCCTGGACGATCGCGGTGGGACCGCACCGCGCCCAGCGGTCTGTCACCTCTCGCATCCCGCCGTCCCACCACGCGTCGCCGATACCGTCGCTGACGATGAGGACAAGAGTGCTCCCGGTGGGGTCGCACAGGGTCTTCGGTGACTGAAGGCGACCACGCTGGCGATACGGGCTAGTCCGCAGGCTCGGCGTGGCGCCGCGCGTGTCGAGCCCATACACGCGCACGTCGCGGAACGCCCCGGCTCGTTCCATCAGCGCCCGAACCTCGGCAGCCAGGCGCTGCCAGAGAACCATGGAGACGCCGTCGTCGACCACCAGTGCGAGGGACAGCCAGCGGGTCCGCGTCGGGCGAGTGACGGTCTCGGGCACCCCTGTGTCTGCGATAGCAGCGACAGTCCGAGTGACGTCGAGTTCGTGGCGGCGTCGGTCGGGGAAGCGCTGCCGCAGCGGTCGGAGAGACTTGCCGAGCCGGAGCTGCCCGTCGAGAATGAGGCCGGTGTCCGGGGCACGGACGGAGATCGCCGGGGACGAAGCCACTGTCGCGTGCACTTCCGCGTCCTCGCGTGCGCGGCGCCGCGCGTGGGCCAGAATTGGAAGCGTGGGCTCGGACTTCGTGTGTTCGGCGCCCGCCGGTTCCGTCGCCGTACCGACGGGTTCCGCGTTCCCGGACGCTGCCGACGACGTCCCGTCGTGCGGCGTGCCGTGCCGCTCCGCGGGTATCGCGGACACTCCAGCAGCACGAGCCAGCGGCACGGCGTCCCGAGGCAGCCTCCCTGCGAGCCACAGGGCGTCGAGGAGCTCCTCATGAGAAAGCTCCGCCCCGCTATCGGCCAGGACCTTCGTCATGCGCGCGATCAAGGCGTCACACTGCTCCGCCGAGCTGGTGCAGGACAGCCCTCAGGAGCGAGGGCGCGTCGAGATCGACGCCACCCTTGCGGAGGAAGACGGCGTTGAGCAGCTGGTCGGTGGCGAGTTCACCGGCGGCACGGCGTTCGAGGAAATCCTGCAGCAGGTCGTCCACGTCGTCCAAGGCATCGGGTCCGAGGTGCGCAGCGACGATCTCCCGCAGTCGCCGCTCGTTGGGTTCGGGGAGGTCGAGGCGGACACAACGCCTGAGAAACGCTGGAGGGAAGTCGCGTTCCCCGTTGCTGGTGATGATCACGATCGGGAACTCGCTGCAGCGGATGCGACCGCGCGATACCGATGCGGGGGCATCCGGGTCGTCGGTCTCGACGTGCACTTCCGCGCGGCCCTCGGAAAGCCGGGTGAGTTCGGGGATGGCGAACTCGCCCTCCTCGAAAACAGTCAACAAGTCGTTAGGGAGGTCGACATCGCCCTTGTCGAGCTCGTCGATGAGTAGCACGCGGGGGCGTTCCCGGGGCACGAGAGCGTTGCCCAGCGCACCGAGTCGGATGTACTGGCCGATGTCTGGTTCCGGGCCGTCCGCGTCACGACGCAGGGTGGCCTCGCGCAGCCGGCCGACGGCGTCGTACTGGTAGAGGGCGTCCTGCAGGGTGGAGCGACTGTTCACCGGCCACTGCAGAACGCGCCCGAGCGCGAGCTCGTGGGCAACAGCGTGAGCCAGCGAGGACTTGCCCGTGCCGGGCTGGCCGGTGACAAGGAGCGGCCTGCGCAGGTGGAGCGCCGCGTTCACCACATCGGCCTCATCAGGGCCGATGAGATAGAGCCGCGAGTAGGGAACCTTGGCTCCGGTCGGCGGCTCTTGCCGGTCGAACCGGCGCCACGGTGGCGCCGCGGGGAACGGCACCGCACGGCGTTCGCCGTCCCCACGGAACAGCCGCCAGTCGTCGCCTCCGCCGTTGGAAGGCAGACGCCGAGGGCTCGTACCGGCCAGGGGCTCCGAGGTGGTCATGACGCGTGCGTTCCTCTCCAGGGGTCCCTCAGTTGAAGCGACTCGGTCCGCGGTAGACGGCCTGCTGGCTCCCATACGAGGGAGGGCCGGGCCCGACGCTCCGTCGGGCAGGCCGCTGCCGAGCCGTTTCGAAACTCCCGCACCCGCTCGGGTAGTCCCTCCAGGTCGCCAGCGGGAGCCAGGCTCTCCAATCTTCCCGCGTCCTCGTAATCGACGGCGTCGCGGTCCCACATTACGACCGGGACGCCCAGGGCGAGACAGGTCAGCAGCCAGGACCGGCGCTCGTCTGCGGGGCCGTGGAGGATCACCCGCGCGGTATCGCGATGCTTTGTCTTCAGCACATTTACGAGCTGGCGGTAGTCGCCGGACGTCCTGTTGGTGACGAGCACCGACGCCCGTCCGTTCTTCCACCGGCGTCCCTGATCACCGTCACGTTCCGGCCTCTGCTCACTGAGCTCCGGGCAGCTCAGGGAGACTCGGTATTCCCCTCCGATCGGCCATGCGGGAAGGATGCCATCGGTCGCTCCGAACTCCCACTCGTCAACGGCCAAGTGGAGTCCCGCTCGGTCGACTACGACGGTCACCCACGGCACGTGGTCGCCCTGCCCCGGCTCCTGGCCCGCGGCGAAGACCGCCTCGCTCAGACTACTCGCCGCCTCCCGAGAGGTTTTGGACGTCGTCTCCGCCTCCTTGAGCACGCGGTACGAGCCGTCGTCGCGGACGAGTAGGATCCGGCACCGGTACCGGTCGTCCCCCACGGCATCGTCGTGTTCCAGCTCCATCACCACACGCGAAACCGGCGACGGCGAGCGCTTCGCCCACCTGACGGCGTCCGCGCGCCGCTCGTCCAGGGCCCCGGCACGAATGCCGATCCGCCGAGCGGTTGTCTCCGACCACGCGTGTAGGTCGTCGGCCAGCCCCTCGCCCACGGACGCCGCCACGTACTCGACGAGCCTCAGCAGCGCCGGCACAGGTGGGGTGCCCTCAGGGACGCTTTCGCTGTCACCCAAGTCCTCTAGGCCCTCGATCACATCGCAGAGGTCGTCCTCTCCGAGCTGCGGACGCGTAAGAACCTCGGGGAGGACCACGAACCGCAGCGCCTCGTCTGCCGCTTGGGACAGCACCGCTGGCTGCTCCTCGCAGACCCGGCGCAACAGGCCGAGCAGGCCGCCATACTCGTTCGCTGAGAGCAGCGACCCACAGTCGAGTGCCCTGGACCGTGAGAACAAATGGGTTAGAGCGACGCGGACCACTTCCTGCGCGGTGCCTGCGACGGCTTCACCGAGCGACGCAAGCGCACGGCGATGCCTCATGAGCAGCGCGACGAGGTCCGGGCCGGTGGGCTCGAAGCCCGCGGCCTCGTAGCCCAGTTCGCGGGCCAAGGCCTGAGCGTGATCGACACGAGCGCCAGGGTACGGGAACAACGGCGCGAGCAGCTTCTCCAGTTCGCGCTCGGTCGGCGTGCGCTCGGCGGCAGGACCGGCCTTGGGTAGGGATGCACCGATCGCGCTCAGCTCGGGAGACCGGCCGGTGTGCTCCTCAACGTGGGATACGAAGCCGCCGTCTCCAGCGAAGGAGGACGCTGGCAGAGCGATCAGCCGACGGGCTCCGTAGTCGCGGGCCTCCTGAGTCACGACCCCAACGAGGTGACCGTCACAGAACACCCCCGCCCCCGAGGCCCCGCCCCAGGCGTTCCGGCCGTCGGCACGGGGACTGGCGCCGGATCCTGGTCGAGAACGTAGCGGTCCTTGCCTCCGGACAAGACCGGCAGGACGCCGCGAAGGTGCTCCGGCTCCCGGGTCTCCCCCTGGGAGGCCCAGGGGTAGCCGAGTCCCTCATACAGCAACGGCGCCATACCCGCGGGCCGTCCCCAGCTGACTGAGCCCGGCAGGTCGATCTTGCGGTCGATGTGCAACAACGCCACGTCGAGGCCGTCCGGGTGGACCCAAAGCAGCTCAGCGGTCACCGACGTCATTTCACCAACCTCGGGGTGGCCTACCCGCACGGTGATGACCGGCCAGAGCGCTCCCGTTTCGCGGTCCTGCAGCACATGACGGGCGGTCAGCACGAGGTGGGGAGCGATCAGATAGCCGGAGCCGATGCCGCGAGGTCCTTGGTCTGTGCCGCTGCGAATCAGCGCCAGTCTGGCCGGCTCCACGTCACCCCTCGTCCCACGATCCGGTTTCCACGTCACTGATTTCGGGGCGTGCGCCGCCGATGGCTCGATCCTTGACCGAGAGCTTCAGCGTCAGCTTGTGGTTGCGCACGGTGGAATGCTCACCACCCGCGCCAACGGTGATCACGCCGAAGGAGAGTTTTCCGTTGCCCCTGACGGACTCGCGCAGTTCGAGCTGAAGCTCCAGTTCCGCTTCCTCGACGCCGAAGGCGAACTGCTGGTTGACGCCCAGCCGCTGCGCCTCGTACAGCTCTTGCCGCAGCTCCTCGATGGCCGCGGCCAGACCAATCGTCGACACCGTCGCCCGCCCCCAGTTCAAGATAGTCAGAAAAACAGTAGGTCACCGGCAGGTTACAACGCTCGGCAGACACTTCAACCCTTGGTCATGGACAATCCGTCACGGAGGGAGGCGTCCACCGCACGCCACCGTGTGAGAAGAAATCCACCAACAGGAGCAGACATTGAGCGACCCCACCCCCAAGGAGCTCCAGGCCGTCCTGTGGAGTGCCGTCGACAAGCTGCGCGGCTCCATGGACTCGGCCCAGTACAAGGAGTTCATCCTCGGGCTCCTCTTCCTGAAGCACCTCTCCGATACCTTCGAGGAGCGCCGTAAAGAGCTGGCCAAGGAGCTCGCCGAGGACGGCATCTCCGAGGAGCGGATCGGCGACTTCCTGGAGGACCGCGACGAGTACACCGGCGCCCACGTCTTCTGGGTCCCGGAGACCGCCCGGTGGTCCTGGATCGCGGCCAACGCCAAGAGCCAGGGCGTTGGCGAACTCCTCAACGGGGCGATGGACGCGGTCATGCAGGAGAACGCCGCCCTGACCGGCGTCCTCCCGAAGATCTTCAACCGCGACAACGTCGGCCAGAAGCGCCTGGCCGAACTCGTCGGCCTCATCAGCCACCCGCGTTTCGGCGGCACCGAGGACAAGCCGGCGAAGGACGTCCTGGGCGAAGTGTTCGAGTACTTCCTCGGCAACTTCGCCCGGATGGAGGGCAAGTGGGGCGGCGAGTTCCACACCCCGCAGTCGGTGGCCCGCCTGATCGTGGAAATCCTGGAGCCGTACAACGGGCGTGTGTACGATCCGGCATGCGGTTCGGGCGGCATGCTGGTACAGGCCAGCAAGTTCGTCGAGACGCACCGGGGCCGGGGGCACAAGGCTGACATCGTGGTCTATGGCCAGGAACTCAACGAGCGGACCTGGCGCCTGGCCAAGATGAACCTCGCAGTGCACGGCATCGAAAGCAGTCTGGCGGCGCGTTGGGGCGACACCTTCGCCGACGACAAGCACCCGGATCTCAAGGCCGACTTCGTGATGGCCAACCCGCCGTTCAACATGGGGGATTGGGCGCGGGACGAGAACGACGCCCGGTGGAAGTACGGTCTCCCACCGGAGAGCAACGCCAACTACGCGTGGCTCCAGCACATGGTCGCCAAGTTGGGCGAGCAAGGCACGGCCGGCATCGTCCTCGCCAACGGCTCGATGAGCTCCAAGTCGAGCAGGGAGGGCGAGATCCGCCAGGCAATAGTGGAGGACGACCTGGTGGCCTGCATGGTCGCCTTGCCGTCTCAACTCTTCCACACAACTCAGATCCCGGCATGTCTGTGGTTCCTGACCAAGGACAAGTCCCCTCAGGGTACGAAGGGGATGGCCGACCGACGCCGCCAAATCCTGTTCATCGATGCCCGCGAAGTAGGCGAGATGATCGACCGGACCGAGCGGGTGCTGACGGACGTCGGACTTGCGAAGATCGCCGACGTCTACCGTGCGTGGCGCGGTACGGCATCGGCGAAGGGGGCAGGCCTGACCTACGAGGACGAGCCCGGCTTCTGCTTTTCGGCGGACGTGGCGAACGTGCGCGAGCACGGGTACGCGCTGAACCCTGGGCGTTACGTCGGCGTCGGCTCTCCGGCAGCCCTGGAGCCGCCGGCGGGGTCGCCAGCCAGTCCCTCCACCCTGATGAGAGACCTGTACGCAATCTTCGGCTGAGAACCATCAGCTTCAGCCCTGCCCGGCGTGGGGGCTGAATCGAGAAAGTGGGCAACGCCGGTCATCACGCCGACGAGAGTCCGTCCGGGCACGGGACCGCGTCCAAGTGTTCCCTAACGCTGCTGACCCCACTGCCGAGTTCCCAGTGTGGTCGATGTCCCACAGGACGATGAGCTGCATGGCTCAAGCGTAGGGAGCCGTCCCCGCCTCATCCCGTGTGCACGTCCCAAAACGTCCTTGCCCGATCACTCCTCGCTCCGCTTGCACGACGTCTGTGAACGAGCGACCGCACTCCGTACTCGCCCAGCACGGCGTCTCACCGGAATCGCTCGCGGAAATCTGCGAGGTTGACCCCAAGACCGTGGGACGCTGCCTGAGCGGACGCGTCGCCCGTCGCCGCCAGCCGGGGCGCGTACCCCACGTCGTGCAGCACCGCCCGTCGTGGCGGACTCCGAGGTCACCGGCGGAACCGGGCGTAGCTGAGGCCGCTCAGGCAGGCCGAGGCACTCGACCGGATCCACTTCTCGTAGCGCGCGTCGTCGGCGATCGCGGCGAGCAGTCTGATGCCCTCCGCGCGGTGTCCTTCCACATGAGCCAGGCCGCGGGCGGCGCTGACGCGGGCGTCCGTCTGCAGGGTCGGGTCCGTGGCGAACGCGGTGAGGAGGGCAGGTGCGCGTTCCGCGCCGAGTTCGCCCAGGGCCTCGGCCGCGTGCATCCGGTCCCACTTGTCCACGGAGGTGTCATCGGCGATGGAGGTGAGGAGGACGATGCCCTCCGCACGGTGTCCGTCCAGCGAGGCCAGTTCACGGGCGGCGTCCAGCCGCTTGCCCGCGTCCGCGCTGGTGTCCGCCGCCAAGGCCGCGAGCGTGGTCTGCGACTCGCGCAGGGTGGGGCGTAGGAGCAGCAGCGCGGCCTTCTCCTCGTCGAACTCGGCCAGCGCCTCGGCGGCGATCACGCGTCTGGGACTGCCCGGCTTGCCCTCGTAGGCCAGGGAGACCAGCAGACCGATCCCCCGCGACCGGCAGCCCTCGACCTCGGCGAGGTAACGCGCGGACCGTACCCGTTCGTTCTCGTGCGTCCCCAGGTCCGCCGCGAACGCGGTGAGCAGGCCGATGCCGTCTTCCCTGTGCTGTCCTTCCATCCCGGCCAGCGCCCGGGCCGCGTATGCGTCCCCCCACTCGGCGATGGAGAGCAGGATCCGGCCCGCGAGGTCCTGTTGGCCCGCCAGCTCGGCCAGGAACTCCGCGGCCTGCACGCGCAGATACTTCTCCACATCGGAGCTCGTGGCGCAGTCCTGGAGCAGCCAGGCTCCCTCCTCCAGGTGACCGTCGAGCTTGCCCAGGTCCCGGGCCGATATGAGACGGGTGTCGATGTCCAGGTGCTGATCCATGGCGAGGTCCGTGAGCAGCCCGGCCGCCTCCTCGCGGTGGCCGTCCAGGCCGGCCAGTACGGCGGCGGCCCAGCTGCGCTCGAACGGTTCGAAGTCGGGATCACGGGCGAGCCGGGCCAGCACCCGTGCGCCCTCCTCGTGATGGCCGTCCACCTCGGCCAGGTACCAGGCGGCCTCGACGCGCATGTGGTCGCCCAGTACGGGCCCGGACGCGAACGCGATCAGCCAGCGGGCGGTGGTCCCCGGCGGAACGTTGGTGCCGAGCAGGATCTGGGGCCTGAGCAGTTGGTAGCCGGCGCCGCCCGCGGGTGCGACGAGGCCGTCCAGGACCCGTAAGGTGCCCGCGGCGATCCGGTCGCCGGGGGCCAGTAGTCCGTCGAGGAGGAAGCCCAGGTAGGACGGGTCGAGGTCGAGTGGATCCAAAGGTTCCACGGCCGGGGCGCTACGGCCCAGCCTGCGGATCCTGTCGCGCAGTCGTGGGGCGGGGCTCATCCTGCGGAGCAGCTCGGCGCGGGCCCGGTCGTCGCGGGTGGCGTGGCGTGCGGCGTGGTATTCGAGGAGCGTCCGGTGCAGGAAGTCGAGGTCGTTCGCGTGGCCGACCAGCAGGCCGGTGGTGGTGAGCAGATCGGCCAGGAGCGCGTGCCAGAGGGGCGGCTTGACCTTCTCGGGGCGCATGGCGTGGGGATGCGCGGCGAGGATCTCGGCCGCCGGGGCGCGGTTCCCGCCGATCCTCTCGTGGGCGAGGTGGTCGATGAGTTCGGGCAGGTGCTCGCGGGCCCGCTGTGCGCCCTGATCGGCGGCCCGGCGCTCGGTGGGGAGCTGGTACCTGTTGGTCAGGGTGTGGATGGCTTCGTCCTGGAGGGCGGCGACGCGCTTGTCCGCGTTCTGTTCGTAGAGCAGCTCGATGAAGGAGCGGAACACCCCGGCGCGGCCCTCGGGGAGGGGCTGTGAGGGGTCGGCCGTGTAGAGGCGGCACAGCATCTCGGCCATCAGGGGGGTGCGGGCCAGGTCTTCGAGGTGGGTGCCGCGGATGCCGGTCAGGAAGCGGCGGATGTGACTGTCGACGTCGGACAGGCCGCTGAACCGCCTAACGGCGTAGGCCCGCAGGTCGTCCGGGGTGAAGGGCTGCAGGGTGAAGCGGCCGGAGGGCCCGCCCAGGACGTCGAGTTCGCCGTCGCCGCCGGGCAGCGGGCGGGTCGTGATGATGAAGCGGTGGGCCGAGTCCACCCGCCCGGCCTCCCGGGACAGCCTGCCGAGGAGGGACAGCCGGGTGGCGCGGTCGGGGATCTCGTCGAGGCCGTCGACCATGACCAGCCAGGGCGCGTCGGGGTGGGGTCGGTGGCGGAAGAACTCCTCGGTGAGGGCTTCGCGCAGCCCGAAGGGGCCGAGTGCCACCGTGGCCGCCGTGGCGAGGGCGTGGGCCAGGAGCGGCGCGGCGGCCAGGTCCGTGGCACGGACCAGGACCGGGACCGGGACGGGGCCCGGAACGGGATGCGCTACCGCGTTGCCGCCGTCCCCGTCGTTCGACAACTGGCGGGCCGTGTCGCTCAGATGGCGCTGCAGCAGGGTCGACTTGCCGTCGCCGGGCGCGGCCAGCAGCACCCGGATCCGGCTGTCTCCGGCGAAGACGGTCTCGGCGGGGGCCTGTGAGCGCGCGGACGCGGGCAGGACCTGCCTGGGTATGTAGGTGTCGGCCGTCGGCGGCGCGGCGAGGTCGCCCGCGAGCCCGGGGTACGGGTGGTGGTCCGTGAAGTCCCGGACGGCCCGGAGGTACGCGGCCAGCCGGGCGGCGCCGGCGTCCGGTGACGAGCCCGGCGCGTAGTAGGTGATGTTCTCCGCGTGCCCGACCGCGAAACCGCCGCCGGACGCGGAGATGACCGTACGTGCCCCTGCTGCGAGGGGCGGGCCTTGACTGTCTCCGGGTTCGCTCAGCCCTGGTGCGGACCCGGCCGGGGAGGGATTCCGATGGTGACGTCCCGCATGCGCAGGGCCGCGGCGGACCCGTTGTCGGCCCGGATGTCCAGGTTCCCGCCGACGATCTGCCCGTCGCCCGACTGTGAGATCCCGGGCGCCGGGGGCTGGGCCGGTGGCTGTGCGTCGAGTACGGCGCGCAGGGCCCGGGCCGCCCGCTCGCGCTCGGCGTCGTCGAGGTTCTCCAGCGCCTGCTCGAAGCGCGTCTGCCAGGCGCTCTGCTGGATGATGGTCACCCGCTCGGCTTCGTCACCGGGGCGTGCGTCCTCCAGTTCGGCCGCGCAGCGGTCGAGCCGCTCCAGTTCGACGCGCTCGCGTTCGCCGTCTCCGCGCCCGAACCATCCTGCGACCGCGTGCTGGAGCCCTTCCCAGGCACTGGTGCCCGCCGCCTGCACCACCGCGGCGCCCCCGGCCGCGGCCAGCGCGGTCAACCCCTCCGCCAACACCCGACAGTCCCCGTCCCTTGTGTGTTCGATACACGAGACGGTAGTGCCGGGCGCCGCCCACCGGGCCGAATTCGCAAAGATATTCGCCCGTTCACTCGGGATCCCCTGCGGCGGCCCATGACCCGAACGCTTCCCGCCCAGCTGCCGCTATCTGGGTGACACCGAAGCAACCAGCATCACGGCCGCCGGCCTGTCTACTCCGGCTGGCCGAAGCCGGTCAGGGGTCGCCACCTGCGCTCAGTCCCAGTAGTCCGCCAGCATCTCGGCCGGCCAGCTAGGCTCCCGGACCTCTCCCCCGCGGTCCCATCTCCTGGAAGTATGGCGCGATGTCGTAGACGGGCGTGCCGTCGATCGCATCGAGGTCTACGACGTGGAGGTCCAGGCCGGCGGGAACGCACTTTGAGGGCTGTACCCCTGGGACATATCCCCGTGACGGGCCTCCTGCTCGTGTCACAGCGCTCCGCCTACGACCCCCACGACTTCACCAAGCAAGCAGACAAGGCCACCGAGCGTCTGGGAACCCCCGTACTTGCGCGCATCGCCAACGAGTTCGTAGATCAGAACCGCACCGTCCTGGACGAAGGCTCACCCACAACGGCACCGCACTTAACCCTTCAGGCCATGGAGATGGCCACACGCCTGGGAACCGACGCCTCCAGAACACCTTTGACCCACGAAGTCACGGTGTAGGGGCCCGGTCCAGCGAGAGCCGGGGCTTGGTCCCGCCGCGAGGTCCAGGTACGCCGTGGCGGGCAAGGGTGGCTTGCTTAGGTAACCGGGACGGCCGCCGCACTCGGGCCGGACACCGGGACGTGCCCAATGACGCCGAACACAAAGCAGACCTGCGAGGCGAGGTGAATTCCGGTTCCCTGCCGCATCCGTTTTGCGCCGTCTCGAACCCAAACGGGTCGTGGTCAACGCTGCGTAACCAGCACCGAACCAGCACGGGAGTCAGCACCGCATCCCCAAAACAGGCGCAACTCTGCAATTCCGACAGGAGCTTCCCACCCACTTCCGGAGGGGGCCGACGGGTTCGGTTCGGGCCATGTGGTGTTCGGGCACACTCAGGTGGTGAGGCCAACACCCCGCTCACTCCGACAACAGGAGCCCAACTCCCCAGGGGCATCAGCAACGCAACTCCGTCACGCTGTGTAGAGAACAAACCGGCGATACCCAGAGGCGGTGTGGCCCCGATATCGACAGCGGAGCCGGAGCCAATGTGACCCCACAAGGCCGGACGTTGCGATCTCGCCGAGTCTCAGCTGAAGGTGGCACTGGCAGCGGCGCCCTGCCTTAGACCGTGTCCTATGTGGTGAGGCGGACGAGTCGTTTGTAGCAGCAGATGGCGGCGGCGAGTCCGAGAAAGGCCAGGTAGTTGCGGGGGTGGCGTTCGTAGCGGTGGTTGAGCCGGCGGTAGCCGGTGAGCCACGACATGGTCCGTTCGATCACCCACCGGCGCCGGCCGAGTCGCTCTGATGACTCGACGCCCTTGCGTGCGATACGGACCCCGATGCGTTTGCCGCGTAACCATTTTCGCAGGTGGAGGACGTCGTACGCTTTGTCTGCGTGGAGGCGTTGGGGTTTGAAGTGGCGGCCGCGGTGGGGGTCGTGTCTCGTTTGGTGACCCATGACCATGGGCGTCAGCGCAAGGCTGTCGTGGGTGTTGGCGGCGCTGATGCCGACGAGGAGGGGCAGTCCGTTCGCGTCCGACAGGACGTGCATCTTGGAGCCCGGCTTGCCCCGGTCCACGGGGCTCGGGCCTGTGAGTTCGCCCCTTTTTGGGCCCTCACGTGGGCGGAGTCCAGGACGGCCCGGGAGAGGTCGAGGAGGCCGGCGTCGTCGAGGCGGTGCAGGATCTTCTCGTGTAGCCGGCCCCACACTCCAGCCCTCGACCAGACCAGGAACCTGCGGTGGGCGGTCGACTTCGATATCCCGAAGCACGGCGGAAGCGATCGCCAGGCACAACCGCTGACCAGCACGTAGACGATCGCCGCGAACAGCGTCTCATCAGGCGTGTCCGGTGTCCCGCCGCCCTGCGGCCGAACCTTCGACGGCGGGATCAGCGGCTCCGCGATCTCCCACAGCCCGTCCGGAACAATCCAACTCCAAGTACCCCGCCCCATGCGAAGCCCAACGACGCCTCACCACATAGGACACGGTCTTAGGTCAGCGCAGGGCTCGCCTCCGTGGATGCGCCGCCCGCGGACGACGCCTTGGTCGCCGAGTAGACGGGCCGGATGACCGCCTGAAAGGCGGCCACTATCGTGCTGGCCCCCCACAGTCGGCGACCAGCAGCCCGGCCAGGCCCGGAGCCTCTTCGAGACGGTCACCGCCGGGGCCAGACCGCAGACCGCCCTGGTCTCGCACGTCCACAACGGACTCGGTGTCGGTGCCGCGTGTCCGGGGAGTCGCCGAGGACGAGGTCGTCCGGGTCGGGGACGTCGTTCGCCCAGGCCGGGTGAGGTAGGTAGGTCTGCTGGGTGCAGGTGCGCCTGTGCCGCCCTGACGTCCCCGTACGAGGCCCCGGCGCGCGGAACGGACCGGCGTCAGGGGGGCGCCCCGGTACAGTCCCCTCTCGATCTTGACGATTCGGGGGGCGGGGGCGCTGCATGGCAGGTCGGAGCGGGTACGGATGGCAGCCTGACGGCTCGTCACCGGCAAGCCGGGGCGGCGCCGGAGCCGACGTCGCGCCCTCGGCGCACCGGGGACCGGCGCGCCGGCGTCATGGCTGTGCGACGGCTCTCCTGGCGCCGTTCCTCGCCGCTGCCCGCTTCCAGCGGCCGGGACGGCCAGACCGCCTGACCGACCCGGCCATCTCCGGAGTACAGGTGGCCCGTACCTGCATCGGCCTGGGTGCGACGGTCTGGCTGTTCTACGCGTACACGCTGCGCCAGGAGGCCAAGGGCGTGCTCAACGACAAGCTCGTCGAGATGCTGATCGCCTCCGCCGTGCTGATGGTCGTGGGACCGCTCGTGGTCGGTGCCTTCGTGTTCTCGGCACGGCCGCCGCTGCGCAGCCGGTACCGTCGGCGGCTGCCCGGCCCGCTGACGGCGTTCGGCGTCCTCTTCGGTGCGGCGGCGCTGCTGGCCTTCTCCTTCCAGAACAACCTGAACGGACCGTTCATCGCGGGAGCCGGTGTCGTCGCAGGATCCCTCCTGAGCCTGCTCACCGGAATGGCCTCGCTGTTCCTGCTCCCCTTCGTCCTGGCATCGTCCGTGCTGTCCGTGCACCACTCCTTCCGGACCGCCGATGTCCACGAAGTGCTGCCGCCCCTCCTGTCTCCGGTCGTCGTCACGGTGATGTCGGTCCTCCAGGCCATCGACGGTCCGCCGGTCAACGCCCCGCAAAGCGTGTGGCTCCTCTTCCTGGCGGGCGCGCCCCTGTCGGTGGCCGCCCTGTCTTTCTGGGAGCTGAGCCGGTTGCGCACCCGGTACGGGATCACCCTGCGCGGCGCCCTGGGCCGGTAGGGGCGGGCGCCGGCGATGCCCGGGCACGGCCGTCTCGCCATGCCGTGCCGTGTCGTGTCGTGTCGGCAGGTAGTGGGGCGCGGTCGTCGGAGCTGGTTGTCGGGCATGTCCGGACCTGTGACCGGTACGTCGCACAGCATTCGGCCGCCGTTCAGGGAAGGACCCCCTCTCGGAGGGTGGCGGTTCGGCGCGGGCCGCGAGCCTCGTGCCTCCTCACACCGCAACGACCCCAGGGATGTACCCCGTGACCGCATCGCGCGCCCCCCGCCGGCGCCACCGTCTCGCCCTCGTCCTCGCCGTCGTACCGGCGCTCGCCGCGGGCACGCTGGTCGCCTCCCCGGCGCAGGCCGCCCCGGCCGATGACATCCGCATCAACGAGGTGGTGACCACCGGGGACGTCGACGACTCGATCGAGCTGTACAACAAGGGCACCTCGGCCGTCGACCTGTCCGGCTGGATCCTGAAGGACGAGAGCAACAGCTCCAAGTACAAGATCTCCTCGGGGACCACCCTGGCCCCCGGCGGGTTCCGGGCCTTCGACGTGCACGGCTCCTTCGGCCTGGGCTCAGGGGACAAGGCCCGCCTCTACCTGGCGGACGGCAGCACCCTGGTCGACAGCTTCACCTGGAGCGAGCATTCCGACCCCTCGTGGTCCCGCTGCGCCGACGGCACCGGCGCGTTCAAGAAGGCCGCGCTGACCCTCGGCGCGGCCAACGCCTGCGGTACCGGCGGGGGCGGCGGCACCACGCCCGTCGCCTGGCCCGGCGGCAGCGCGGTGTCCACCGCCGACGGCACCAACGTCTTCGGCCAGGACCTCAGCGGCCTGTACCAGGAGGGCGGGGTCCTGTGGGCCGCCCAGAACTCCGGGAAGCTGTGGCGGCTGGTGCCGGGCGGCCCCGGCTGGACCCCCGACACCGCCAACGGGTGGTCCTCCGGCAAGTCCCTGCGCTTCCCCGGCGGCGGCTCCGGCAGCCCCGACTCCGAGGGCGTCACCGTGACCGGCAGCGGCGCCGCGGGCGGCGTCTTCGTCGCCAGCGAGCGCAACAGCGGTTCGTCCGGCACCAGCCGGCTCTCCGTCCTGCGCTACGACGTGAGCGGCAGCTCCACCACGCTGACCGCAACCAAGGAGTGGAACCTCACCCCCGACCTGCCGTCGACCGGCTCCAACGAGGGCCTGGAGGCGGTCACCTGGGTGCCCGACAGCGCCCTGACCGCCGCCGGCTTCAAGGACGCGTCGACCGGCGCCGCTTACGATCCGGCCCGCTACGCGGCCCACACCGGCGGGGTCTTCTTCGTCGGAGTCGAGGGCAGCGGCACGGTCTACGGCTACGTCCTGCTGGACTCCGGCGCCTTCACCAAGGTGGCCACCGTCTCCAGCGGCATGGCCGGCGTCATGGAACTCCAGTGGGAACCGCAGGCCGCCCGCCTGTGGGCGGTCTGCGACGACACCTGCGGCGGACAGCACCGCACGCTGAAGGTCGACGCCGGCGGCGCGTTCGCCACCGCCGCCGTCTACAACCGGCCCGGCGGGATGTCCGACCTCAACAACGAGGGCTTCGCGGTGGCCGGCGCCGACCAGTGCGTGGGCGGCACCAAGCCCGTCACCTGGTCCGACGACGGCAACACCGGCGGCCACGCCCTCCGCAGGGGCACCCTCGCCTGCTGACCCCGGGAGCCGGGACCTATCCGAGGGCGGACCCGGCCGGTCCGACCTCGGATCGGGATAATGTTCCATAGGTAGTGGAATGTTCCCGACATGCCGATTTTCGGCAGATAGCCGAAAGGTCCCCCCGGTGCACGGTGAGTACAAGATTCCCGGCGGCAAGCTCGTCGTCGTCGACCTGGAGCGCGCCGGGGAGGTACTGCGCGGTGTACGGGTCTCGGGTGACTTCTTCCTCGAACCGGGCGAGGCCTTGGACGCGGTCGACCGGGCACTCGAAGGCGCCCCCACGGACGCGGACGCCACGGCCCTCGCCGCCCGGATCAGCGCCGCGCTGCCGCCCGGTACCCAGATGTACGGGGTGAGTGCCGAGGGCATCGCCGTCGCCGTGCGGCGCGCGCTGGCCCAGGCCACCGAGTGGGCCGCGCACGACTGGCGGCTGATCCGCATGCCGCCGCAGGAGCCCGCCCTCCACATGGCCCTGGACGAGGTCCTCACCAACGAGGTCGCCGCCGGGCTGCGGCCTCCGACCCTGCGCGTGTGGGACTGGGGCGCCCCGCCGTGGTCATCGGCAGCTTCCAGTCCCTGCGCAACGAGGTGGATCCCGAGGGGGCGCGTCGACACGGCATGACGGTCGTACGCCGGATCTCGGGCGGCGGGGCCATGTTCGTCGAACCCGGCAACTCCATCACGTACTCGCTTTCGGTACCGGAGTCCCTGGTCTCGGGCCTGTCTTTCGCCGACTCGTACGCGTACCTGGACGACTGGGTGCTCGGCGCGCTGGGCGAGATGGGCGTCAAGGCCTGGTACCAGCCGCTGAACGACATCGCCACGGAGGCGGGAAAGATCGCGGGCGCGGCCCAGAAGCGGATCGTGGCCGGCTCGGGCGCCGTACTGCACCACGTGACGATGGCCTACGACATCGACGCCGACAAGATGACCGAGGTGCTGCGCATCGGCCGCGGGAAGCTCTCGGACAAGGGCACGAAGAGCGCCAAGAAGCGGGTGGACCCGCTGCGCCGGCAGACCGGGCTTTCCCGTGAGGAAGTGATCGACCGCATGGTCGGGGCCTTCCGCGGCCGCTACGGGCTGACGGACGACACGGTGACGCCGGAGGAACTCTCCCGCGCCCGCGACCTGGCGACGACGAAGTTCGCCACCGAGGAATGGACCGCCCGCATTCCCTAGCCGGTGGAGCAGAAACGCGCAGGCGGCCGCCGCCACCGCCGGTTCCGCCCAGGGGGAGGAACCGGGGCGGGCCCGGTCTCCCCTCCCGGCCGGCCGTGCGATCAGGCTCCGAGCGCCCGGTGCAGTCCGAGCCGGTCGGTGCCCAGTTTGGTGAAGACCGCGGACAACAGCTCGGACACCGCTTGGGCGTTGGTGTGCATCGCCGCGGCGATCGCCCTGTTGCCCATCCCCGCCGAGGCGTGGCGGGCAGCCTCGAGTTCGGCGACGGTCAAGGTGTCCTGCTCGGAGGTGTGCAGACGGCGAGGCCGCAGACCTGCCGTGGCCAGTTGGGTCCTGGCTCGCTCCACGAGCCCGTCGGCGCCGCAGTCGGCGGCCAACTCCATTCCGCGGTAGGTCTGTTGTGCCGCCTGGTGCGGGTCGCCGATGGCGTGCAGGGCCGCGCCGTGGTCGATGAGCGCGTGCGCGAGTTCGCAGGCGGCCGGAGACTGTTCGAGGTGCTCCACCGCCTCCTGCAGCAGGCCCGCCGCCTGGGACGGGTCCGTGGCCGCGGCCGCGACGCGCAGGGCGTGTCCGATCACGCTGGACGTCCCGAACGCGCGGGCCCGTGCGACCGCTTCGGCCGCCGTGGCCCGCGCCTGCTCGGGCGCGTGCGTCGCTTGCGCGAGCGCCAGGTCCAGCTGCCAGGGGCTCCACGAGGGATTGCGCGTTCCGCGCAGATCCAGGCGCCGGCCGGCTGCGGTGAGGTGGTGCTCCGCCTCCTCGATCCTGCCCTGGGCCAGGAGCAGTTTGCCCCACACGGCCTGCGGATCGGGATAGACCACGGCCTGGGGGAAGCCGTCGGCCAGGTTGTAGGCCTTGGCGATGCGCTGGGCCTCGGCGGTGTTCCCCCGGGCGAGCAGCGTCTCGATGAGGGTGCCGATCGCGTACCACTGCGCCGGGATCCCGGCGCCGACGCGGTCGGCGATCTGCAGGCCGTTGCGCACGAAGTCCTCGGCCTCGGCGAGCTGCCCGCGCCGGTAGCGGACGTAGCCGAGCAGGGTGTAGACGAACGACAGGTGCGCGCCGCGCCAGCCCTTCCCCTCGAACTCGACGATCGCGGTGTTGAAGAGCTCCTCGGCCCGGCCGGGCTGGTCGCAGTACATGAGCGTGACCGCGAGGACGGCGGGCACCTCGAAGCCGAAGTCCTGGTCGGTCCAGCTCATGCCCCCGTCGAGCGCCTGTTCCGCGTACTCCAGGGCGGTGGAGGCGGACTCGCCGCGCATCGCGGCGTCCCAGGCCCGCAGCCCGAGGATGTGCCGCTCGGGCAGACCCCGACCGGTGAGCCGCTTGGCGAACTGGGCGAGGAGCCGGGAGCGGGCGGGCGAGTTCTCCTCGTCGAACCGGACGGCGTTCCATTTGAACTGCTCGGCCTGCATGCGCAGCCGCGTACGGGAACTCGTGGCACGCCGGGCCTCGTCCGCGAGAAGCGCCGCCGCCAGACCCAGCTGCCCCGTGTGGCCGAGCGCCTGGGCCAGCCGGTACGTGATGGCCTCGCGCAGGGCCTGGTCGGTCTTGGGCTCCTCCAGCGCGGCCCTGAGCTGGTTGATCGTCGTCGCGGGATCGTGCAGGAGGTTGGCGGATCCGAGTTCGAACAGGACCTCGGCGCGGTCCTCCACCTCCGGGGGCTCGCGCAGGGCACGGGCCAGGTAGCGGCGCGCCGCATCGGGAGCGCCCGCGGAGAAACTCTCGCGCGCGGCCTGGCGCAGCTGCTGTACGACCCACGGGTCGCCCTCGGGGTGCATCTCCAGCAGGTGGCGGGCGGCGGCCGCGGAACCCTGCCCGTCGTCGATCACGGCCTGGGCGGCCATCCCGTGCATGGCCACGCGTACACCGGGCGGAATCGAGCGGTACACGGCGGTGGCGATGAGCGGGTGGAAGAACTCCACCACTTCCTTGCGCCGTACCCCCGTGAGGACGGTCAGGATGCGTGCGGCCCGCAGCCGGTCGATGGCCTCGGTGGCCTGCGCCTCGCCGAGGGCGGCCACGCCACCGACGATGCCGAGGGGGACCGCGGTACCGAGCACGGCGGCGGCCCACGCGAGCCGGACGGTGGCCGGGCCGAGCTGTTCGAGCCGGTCGATCAGGCCGCTGCCCTTGACCGCGGAAGCCAGGTCGCGCAGCTGGGGGATGCTGCCCTGGTACGGCTTCAACCCCCGGTCGCGGCCCTTCATGACCAGCTCGACCACCTCGAAGGGGTTTCCTGCGGTGATCGCCCAGCATTCGCGGCAGAACACGTTGTCCGCGTTCTCACCGAGGGCGTCGCGCACGATGCGCGCGACGGCGCTCGTGGTCAGGGGAGCCAGCTCGTGCGGGCGCGTCCCCTGGCGTCCCATGAGGGCGCGCAGGGCGCCGGCGTCGGCCGGGATCTCGTCGGGCCGGCAGGCCACCATGATCAGCATGGCCAGTTCTTCGGCGCGCGCCGCGAAGGAGGTGAGCCAGCTCAGGGACTCCGCGTCCGCCCAGTGCGCGTCGTCGAGGATCAGCACGACGGGGGCGTTGCGTACTGCTAAATGCGTGACCACCCAGTCGAGTCCGTCGCGCACGCCCTGCGGGTCGGGCCCCGTCGGACCCTTCGGGGCGGCGGTCAGCCCGAGCGCGGGGGCGATGATGCCGTACCAGTTGCCGAGCGCGTCGCGCCGTTCCTCCTCGCTCATGGCGGCGAGGGCCGGCTGGATGAGCTGGCGCATCACGTGGAACGGAACCTGCCGCTCCTGCTCGCCGCCGCGCGCGAAGAGCACGGTGCAGGAGCGGTCGGCGGCGTGGCGGCGGGCCTCGTTCAGCAAAGTGGTCTTGCCTATGCCGGCCGATCCGGCGAAGGTCAGGACACCTCCGCCGCGATGGGCCGAGCCGGTGCCCGAGACGCCGCAGAGCACGTCCACCGCGCGTTGGATCGCGAGGACTTCCGCCTCCCGCTCCAGCAGGGGCTGAGTGTTCCAGCTTCTCGGTTCCGTGACCTGCGACATCCTTTGCCCCCTCCAGCCCGTGCGGCAGAGTGTACGGGCCGGAGGAGGAGTTGATGTTGTTTCAGCACACTATTGTGGTATCTCATCACTCTTACGAGAAGAGTGGTGTACCTTCCGCGCCACGGGAATCATCGGCAGTTCGCTGGGCTGCGGGATCCCTGCGGGAACTTCGCGCACGGTGATGCCCGGGGCGGGCTTCAGGTGCCATCGCGAGGCGACGGTCGCCACCGCGGTCAGGATCTCCGCCACGGCGAAGGAATCGCCGATGCACTTGTGCTGGCCGGCCCCGAACGGGACGTAACTGTGCGTACGGGACCGCTCCTTCGCCCCCTTCTGCCAGCGGTCCGGGTCGAAGGCGCCGGGGTCGGGGAAGAGGACGGGGTCCCGGTGCAACGCGTACGGGCTGTAGGCCAGTTCGGCGCCGGCCGGGATCGAGATTCCGCCGAGGGTGAGGGGAACCAGGGCCCTGCGGGTGAAGAGCAAGGGGGAATGCAGGCGCAGGGCTTCCTGGAAGACGTCGTGCGTGTAGGTCAGCGCGGGTACGTCTTCGGGACGCACGGGCCGGGACCCCACCACCGCGTCCACTTCGGCGTGGACGCGCGCCTCCACGTCGGGGTGCCGGCCGATCTCGTGGAAGATCCAGGACAGAGTGGTCGCGGAGGTCTCGGTGCCGGCGAGCATGATGGCGATGACCTCGTCCCGCACCTGCTCGGCAGCCATCGTCGAGCCCGTCTCGGAGTCCACGCCCGCCAGCAGCAGGGAGAGCAGGTCTTGGCGGTCGCCCCGTGCGGCCTGCCCCTTGGCGCGGTACTGCTCGATCACCTCGTCGATGGTCCGGCGCAGCCGGGCGGCCGCGCCGTCGAAGCGCCGGTTGTACGGAATGGGCAGCCGGTCGAGCGACTTGGGCATGACCGCCCGCACGAGCATGCCCTCCAGGACGATGGGCAGCGAGCGGTGCACCTCGTCGACGGCGGGCCGGCTCAGGTCCCCCGAGAAGATCATCTCCGCGACCGAGGACATCGCGTACCCGCGCGCCTCCGTGACCATCGAGATCTCCCGGCCGGCCGCCCACGACGCGGACATCACCTCCGCCTGCCGGCACATCACCTCGGCGTACTCGGCGATGTGGTTGCGGTGGAAGGCGGGTTGCATCATCCGGCGCTGCTTGCGGTGGAAGTCGCCGTCGGTCGTCACGATCCCGTTGCCGAACACCGGGCGGAGCCTGTCGAAGATCCTTCCCCGGCCGAACTGCTGCGCCTGCTGGACGAGTACGGAGTGGACGTGCTCCGGGCTCGTCAGCACGTGGACGGGCCAGGTGCCGATGTCGAGCCGTACGATGTCGCCGTGTTCCCGGAGCGACTCCAGGAACGCGATCGGCCGGCGCCACAGTTGCAGCGCGTGCCCCAGGAGCGGTAACCGTCCCGGGGCGACCGGAGCATGGGCCTCGGGCCCGGAATGCGCTTCAGATGCCATGAACTGACTTTCCGTCACGCCGCGGAGACAAGATCCGGGCGGGTGTACGCAGACTCCAGTCCGGCCGCGAACCGTTCGTCGCTGTACCGCGTGCACTCGTAACGCTGCCACAGGTCGGCGCCGATCATCCAGTCCTCGTAACTGCGCACGCACCGGGTGACCGCGTCGACCAGCGACGGTTCCGTCCCGGGGAGCGCGTTGACGGCCTGAATCAGACGTTCTTCTCCGGTCAGATACTGCTCGATGCGCTCCTGGATGCGCCCCTCGACCGCCTGGACGGCGTCGGGGAGGGAGCACCTCTCCCAGAAGGAGATGAGGGAGACGAGGTTGTTGGTGTCCCCACAGGCGTGCTCCTTCGGCAGGGAGAACACGTCGTTGCCCCATGAGATGACGTCGAGCACGCTCGCGGCGAGAGCCTGGAACTCGGGGAGGTCGTGGACGTACTGCGGGAGGTCGATCCCGAGCCCGGCCTCCACCATGTCCATCATCGGAAGGATCTGGGAGCTGTGGCGGCGCATGAGGACGTACTCCTGGACCCCCGGGCCCCTCGCGGCGGCGCGGTTGCCCGCCTCCTGGTCCAAGGAGTGCAGCATGAGGGGGACATGGGCGCGGTACCGGGCCGCGGTCCCCTCGGACATGCCGGCCAGGATCCGGTCGCACAGGTCGACGAATCCCGTCACCAACGGATTTCGGCCCGCTGCCGACCTCTCGATCCGCCCCGTGCGCAGATAGCCGGTGATCGCATCGGTGACGGGCCGCCAGGCCGCGACCTCTCCCGCTCGGATGAGGTGGTCGTGCTGGTCGTCCAGGACGAACGACCAGGCCATCCACTCGGCGAGCAAGACGACCCGCTCGTAGGGGACGTCACCGCTCACCCGGCCGGCCAGGTGACCCACACCGATGCCCGAGAACTGCTCGGCTGCGGCGGTCACGAGCTCGTGCTGCACCACCCACGAGGTCGCCTCGGCGTTCGCCCGGGCGGCCCCGGGGTGCTTGGAGTTTCCGAACGGAAGGTGAAAATCGGGGACGGAAAAAGAACTGAGCTGGGCCATTGATCCCCCACGGAAGAATCGGATTCGCCAATACCCGCCCACTACACAACCACGCCGTACACCCGCGACCCAAACGCACCTCTACTGCGGCATCGCCACGGCCACACCAGGTGACGGGCGAAATGAACCGGTCACGAACTGGCCTGATCCAGCCTCCCTACGACGACATCAGGCCACCTGTGAACTCATTTACTCTCAAGACGCAGCACGATGTCAACGTTGGAGGAGTGAACGCGGGTAATCCATCCCGGAATTGCCGAAATCGCATTCCCTTTGAATGTGCGAGCGGCATAGTCGATTGCGTTCGGGGCGCCTGGGGCCAGGGGCGCCGCAGAGGAGGCGGCCGGGGCCGGCCGGGTGGCCGAAGAGTGCCCTCGGAGCGCGGGCCTCTGCCTACACTGCGCAGGGCAGCGGCCGTTGGGGGAAGGGCGGAAGCATGACCGAGAACCATCCGCCGGACCCTGGAGGGCCTGGAGCGCAGGTGGATCCCGGTGGGTCGGGGGGCGGCCAGGAGGCCGACGTCCTCGGCTCCCATCTGGAGTTCTTACGGGCGCGGTTGGGCGGGGAGCGGTTCGAGACGCTCGTCCGGGCCGTCCAGAGCGCTTGCACGCTCTTGGCCGGGGAACAGCAGGTGCTGCTGGGAGGGCCGCAGGAGGGTGAACTCGCCCCCGACCTCCGGGGCGAGTACCTGTCCCTCATGGCAGTGATGATCACCGGACACCTCGACCACCACGTGGTCGAGTTCAGGACCCTCGACGGCGGCAAGGGCTGGGCGGTCGTGGAGAACGCCCGCTCCCGTAACCGACACCCCGGCGCGCTCCCGGCCGCTCACGACGCGGCGCGACACACGTGGATCGACGGACGCCTCGACGGCATCACCCGCGCGACGGACTCGCCGGCTCCCTGACGGGACCGCGCCGCATCCGCTTCCGCTTCCGCTTCCGCTTCCGCCAAAACGGTGCCCGCAAGCTGAGCGTCCGCTCGCCGTCAAGGCCGTGGCCGCCCGCGCCCTGCCATTTCGCTCGGTATCCACTGACAGTAGGTGTCAGGAGACCGGCCCTAACCTGCGGCGCATGGACGACAACGGGACCACGACCACGAACCTCCTCACGCACACCGGGCGGGCCACCGCATGAGCATCGTCGAACTCCGGCAGTACACCCTGTATCCCGGCGCCCGGGAGGCGCTGATCGAGCTGTTCGAGCGCGAGTTCGTGACCGGTCAGCAGGCGGTCGGCATCACCCTCGGCGGCCGGTTCCGCGACCTGGACGACCCGGACCGCTTCGTCTGGCTGCGAGCGTTCCCCGACATGGCGCACCGCCGGCGCGCATTGGAGGCGTTCTACACGGGCCCGGTCTGGCGGGAGCACCGCGACACCGCCAACGCCACCATGATCGACGGCGGAAGCGACGACGTACTGCTGCTGCGCGGTCCGGGCTTCACTCCGGAGTCGGGCACGAGTGAAGTGTTCGCGACCGTCTGCCACCCCACCGACGCCGTCGAGTTCGACGCGTACGCCGCCCGGCACCTGGGCCCGGGCCACGCGCTGCACCACACCGAGCACGCCGAGAACGACTTTCCCCGCCTGCCCGTCCGGACAGGGGAAGACGTCAGAGTCTGGTTCGGCCGAACCGAGCCGACACCTTGGCCCACCCGACAGCTCCGGCTGGAGCCCGTAGAGCCTCACCGAGCTGGTCGTTCGCGGCGATGAACAGACGGGTCCGGTGGTCGGTGGGATCCGAGTCTCGGACCTTCGCCGGGTGGGTGCGCCTGAGGAGGCGGGCTACCGTGAGATGCCGTGCTCCTCGGCAAGCTCGCCGGGCGGAACCATCCGCTGTTGCGGCGTGACCACTGCGCAGCCCTGAGCCGGGAATCTGGTGGCTCCGCGGCCCAGCCGACGCCGCCGGTCGCAGAGCCACCTGTCGGCGTACGGGGGTTGTCCCCCGCCGACTCACTGGTCTCAGCCGCAGCATCGGCACACGGGGCAGCCGGATTCCGGCAACGGGCGATGCGCCGAAGGATGGAGGTCAGCATTTCGACACCGTCCGTACCTCGAAGGGCAAGGCATGTCCCGCACCACCCCCGGCCGCCGATCCGTCACCCGTGCCCTGTCCGGCCTCGCCCTCGCCCTGCTGTCGGTGGTTGCCGGCGGCCTCGCCGCCTGCGGCGGCCAGGACCCCGCCCCCGGGCCCGCGTCCTCGCGGTCCGCCACCGCGTCGGCCTCGCCGCCGGCCGGCCAAGCGGGTGAAACGAAGCTGCACATGATCGACAACGGCGGTCACCGTCTCGCCTTCTACGTCACGCGGGGCAACGGCTCCACGATCGTCCTGGACTCGGGTGGCGGCGAGTACTCCACGCAGTGGAAGGACATCGCGTCCGAGCTCCACGCGGCCACCGGCGCCACGATCATCACCTACGACCGGTCCGGGCTCGGCAAGAGCGACGTGGTCCCGGGCCCGTGGAAGGTCGAGGGCGCCGTGAGCGACCTCAAGGCCGGGCTCGACCAGCTGGGCGTCGCCAAGGACGTGACCCTGGTGTCGCACTCCCAGGCCGGGGAGATCGCGAACTACTTCGCCAAGGACCACCCGAAGATGCTCTCGGGCGCGGTCCTGATCGACGCCAACCTCCCGCAGTTCTTCACGGACCAGGAGATCCCCCGCCTCGTGGCCGCCACCCAGCCCGAGGTCGACGCGGCCAAGAAGGACCCCGAGAAGCCGGAGAACCGCCAGCTCATCGCCACCGCCGAAGGCTTCGCCGCGGCCCACAAGGCCTTCCACGGGGTGAAATGGCCGGACGCGGTGCCGGTGACGGTCATGGTCTCGGAGAAGACCCCCTTCGCGGCGTCGCCGGAAGGCGCCCAGCGCTGGCGCGACGCCGCCGCGGCCTTCGTCAAGGTGGCGCCCAACCGGACGCTCGTCACCGCCGCCGGCACGTCCCACGAGATACCGACGGACCGCCCGGACCTCGTACTCAAGGCGGTCGAGGACCTGTACGCGTCCCACCACTGACCGCGGCCCTCCCACGCACGCCTGGTGGAGTACGCGCGACGGCCTGGAGGACCGGCCGCCTACAGGTACTGAGCGGTGACGCCGGCGAGGATGAGATCAATGCCCGCGAGGAATTGGGCGCGGTCGTCGTGGGCTTCGATCTGGCCGGCGACGGCGCGGGTGAAGGGGTACTGGTCGGGGACGCTCTGCTGCCACGCCCTGGCGGCCGCCGAGAGGAAGTCCTCCCTGCTCACGCCGGGGGCGGCGGTGCGGGCGCTCGCGGCGTTCGCGGCGTGCCGGCCCGCTACGCCCAGGATGCAGTGGACGAGCGCGGAGGCGATGGTGAACCAGCTCGCCTCGGGGGCGCCGAGTGCGCGTACCCGCTGCCCGAGGGCCTCGAAGATCCGCGGCGCCACGGACGCTTCGGAGCCTCGGGAGAGCTGCTGGGCGAGCTGCGTGGCCAGCCAGGGATGTTCCTCGGCCACGCACGACACCGCCCAGCGCGATGGTGCGGATGTCGTCCCGGGCGGTGTCGTGCGTGGCCGCGGACGTCAGCGTGACCGCCCGGGTGACGACGGCGTCGGTGGCGGCATGCTGTTGGTCGCCGGGGCGCTCGCGGTGGGGCGGGGCGGGGCAGCTACGCTGCGCTCGGCCACTACGAGCTCTTCCATGCCGGTCACCGGATTGGCCTTCTACGAACCCCCGCCGGCAGCCGCGGTCTCCACGTCAGCCGGCGGGAGGGCCGGGCAGGCGGCGGAGTTCGAGCAGGGCCACCGCGATCTTCACCGCGGTCGAGATCGTCAGGGCCTGGAGGAAGGGCATGCCCATGAGCCACAGGGCCACCATCATGACCGTGAGCACCAGGAACGCCGGGAGCAGATTGGTCTTCCTGAGCACGGTCCGCAGCTGTCCGGCGGCTCTTCCCGGGCCCTGGTCCACCGTACTGACGGGCAGGGCGGCGACATCCTCTTCCTCGGCTTGCGGCATGGGTCGTTGTCCTTCCTCGTGCTCGTCGTCTCTGGCGACGAGTCTGAGGTGAGGCCCGGCGGGCTGCCACCGTTGCCGCCGGTCCTCCACCATGGCCATCTTCGGCGCGAGCCACACCACCGGCAGCCTCCTCGGCTTCTCCTTCCCCAGCTCCTGGCTCCAGTCCGCGAACAGCATGTGGGTCCTGCTGATGGCCCCCGTCTTCGCCGCGATCTGGCCCCTCCTCGCCCGGCGCCGCGAGGAACCCAGCCTGGTCACGAAGTTCGCCATCGGCCTCGCCCTGATCGGCGTCTCGTTCTTCGTCTTCTCGATCCCCATGGCCTCCTCCGGCAGCGGCACCAAGGTCAGCCCCCTGTGGCTGATCGCCATCTACCTCGTCCAGTGCCTCGGCGAACTCTGCCTCTCCCCCGTCGGCCTCTCCCTGACCTCCCGGATCGCCCCCGCCAAGTACGCCAGCCTCCTCATGGGCGTCTGGTTCCTCGCCGTCACCGCCGGCGACTGCGCCGCCTCCCTCCTCGTCCAGGCCGGATCACACCTCGACACCACCCCCGTCGTCCTCACCGAAGCGGTCCTGGCGGTCCTGGTCGCACTCCTCGTATTCACCGGCCGCGGCCGCATCCTCACCCTGATGGGCCACACCCGCTGAAGGTTCGGAGCTCCGTCGGCGCAGCCGAGACAGGAGGTCGCGCGTGCACCCGCCGCCGCCAGCCCCCAGTGCCGCCTTCGTCGACGTTCTTCCTGCGGTCGGTCCGGTCGGTCCCTCGATGGCTCACCTCGCCAGACGCTGCACAAACGACGCGAAAGGCGCGCGGCGGACCGTCACGGAAATATGAGGTGGTGCAACGGCACCGAGCCCAGGAGGCGCCATGAACACGTACAGTGTCACGCCCGAGGAAACCCCATCGGGTGAGGGCTGCACCGCCGAGGCGCATCAGGAGCGGCCGGACGGTGGGCTCTGGGAGCACCCCTGGCTGTTCTTGGGGTTGATAGCTTTCGGCGCGGTCTTGGTGGCCGGCTTCTTCGCAGCCCGGATCGCGGGGTTGTGATCACGTGCGGTACCCAACGCGCCGGTCATGACCGCCAAGGGGCTCGTGGGAGCCCGGCTGCTGGTCGTGGGCGCCACGGGGGCCCTGGGTCACCTCGCCACCCAAGAGCTCCACGAGCGGGGTGCCCTCCTCGCTTTGGCAGGGAGGAACGAGCAGCGGCTGACTGCCTGCTCCGAGGCTTTCGGCGGTCCCGCTCGGCTGATCGACGCATATGACCTCGACGGCTGCGCCGCTCTCGCGCCCTGGGCCCTTCAGGAGTTGGGCGCGCTGGACGGGGTGCTCGTTCTGGTGGGGGTAGCCGGTTTCGGGCGGGCCGAGGACGTACCTGATGCGGTGGCCGAGCACCTGTTCACCGTGAACTTCCTTTGCCCCGCGGCGGTGCTGCGCGGGGCGGTTGCCTGCGTCGCGGAGGGAGCCGTCCTGGCCGCCGCGACGGGAGCGATCGTGGACCGGCCGATGCTGGGAACAGCCGATTACGCGGCGTCCAAGACCGCTCTGAGTTGTTGGCTCGGTGTCGTAGCGCGTGAAGGGCGGGCACGGCGCATACAGGTGCTCGACTTCCGGCTCCCGCACCTGGAAACCGGTTTCTCGGAACGGCCGGTGACAGGTAGCGCGCCCGCCCTGCCGACGGGGGCCGACCCCGGTGCGGCCGTGCGTGCGATGGTCGACCGACTCGCGGAGGTCGCCCGCCTCGGAGGAGGAGCATGAGGGCCGCGGTGCACGCGCTCAGCCCGTGTCCCCGTGTCCCCGTAGGCCGAGGAGAGGAAACGAGTTGGATCACATCGGCGCCGACCCCGAGAGTCTCCGGGGACAGCTCTCTTCATGGGTGGTCTCACCCGACGGCGGGCGTGTCGAAGAACGTACGTGTTCCCACCTCGCCGCGCTTCCCGGACAGCCGGTGACGCCTGTGGGGATGTGCGCGGAGTGCCGCGAACGCGGGTGGACTTGGGCCCGGCTGCGGTGGTGTGCGACGTGCGGGCACGTTGGATGCTGCGACAGTTCGCGAGGCCGCCACGCCTACGCCCACCACGCGCAGACGGGCCACCCCGTGGTGCTGTCGATGGATCCCGTCGAGGCCTGGGCGTGGTGTTTCGTGGACGAACTCTTTCTCGTTCACGTGCCGGAGGGGTAGGAATCCCCGGAGCTGAGACTGCCCGCCGTTCAGGGCTCAGGGTGCTCAGGGTGGTGTGTCGCCGGTCGCGCGGTGCGCCCGGGTGACCTGCTCGACGTCGCCGAGCCGGTCCAGGCCCTTCACGGCCCGGGCCATCCGGGGATTGCCCTCCAGCCGTGCGCGATGCCGGTCGAGGAAGGACCAGTAGCCGACGGTGTAGGGACAGGCCCGTTCGCCGCTGCGGTCCGTGGGCCGGTATCGGCAGCCCTCGCACAGGTCGCTCATCCGGTGGATGTAGGCGCCGCCCGAGGTGTAGGGCTGACTCTTCGCTCCGCGAACCGGCACCGGATGCGTCCATCGCGGATGGTTGCATCCTCTGGAGCTCGACGTCACGGCGAGAGGTCCCGCACCCATCGGTACGGGACCCGCTCCTCACCCCCGGACGGCCGGGAGTCCGGCCGCGCTCGACCGGTCATGCCTCGGGAGCGGTCGCGTCGATCCCGGGCAGTTCCGCGTAGACGGAGGCGAAGGCGGAGGCCGCGGCGTCGATCGAGTAGCTCGTACGGACCGTGGCCCGAGCCCGGCGCGCCATGGCGTCGAGAACCGCAGGCTTCAGGGACAGCAGCGCCTCCAGCCCCTCGGCCAAGCCCTTGGACGAGGAGGTGTCCAGGAGCAGCCCGTTGACCGTGTCCTCCAAGTAGTGGGGAACTCCGCCACGGCTCGTGGCTGCGACCGGCAGGCCCGCATCCATGGCTTCGAGCACGGCGATGCCGAACTCCTCCTTCGCGCTAGGGCAGACGTAATAGGCCCGGCCCGTGGTTCCGGATCGGGCCAGCGCCCGCTCCAGACAGCGGACTTCGGCGTTGGGCATCGCTGCCATCATGGCCAGCCGCGAAGACGCGGTCGGGGTCGCGACCATGAGATCGGCGATCGCCTTCCGCACGTGCAGCTCTCCCGGATCCGCCCGATCCACGCGAGGGGATCCGCCCACGATCACGAGCGTCGAGCGGAGATACAGTCCGGATTCGATCCATGCGCGCACCAAGACGTGCTGCTGCTTGAGCGGGTGCAGGCGCCCCACGGTGAGCAGGATGGGCTGGCCGCGCTGGTCGGCTTCGAGCTTAGAGGGCAGCCCGGTCTCGAAGAGCCGTTCCAGCAGGCGCTCGCGTCTGCGGGGCTCGTCGGCGGCGGGCTGATAGGCGGTGATCCCCTCCGGTGGCGCGATCGGTCCTCGTCCTGCGCGTGCGGCTGCGAGTTGGGGAAGGTAGCGGACCAACTCCGCTGTTCCGCCGCGGCCCGGGATACCGATGACGGCGTCGGCGCGATCGACGAGCCTGTCGGCCGTGAAGACGCGGTGCAGGTCTTGGCGCAGGTCCTCCGCCGAGGTGTCGCCGGTGACCGTTCGCCCCGCGTACCGCTCGCTGACGCGGCGGTGCGGGTCGGGGGTGGCCGTGAAGACCAGTCGGGTGCCGAGCTCGCGCGCTGCTTCGGCGACTGCCAGGGATCTGTCGTCGGCGTACCTGACATGGACCAGGTCGGGCCGTCGTCCGAGCCCTTCGAGGATCATGCGTGTCCACCAGGTGAGCGCACTTGCCTCGCCCCCTGCCCCTATCCCCGGAGCGGTAGTGGCGTGGGGGTCGGTCGGCAGGCTGACCGTCCAGTGTCCAGGTCCGCGACCTCCCAGGAGGGTGGGCTCGGCCAGGAGCTCACGCGCGTCCTTGGTCACGAGGGTGATGACGGCATCGATGCCCTCCGTCCGCGCGAGCGCGTCGCCCAGGCCGGCGAGGAGGACTCCGAGACCGCCGCTGCTCCCCTCTCCCGGGGTGTCCATCTCACCGAGCAGCATCGACTGAACCACCAGCAGGCCGGCTGCGTGCGGCAGTGCGGGAGGTTCGAAGAGACGCTCGCCTGTGGCGGCCGTGAGGAGCAGCCGTTCATAGGCCTCTGTCGCGGTATCGGGCTTCGGGAGTAGATGCCGACACGCGGGTTGGCCCGCGAGGTGGCGCCACAGGGCCAACCTGGCCGACCTGTTGTTCAAGGGGCTTCGCCGGGCGTGGGAAGCCCACCTGTTTGGCTCCATGATGTGGAGCCGTCCCGCGGTGGCGAGGTCGATCAGATGAGCCAGGGTTTCGGGGTCGGTACACTGCAGGATCCTCTGGGTGAGTGCGCGGCGGACGGACTCGGTTCCGTGGCGGCGTAGCGACAGCGGCCAGGCTTCCGCGACGGTGCTGCGCAACCGTTGGTCTGCGTTCAGGGTGGCGGCCAGGAGTTCTTCGGGGTCGACGGACCCACGCAGGCGCAGGGCGCGACGCAGGAGGGCCGTCTTCCTGTCGCCCGGATCCGGCAGGCGGTCGGCCGGATGGCCTTCGTGCCGCGGGCGGTACTCGGCGTTGAGGAAGGAGGCCAGTGTTCCGAATGTCGCGGGTATCCGCGGCGCTCCTCTGGCGTCCCAGAAGCCCTGTCGGGCCACGACAAAGGGGTCGAGCCCTTCCTGCGGGGTGGTTGCGTCCATGGGGCGCTGCTCTCGCTCGGGCGGATGGTCACCGCTGATTCCGTCGCGTAAACGGCTTTGGATGCGGAGGAGGGGGCAACCGGCCACCGTGCGTGCTGCCTCCGGATGCCCGCCTCCGACCGAAGGGGGCAGGACAGCCCTCTGCCGGAAGTGAGGCCTTCGTGCCGCGTGTCACCGTGATCGCTCCACCGTTCCACTCGCACGCGTCCCCGCTGTCCGTGCTGGCGGGAGAGCTCCGTACGGCGGGGGCGGAGGTCACCTTCGCCTGCGGCGAAGCGTTCGCACCTCTGGCTGAAGCGGCGGGGGTGGAGTTCACCCCGCTGACGGTCACGCGCAATGCGAATACCGGAATCGCCCGGCGCACGGTGCAGGGCCAGGACGAGTCTCGGCGCTTGGAGGAGTTCCTCGATGCCACGCTCGCCGGGGCTGTTCCCGCGCTGCTGGTTCAGGCCCGCCATCGCGGGGCCGACATGCTCGCCGAACCAGAGCGGGTTCTGGAGGAACTGCGGTCACTGCACGCCCGCCGGCCGGCGGACTGGTACGTGGTGGACCAGCTGAGTTACCCCGCCACCCTCGCACTGCACTGCCTGGACCTGCCCTACGCGACGTTCTGCCCGGGGCATCCCAGTTATCTGCCGGCCGCGCCGGACGCGCTGTTCGGAGTGCCCTACGCGTGGCCGCACGCCGTACGGCCGGCGGCCGCCGCGCTGCACACGCTGCGCGAGGAGGCGCTGGTGAACGACCGCTCCTTCACCGCGCTCTTCGCACGGTTCATATCCCTTCACGCACCGCACCGACCGGTACCGAGGCGGGCGTTCGCGCTCTGTTCGCCCCGAGCAGTGGTTCTGCACTATCCGCGCCTGGACTGGCTCCCCCCGCGCCCCGAAGGACCGGAATACGTCTTCAGCGGGCACTTCACTCGCGCCGAACCGGAAGGGCCCGGTCCGTTCTGGGAATCCGAACTGCGCAGGCTACGGCAGGGGGGCCGACGCGTGGTGCTGGTGGCGCTGGGAACGTTCCTCTCGGCCCGGCATGACGTACTGGAGGCAGTGACCCGGGGGATCCTGGCCGAGTGCGAGGACACCTCGGTGATCCTTGCGGCCGGGGACCGTGCTGAGTCGCTGGCCCCCCTGGCCGGCCCGCGGGTCTCGGTCGCGGCGACCGTACCTCAGCAATCGCTGCTCACACGAGTGGATGCGATGGTCCACCACGGCGGGAACAACTCCTTCACCGAGTGCCTGGCCGCCGGGGTGCCCGCCCTTCTCCTCCCCTTCTCCAGCGACCAGTTCTCCATCGCTCACGATGCCGAAAGGGCGGGGGCGGCCCTGTGTCTCGACCCGAACGGGTTGGACGCCGGCGCCGCGGGCCGTGCCGTCTCCACGCTCCTGGACGCACCCCGGCACGCCCTCGATCAACTCCGCCGGCACGTGCGCTCACGCGGCCCCGCGCAAGCGGCCGGCAGACTGATCCATTTGATGGCCTGAACCGTTGCGCCGACTCAACGGTTGGAGCCGCGCCCCGCTGCTTCCCTCACGGGAGCGGCTCGTCTGTGGAGAACTCTTCGCCGAGCATCTCCAGGAACCGCAGGGCCGCAGATGCGTCGTCCTCGCCGGCGCGTTCCAGGGCCCGCTCCGTGGCGCGCGCCAGAACGCGGAAGTGGTCGGAGGCCACCTTCCGGGCCGTGGGTTCGTAGTGGAGGTGGACGACACGCCGGTCGGTGGCGTCGCGGACGCGGCGCAGGTGGCCTGCCTTCTCCAGTCGGTCCAGGCATGCGGTGACGGCTCCGGATGTGAGGCCCAGGTGCTGGCCGAGTCTCCCCGGTGTCATGGGGGTCTGCGCGTCGAGGATGGCGCCGAGGGCCTGGATATCGGTGGCGTGCAGGCCGTTTTCACCGGCGAAGCGGTGGATGAGAACGTTCATCTCGCTGTTGACGCGACGCAGGTGGCGGGCCATCTCCATCAGTCGCGGGTCGACGGCGGTATGCCGAGCGGCACTGGCCTCATCGTCTGGTTGCCTGTCTGCCGCCTCCACGTGCACAGACTAACCCGAGTCGGCGCTCGCCCCTGGTCGGCGCCGGGGCCGAGCACGTGCGGTACGTCAAGATCGACTCAGGGTCCGAACGGTTCCGGCTGCGCGCAGGATTCAAGACCAGTTGGGCCTGACCGCCGGGCCGAGTCCCTGCAGGTGGCATGGAGCTACGAGAATCCGGGCCTTGACCCCGAATCCTGAACACGGGTTATGCGGCTGGTGTCAGCGTAGTTGGTGTGAGGTGGAGGGCGTTTTCGAAGGCGATCGGTGATCGTTGTCCGAGGCGGGAGTGTCGGCGTCGGGTGTTGTATCGGGTCAGCCATCGGAAGGCGTCGAGTCGGGCTTCGCACTCGTCTGGCCAGCTCTTTCGTCCCTGCAGGGTTTCGCGTTTGAAGGTCGCGTTGAAGGACTCGGCGAGTGCGTTGTCCGCGCTGGACCCGACCGCGCTCATGCTTCGCCGGACCCCTGCTGACCTGCAGGCTTCGGCGAATGCCCTGCTCGTGTACTGGGCTCCGTGGTCGGTGTGCATGATCGATCCGGCAAGGCTGCCGCGCGTGCGGATCGCTGCGGCCAGGGCGTCGGTGACGAGGTCCGCGCGCATGTGGCCGGCGATCGCCCAGCCGGCCAACCGGCTCGAGGCGAGGTCGATGACGGTCGCCAGGTAGCAGAACTTCCCGCCGTCGATGGGCAGGTAGGTGATGTCGCCGACGTACTTCGTGTTCGGGATTTCGGCGGTGAAGTCGCGGCCGATCAGGTCCGGCGCCTTGGCCGCGGTCGGGTCGGGGACGGTGGTGCGGTGCCGGCGGCGCAACCGGACTCCTTCGATCCCGGACGCCCGCATGAGTCTGGCGACCCGCTTGTGGTTCACCGCTTCTCCGCTCGTCTCGCGGAGCTCGGCGGTGATCCTCGGGGCTCCGTAAGTGCCGTCCGATTCCTTGTGCACGGCCCGTATCCGGACGGTGAGCCTCGCGTCGGCTGCCTGCCGGGCGGCCCGGCCCGTGGCTGTCCGGCGCCAGTAGTAGAAGCTCGAGCGGCTGACACCAAGGATGCTGCAGAGCCGCTTCACGCCGTAGCGGCGCTGATGGTCGGCGACGCACTGGAAGCGGTTCACCAGCGCGTCTCCCCGGCGAAATACTTCGCCGCTTTCCGCAGGATCTCGCGTTCCTCTTCCAGCTCACGGACCTTCTTCCGCAGAGCTGCGTTCTCTGCCTCCAGCGGGGCCGGCGGCTGGGCCGGTTCCTGCGTCCGGCGTCCGCGGGGCCGACTCGCTCCGGCCGCCCGGACCCAGTTCCGCAGCGTCTCCGGGTTGATCCCCAGATCGGCGGCGACCGACGTTATCGTCGCCTCCGGCCGCGACTCGTACAGCGCGACCGCGTCCGCCTTGAACTCCGGCGGGTAGTTCTTCATGACCACGAGATGTCCGTTCTCAGATCCTCAGGATCCAGTGTCTCGTGTGTGCAAAATCAGGGGTCAAGGCCCTCCCCCTCTGCCGCGTTCATCGAGATCACCGGCCATCCGGCCTTCCACCCGATTGCATCCGGTTGGGGGGCGGGGTCGGAAGCAGGAGTAGAGACGGTCGGGCGCCGGTGGTGGCTTCGGCTCCGTGCCCGCTCGTCCACTCTCGCAGGAACGTCTTCTAGCCCACCGGGAGCCGGCCGTGCCAGGTTTTGAGACATCCGCCTCGGCGCCGGCGCCAGGACGCCGGCACCCATGGGTGAGCGGGTTGGCCTTTGTGGGCTTCCTCGCCGTGAGCTATGGCGTCGCGGCCCTCGGGGCCATTGCATCCGTCGATGCAGGTGAGATCTACGGGGCGCTGGACCGACCTTCTTGGGCCCCTCCTTCCTGGCTTTTCGGCCCGGTCTGGACTGTGCTGTACGCCACCATCGGTATCTCGGCCTGGCTGGTCTGGCGCCACCCGAACCGCCATCGGGTTCGCGGAGCACTGACGTGGTGGTGGGTACAGCTCGTGCTCAATCTCGCCTGGACCCCGTTGTTCTTCGCTGCCCGCCAGTACGGGCTCGCCCTGTTGGACATCGCCCTTCTCTTGGCCGCGCTCGGCACGACCATCGTGCGCTTCCGGCGGTTGAGTGTCACGGCGGCGGGGTTGCTGATTCCCTACCTGGGGTGGGTGGCTTTCGCGACCGCCCTCAACGCGTCCATCTGGCAGCTCAACCCATGAGGCTCGACAAGGACCCCCAGACGCCTCCCGCGGAGGTGGTGGTGGTGGGGCTGAGCACGGGGGCTGTGGCGCAGCATCTTGGTGTGGCTGCCACCACGCTTCGTTCGTGGGAGCGTCGATATGCGATCGGTCCCGCCGTCCGCATCGGGGGCAAACATCGCCGCTGGCTGCCGGAGGACATCACGCGGCTGGAGGAGATGTGCCGTCTTACCGCTCGGGGTGTTCCTCCCTCGGAAGCCGCGCGTGCCGCGCGGGCGTCAGCCGGCGGAGTGTCCAGGGATACGGGTGACGCGTCGGCCGGGTCAGGGCGGGCGCCGGGAGGCCGCGGCGCGCTGCCCCTGGGGACGGTCCGTGCCGAATGCCGGGGGCTGGCACGGGCCGCCGTACGGCTGGACGCGGAGGCGGTGGAGGTCTTGCTGGAGCGGGCGATCGAGGACCACGGCTGCGTGGTGGCCTGGGAGGAGATCATCTCGCCGACGCTGCACGCGGCGGGCCGTAAGTGGGCTTCGTCGGGTGAGCGCTACATCGAGGTCGAGCATCTGCTGTCGTGGCTCGTCTCCTCGGCTCTGCGGCGCCTGTACCGGCGACGCCAACCGCCTCGCGAGGGAGTACGTCCGGTCGTTCTGGCGTGCGCGCCCGGAGAGCTGCACAGCCTGCCGTTGGAAGCCCTGTGGGCAGCTCTGGGAGAGCGTGGACTGCCGGCGAAGATGTTCGGTCCGGCACTTCCCGTGAGCGCTTTGAGCGAGGCGGTGCGGCGGGTGGGGCCTTTGATGGTGGTGGTGTGGGCCCAGGGACGGCCCGCGGACGCGGCGGAGTTGGTGAACGCGGTCGAGGGCGTCGAGTGGGGCGTACGGGGAGCGAGGTCACGGTCCACGCTGCTGGTGGCCGGGCCTGGTTGGGACTCCGTCCCTCAGGCCGGGTCGAGGCGGCTGACCGGCCTGCGCTCCGGGCTGGACCTGATCGAACGACGCCTTCTGAGGTGATCCGCGCGCGAGGACCGCCCGCGCATACCGAGGGCGGTCCTCGCGCCACACAGACGGTTGGGGCCGCCGATCGTTACCAGCCGGCGCGGTGCGGCTACGAGGTTTCGCTCCGCGCGATGCCGGTCGTATCCGGGTCCTGCTGACGGGCCAGGGCGCTGGGCCACCAGCTCCGCGGGCCGATGTCGAGCACCAGCGCGGGCACCAGGAGGGACCGTACGACAAGGGTGTCAAGGAGGACGCCGAAGGCGACGATGAAGGCGATCTGCACGAGGAAGGCGAGAGGGATGACCATGAGGGCCGCGAAAGTGGCGGCCAAGACCACCCCCGCCGAGGTGATGACACCACCGGTCGTGGTCAGACCACGCAGCACACCTTGACGGACCCCGTGGACGAGCGACTCCTCACGGACCCGGGACATCAGGAAGATGTTGTAGTCGACGCCGAGCGCCACCAGGAAGACGAACCCGTACAAGGGAACCGAGGCGTCCGTGCCGCTGAAGCCCAAGAGGTGCTGGAAGACGAGCGCGGAAACACCCAGGGTGGCCAGGAAATTGAGTGCGACCGTGGCCACGAGGAGGAGGGGGACCAGCAGTGCGCGCAGGAGCAGGATGAGGATCAGCAGGATGATGCCGAGGACGATCGGGACGATGACCGTGCGGTCGCGGGCCGCGGTCTGTTCGGTGTCGTACTTCTGGGCGGTGTAACCGCCCACGATCGCCTCGGCCTCCGGTACGGCGTGCAGGCGCGTACGCAGATCCGCGACCGTTCGCTTCGCCGCGTCGCTGTCGGCGGCGGCCGCGAGGGTGGCGTCGATGCGGACCCGGCCGTCGACGACCAGGGGCTCGCCACCGGGTCGGCCCGAGGCCGTGACAGTCGTCGCCCCTGCTACACCGTCCGTCTTCAGGGCAGCGGCCTGCACTTCGGCCGCCCTTCCCGAATCCGCGATGATCACTGCAGGCTGGCCTGATCCGCCCGGGAAGTGCCGGCTGAGAGTCTGCTGGGCGGCGACGGAGGGCGCGTCCTTGACGAAGATCTCCTCCAGGGGCACGCCCTTGGAGGACAGGGTCGACGCGAACCCGGCGAGGACGAGCAGGAGCAGCGCGGTTGATGCCCAGACCCGGCGCGGCGCCCGGTCGATGGCGGCCGCGACGCGGCGCCACAGGGCGTGACCCCCGCCCCCGGCATCGCCGGGCTTCGGGGTGGCCGGCCAGAAGGCCGTGCGGCCGAGGAGTACCAGTACGGCGGGCAGGAAGGTGAGGGTGCTCAGGACGGAACAGACGATGCCGATCGCGCCGACCGGGCCGAGGGCCCTGTTGTTGGTCAGATCGCTGGCGAGCAGGGCTAGGAGGCCCAGGGCAACGGTTGCCGCGCTGGCGGTGATCGCTCCTGCCGAACGCCGGACGGCGGCCGCCACGGCTGCCATCCGGTCGCCGCGTGCCGCGAGTTCCTCCTTGAACCGCGCTGCCAGCAACAGCGCGTAGTCGGTCGCCGCACCGATGACCAGGATGGACAGAATTCCCTGGACCTGGCCGTCGACCCGTACGACGTCCCGGTCGGCCAGCCAGTAGACGACCGCGCATGCGAGGCCCAGTGCGAACACCGCGCTGATGATGATCATCAGCGGCAGGAGCAAGCTGCGGTAGACCAACAGGAGGATCAGGAGCACGGCGCCGAGCGCCACACCGACCAGCAGTCCGTCGATTCCGGCGAAGGCGTCCGCGAGATCGGCCTGCGTGGCCGCCGGTCCCGCGATCTGCACGCTCAGCCCCGGCACCTCGCCGGCCAGCGAGCGCATTTCCTCCAAGACGGCCGGGAGATCATCGCCCAGATCAGGGGCGATCGGCACGATGGCTTGCAACGCCAGACCATCGTCCGAGAGCAAGGCGGGCGACGGCGGTCCGGTGACGCCGGTGCGCCCGGCTACCGCGGCTACCGCCCGGGTCGCCTCCCGCTGCTGCCCGTCCGTGACCCGCCCCCCGTGGGAGGCCTGCCAGACGACGATGGCGGGCACCGATGCGGAGCGCTCGAAGGCCTTGCGCGCTTCGAGGACCTTGGTGGACTCGGCGCTCTGCGGCAGGAAGGCCGCCTGGTCGTTGGTGGCGACTTCGCCGAGCTTCCCGGCGTACGGGCCGAGGACTGCGCCGATCCCCAGCCACGCCACCAGCAGGACCGACGGCACCAGCCATCTAACCCATCGCGATGTGCTTCCCACTGCAACCCCTCAGTCATCTCAGCAATCAAGTATCTCAATCATTGAGAGATACTATGCTGGAAGCGTGGACTCCACGAACACCCCTCCCGCCGTACTTCCGTACGACGACCTGATCGGGTTGCGGTCCTTCGCCGTTTTTCTGCGGGGAGTCGCGACGAAGCCGGTCTGGTCGCGGGTGGTGATCGGCTCCTGCCTCGTCCGGGCCGCGCTCGTCGTGGAAGAGGGCACACGTGGGCGGCTGCGCGCCCGCGGTGCTTACCGCGCCAGGGCGGCGTTGATCAGGTAGCCGGCTTCCTCGGAGAGCCTTTGGCGCCGTCCGTCCTCGCTCATCTGCCGCAGTTCGCCGCGCAGGGCGATCTCCGTGCGCAGGAGTGTCGTTCTGGGCACCGGAACCCGCTGACCCGGCTTCTCCGTGAACGGCCGAAGTTCGGCCGCCAGCATGCGCGCGTCGTCCGATGTGCCACGTCGCAGTGAAAGGAATACACGGGCAAGCCAGTCAGCAGGAATCTGAACCATGAAGTCACTCATGCCGGGGCAACGATTCGCCCCTGGCTCGTGACGGCCGACCACCCGCACGGCCCGCAATTGCGGGAGGATGGTGGAATTCAGTACAGGCCCATTCGCCGGGCGGTGTCCTCTCTGTGCGGCATCCGCCGGCGGAGACATGGCGGATGCCGGATCCTCCGCTCTACGGCAACCCAGCAGGCAGGGGAAGTCGCGACCTCAAAATTGTGCATAAAGGGTGCAAGTCGCTCAGCAGATCGAGCTGGGGGTACGTTCGGCCGGACCGGCCACCTCGCCGGAGGTGGCCCTGCCTCTACGAGAAGCGAAGCACCGCGTCCCCACCAGCTGAGGAGTATTCATGAAGCTGAGCGACGAACTCCCAGTCGATCACAGGCTGGCAACCGTCTACCGCTATGGCGCCCTTCTCTGCGGGCTGATCCTGATCGCGTTCGGTGTGCTCGGCTTCGCCGGAGCCCTCCGCCCCTTCGACACGCAAGGCGAGACCATCGCGGGCCTGACCACCAACACCACTCTGAGCGTCATCTCCGTCCTCGTCGGGCTCGGACTGGCTGCGGGCGCCGTCATCGGCGGAAACTTCGCCTCCACCCTGAACATCACGGTGGGAGGCCTGTTCCTGCTCAGCGGGTTCGCGCACATCTTCATCCTCGACACGGGCGCCAACATCCTGGGATTCGGCATGACGAACGTGATGTTCAGCTTCGTCATGGGCTTGATCATCATGACCTTCGGGATGTACGGCCGTGTCTCTAGCAAGCTCCCCCACGACAATCCTTACTGGCAGCGCCGTCATTCCACGGATGAAGCCGGCCGGGAGCCACAGGCGAGCCGGGCCATCGCCTCGTAACAGTCCGTTTCCCTACGCGGGCGGTGCGGCGCGGGTGAGGATGCTGTGGTGATTGGCAACCTTCCCGAACCGTCATCGAGTCTCATCGGCCGCGCACCCGAGAGGGCAGCGCTCGTGGCCGCGCTCGCCGAGCAGCGGCTGACGACCGTGACCGGCGCCGGAGGTGTCGGCAAGTCCAGTCTCGCCCTGCACGCGGTCGGTGCGGGCGAGGATACGGACGTCCTGATCGGGTGGGCTCACCTGTGGCCGCTGCAGGACGAGAAGCGGCTGGTGGCCACCCTTGCCGATGCGGTGGGATTCTCCGACCACCAGCACCGCGAACCGCTGGCGGGGTTGTCCGAGTGGATGTCCGGGCGCCGCACACTGCTGGTTCTCGATTCCTGTGAGCACCTGACCACCGCCGTACGCAGCGTGGTTGCGGACCTCCTGACGGCCTGTCCCGAGCTTCGGGTGCTGGTCACCAGCCGTGAACCTCTCGGAATCGCAGGCGAGGGCGTTCTTCGCCTGGGCCCTCTGGGAGAGAGCGACTCGATGGAACTGCTCCGCGAGCGGGCCGCGGCGGCGGGGTCATCGTGGCACGGGCCGGAGGCCGAAGCCTCGGCAGTGGACGTCTGCCGACTTCTGGACGGATTGCCGCTGGCGCTGGAACTGGCCGCCGCCCAGCTGGCAGGCACCTCTCCGCAGCGTCTCGCGGACCAGCTGCGTGCCCACGCGGGCGCGGAGTTGCTGCACACGCGCAAACCCGTACAGCCGGCGCGTCATCGGAGTCTGTGGACGGCCATGGGGTGGAGTCATGAGCTGTGTGAACCGAAGGAGCGGCTCCTGTGGTCGCGGCTGACCGTGTTTCGCGGGCAGTTCGACGCCACGGCCGCGCGCGCGGTCTGCGCGGACCGCCGGCTCCCGGCCGCCGACGTCACCTCCGCGCTGGAGGGCCTCGTCCGCAAGTCCGTCCTGACCCGGGTCGAGTCGGGCTTCCGACTGCTCGAGCCGCTGCGCGAATACGGCCGGATGTGGCTCGTCGAACTGGGCGAACTCGACGACGCCGCGGACCGGCACGCCACCCATTTCGCCGCGCTGGCCGCCCGGGCCGAAGAGGACTGGCTCGGACCGGGCCAGGTCGACGCCTATGCACGGGTGGAGGAGGCCCACACCGACCTGTGCGCCGCCCTGGACCACCTCCTCATCACCTTCCCCGGAAGGGCCCTCGCACTGATGGGGCGGCTGGGGTTCTTCTGGGCGTGCACCGGACATCTGCAGGAGGCGCGCGGCTACTTGGAACGCTGCCTGGACCGGGCAGTCGAACCGGACGGGCCGGAACACACCCAGGCCTTGTGGGCACTGGGCACGACGCGACTCCTCCAGGGTGACCACGCGGGTGCATTCGCCCTGGCCAGCAGGTGCTCCGAGGCGGCCGACCCCGCCCTCGACCCCGAGGGGTCCCTACGGGCCGCCTACCTGAGCGGGCTCGTCCACTTGATGTCCGGCGACCCCCACCAGGCACACGCCACCGTCCGAAGAGCCCTGGATGACGTGCCCGCCGATCCCTTCTTCTCGCAGGCCCGCCTGTTCTGCCGGCTCGTGGCCGTCTTCGCCCTCACCGGGCTCGGCGACCTGGCCGAAGCGGAGAAGAAGGCCGAGTCGCTCCGCGAGAAGTGCGCCCTGATCGGCGAGTACTGGACCCGCTCCTACACCGAGTACCAACTCTCCCTGATCGCCCTCCTCCAGATTCGGCCCGCTTTGGCCGCAGAGCGGGCGCACGCGATGCTGCTGTCGAAGCGGAAGATCGGCGATAGCTTCGGAGTCGCCCTCGGCCTGGACCTGCTCGCCGCTGCGGTCGCCCTTCAAGGCGAGGCGGATCGGGCGGCCCGCATCTACGCGGCGGGGTTGTTGCACTGGCGGGCCGTCGGCCATCCACAACGCGGCACCCCGGAACTGGCTCCAATCCGCGAGCAGTGCGAAGAGTCCCTCAGGGCCCGACTCGGTGCGGACGGCTTCACCCGGATACTCCAGGACGCCGAACGGGAAGAGCCGGCCGAGCTCCTCGCCCGGATTCTCGGCGAAGACGAAGCAGGCCGGCACAGGTGAGCACCAAGCATGTTCAATCATGCTCGGTTCACGCGACTTTCAATCACATATTGACACGGCAGGTGAGCTGCGTTGCACTTGTGCGCAATTCGCCACCTGCCGGAGGACGCTATGCGCATCCGCCCCGCCCTCATCGCCGCCCTGTGCTCCCTCACTTGCTCCCTTGGCATCGCCGCGCCCGCCCAGGCCGCGGACGCCACCTTCTACCTCGACTGCGCCTCAGGCAGCGACGCCGCGGCCGGCACCTCACCCGCCTCCGCGTGGCGCTCGCTCGCCAAGGTGAGCGCCACCGCCTTCTCGCCGGGTGACCGCATTCTGCTCAAGAGGGGGACGGCCTGCACCGGGACCCTCGCCCCGCAGGGCTCCGGCGTCCCCGGCCGCCCCATAGCCGTCGACGCATACGGCAGCGGTGCGGCCCCGCTGGTCGCGGGTGCCGGCGCCCCACGCGCGGTGGTGCTGCGCAACCAGCAACAGTGGGAGATCCGCAACCTGGAGATCACCAACTCCGGAGCGAGCAAGGGGAATCGCCGCGCCGTTTCGATCGAACTGAGCGACTACGGAACCGCGAGCCACTTCGTGCTGGAGAACCTCGACATCCACGATGTCAACGGCGACGACACCAAGGACCTCGGCGGCAGCGGCGGCATCTACCTGACCGTCGGCGGCACCGCCGTACAGACCCGGTTCGACGACGTGGCGATCCGCGGCAACAGCATCCGCACCGTGGACCGGGAGGGGATCTTCTTCGTCTCCACTTGGAACCGCTCCGGCTTCGAGACACCCAGCGCCGGCACGTTCCTGCCCTGGACCGGCGTGACGGTCAGCGGCAACCGGCTGAGCGACCTCGGCGGCGACGGCATCGTGGCGGGCAACACCGCGGGGGTGCTGGTCGAGCACAACACCGTGCAGGGCTTCCAGCGACGCTCGGCCGGCTACAACGCGGGCATCTGGGCCTACGACTCCGACAACGCCCTCTTCCAGTACAACGAGGCGAGCGGCGGCGTCTCCACCCGGGACGGCATGGCGTACGACATCGACCAGGGCAGCGTCGGCACCGTCTTCCAGTACAACTACAGCCACGACAACGCGGGCGGCTTCTTCCTGCTGTGCAACGCCAACGGCATCCTGCGCGGGGCCGTGGTGCGCTACAACATCAGCCAGAACGACGCATACCGCGGCATCGAGAACTGCTCGGGCCCGATCGAGTCCGCCGACGTCCACAACAACACGATCTACATCGGCCCGGGTGTCAGCCAGTCCGTGATCCAGGAGAACAGCACCACCACCCGGCACGTCAGATTCCGCAACAACGCCGTGGTGAAGGCCGGTTCGGGCACTGCCTCGATGACCCTGCGCGGCGGTGGCTACCAGCTCGACCACAACCAGCTGGTCAACATCACCGGCGCCCCCGTCGGCGCCGGCGCCACCACCGACCCGCTCCTGCGTGCCGCCGGCACCGCCACCGACCGCGCGCACGCCGACGGGTACCGGCTCTGCGCCGGTTCGCCGGCGCTGGCTGCCGGGGCGGTGATCCCCGGTAACGGTGGGTACGACTACTTCGGCACCCCGGTCCCCGCAGCCGGCGCACCGGCGATCGGCGCGGCCGAGGGCCCGGGCGTCACCTGCGCCGGGCCGGTCAACTCCGGTGCCACCTACCGGATCGGACGCACCGGAACCGCTCAGGTGGTGGACGTACCCGGGGCGGTCGGCACCGGTGGTACCCAGCTGATCCAGTGGACCTGGCACGGCGGCAACAACCAGCGCTGGACCTTCGCCGCCAATGCGGACGGCAGTTGGACGGCCCGCAACGTCCAATCCGGACTGTGCCTGGACGTCAACGCCAGCTCCACCAGCGCCGGAGCAGCCGTCATCCAGTGGACCTGCACCGGCAACGACAACCAGCGCTGGCGGATCACCCCGACACCCGGGGGCAGCCACACCCTGGCCTCCGTCCGCAGCGGCCTGCTGGTCACCGCCGCGGACGGCACCGACGGCGCCCGGCTCACCCAGCAGCCCAACTCCGCTGCGGCCACCCAGAACTGGACCTTCACCCTCAGCTGACCTCTCTGGAGCGCCCGGCATGACCACATGGGTGGTCCAGCCGAGTTCCATCCACAGCTGAGCGTGTTCCAAACCGCCAAAGCCACAGACCTCGGCAGGCCGCCGCGCGTGTTCGCGGCGGGTCCGCGATCGTGAGCGTAAAGGTGGAGGAACCCTCACTCCTGCCGCTCCGCCCAAGGATCCGTGGGGCGGAAGTGTGCGTGGTGTTCCCGCAGGAAGGCGTCGAGGGTGCGGGGAGGGCGGCCGAGGAGTTCGGCGACCGTGGTGGTCGGGCTCTCGGGCCGGGTGACGGCGAGTTGCTGGATCTCGGTCACGTGGTCGGCGAGCCAGTCGGGCAAGTGGGCGTTGCGGATGAGGCTGTCGCGCAGGTCGCCCGGCGCGAGGTTGACGTAGCGGACCGCACGGCCCGTCAGAGTGGTCAGTCGTGCGGCGAGTTCGGGGTACGCGACGGCTTCGGGTCCGGTCAGGGTGTAGGTGCCGCCGGCGATGCCGGGCCTGGTGAGGGCGGCGGCGGCGACGTCGCCTATGTCGCGGCAGTCGATGAAGTTGCAGGGCGAGTCGCCCATCGTGCCGAGGATGACTCCCTGGGCGACGGCGGGAGCCAGGCGCAGAAGGTTCTGCATGAACGCGTAGGGGCGCAGAACGGTGTGGGTGAGACCGCAGGCGCGCAGGTGTTCCTCGACGGCGTGGTGTCCGCGCGAGACGGCGACCGGGGAGTCGGGTTCGGCGGCGGGTGCGGAGACCTTGACGATGTGTCCGATGCCGGCCCGGACGGCGATATCGATGGCGCGGGTTTCGAGCGCGACCTGCGCGGGGCCGTTGGCCATGGTGAGGAAGAGCTGGCCGGCGCCCTCGAACGCGGCGCGCAGGGACCCGGGGTCGGAGGCGTCGGCGTACTGGACCTCAACGGGCCGCGGGTGTAAGCCGGTTGCGCAGGGGATCGGGATGTGCGGAGTACGGGTCAGCGCGCGGACGGGTGCGCCGAGGGCGAGGAGACTGTGGAGCAGGGCGTTCCCGGTGGCACCGGTCGCTCCCATGACAACGATCATCGAGTACTCATTCCTTTGTTCGTTCCTTGGTGGCTTCGGTCAGGCCCGGGCCCGTCGGGCGGGTGGGCCCGGTGGCGGGACGGGTTACGCCGAGGAGCCCGGGAGTGCCGGGGTGGCGGCGCGCCAGCGGAGGGTGACGATGGTCGTGGCGAGGGCCGCGGAGACGGGCAGGTCGATGCGCAGGCGCTCCAGCCAGGGGTTGACGGAGACCGGGGTGTGGACGGGTACCCATGGGATGTGGACGGGTACCCATGGGGCCGCGAACCATCCCAGCAGGGCCGCCGCGCCGGCGGTGGTGGTGACGAGTGCGGCGGTCAGGGCGAAGCGCGGGGTGGTGACGGTCCAGCGTCGGGGCCGCCCGCCTCGCCGCAGCCAGGCGCCGACCAGGAACGCCACCACGGCAGAGGTGCCGGCGATGGAGGTGCAGGCGGCCACGGCCAGGTCCCGCTGCCCGTTGACGAGACCGGCGGTGCCGGCCATCAGTGCGGGGGCGGCGTAGGCGGTCAGCACTTCACGCCACAGGGTGAACGGCCGGGACGCCCGGGAGGCTGCTCGGTTGCGGCTGGTCCTGTCCGTCGTTACGGGCATGGTGGCCTCTTTCTCGTACGTGCGAGGGAAGCGAAGGGTCGCGGCGAGGAGCGGGGGCGGGGCGGCAGACCCACCCTGCCTTCATGTAATTAGGCAGCTAACTACTGGGCCAAAAAAGGACCCGCCGAAGGGCGGGGCCAGAACAGCGGAGAACGCGGTCAGTCGGCGACCAGGGCCGCGCTGCCGCGGACCACTCGGGCGAGCAGCTCAAGGAACACCGCGCGCTCCTCGACGGAAAGCCCGCCCACCATCACCTCGAGCCGCCTGAAGTGCTCCGGCGCCATGTCGCGCAGGAGCTGCGCACCACGCGCGGTCAGGATGGCCACCGTGCCACGGCCATCCTCCACGGAGGGCCGGCGCGCGATCAGACCTTCCCGCTCGAGGCCGTCCAGCAGGCCGGTGACCGTGGCCCTGGAGACACCGAGGTCGGCGGCAAGGCGCGACGGAGACTTTTCCCCACCGTGGTCTTCGAGGTCGGCGAGCACTCGGTAGCGCCCCGTCGACAGGCCGAAGCGGGCGAAGTGCACCTCGGTCATCCTGCCCACCCGCGCACCCGCCGAGATCAGCCGCACCGCGACCAGCACCGCCTGGGGATCGACCTCCAGGCCGTACTGCTCGACCTGCCTCCTGGCCTGGTCGAGCGTAGGCGCCTCACCGTCGATGCCGTCGCTCGTCATGCAGATAATATGGCGGCTAACTACTTGGCCTGTCAAGGGATTCCGAGCTGGGCCGAGCAGCTGCCCCTTCCCGCGACCTCGTCGGCCCGCCCGGCCCCGTGGACCGTGGACCGTGCGAAGGTGAGGGCATGAGGCTGAGGCGATGAGCGCGGGATCCGCCGGCCGCCTGGTGCTGCTGCGCCACTCCAAATCCGCCCGGCCGGGCGTCGCGGACCACGAGCGGCCACTGGGTCCGCGCGGTCTGCGGGACGCACCCGCGGCGGGCCGCTGGCTGCGCGACGCAGGCTGCTTGCCGACACTGGTGATCTGCTCCACCGCCCGGCGGGCCCGAGAGACCTGGGCGTTGGCGGCCGGGCAACTGGGCGCCGAGGTCCCGGCGCGTTTCGACGAACGGGTCTACGCCGCCGAGCCGGAGGAGCTGCTGGAGGTGGTGTCCGAAGTGTCGGATGAGGTGAAGACGCTGCTGCTCGTCGGCCACAACCCGGGCCTGGAGGAGCTGGCCGTCAGCCTCGCCCGGAAGGCCGTGGCCGCCGCGGAGGCCGAACCGATCGAACGCCTGTCCCGGAAGTTTCCGACGTCCGCGATCGCGGTGCTCTCCTGCCCCGCTTCCTGGCAGGAGCTCGCGCCGGGCTCGGCCCGGCTGACCGACTTCGCCGTCCCCCGGGGCGCCGCCCGCTGACGTACGCCACAGGCGCATCCGGAAGTGGTTCACATGGCCCCCGACGCAGCCGATCCGAAGGCTCCCTCCGGAATACGGCGGATCGTCGGCCCTCCCCCGTGCCCTGTTCGCCGCCCGCAGCGCGGGCGGATGCGGCTGCGCCAGGTCAGGTCAGGCCTGCGGAACCTGTGCGGCGAGGGCCTGTGGGAGGGCGGCGCGGATGGCGGTGATCAGGGTGCGGCTGGAGTCGAAGGCGGCGGCCATGCCGGCGGTGGGGTTGGTGTCGGCCCGCTGGTGGAGGACGACGCCGAGGATGAGGCGGGGGACGCCCGCCACCTCCTGGGTGGCGGCCCACATGAGGTTGCCGCCGGCCGGGGTGGAGGAGCCGGTCTTCAACCCGATGACCCCGTCCTGCCCGAGGAGCTTGTTGCTGTTGTGTATCCGCACGCCGACGCCGGGGGCCGTGACGGCGGGCGTGGCCACGATCTGGCGGAAGGCCTCGTTCTTCATGACGGCGCGGGCCAGCTTCAGCTGATCGGCTGCCGTGCTCGTCGTGTTGGACTCGATGCCGGAGGCCCCGGTGTAGGTGGTGCGGTCCATGCCGAGTGCCGCGGCGGCCTTGTTCATCTTCCGGGCGAACTCCTCCTGGCCGCCCGCGTCCCAGCGGGCCAGGAGCCTGGCGACGTTGTTGCCGGAGGGCAGCATCAAGAGTTCCAGGAGCTGGCGCTGGGTGTATTCGCGCCCCGCGACGACGGGGGCGGTCGACTCGACCGAGGAGTAGGACTCGTCGGCCGCCTGCTGGTCGGCGATCACCGTTGCGCCGGGTGCGCCGCCTGGCATCGGGTGGCCGGCGAGGATCACGTAGGCGGTCATGACCTTGGTGACGCTGGCGATCGGTACCGGCGTCTGCTCTCCCTTGGTGCCGAGGCTGCCGATCCCCTCGACCTCCGCGCTCGCCTGGCCTTCCGTCGGCCACGGCAGGTCCATCGACACGGCCGGGGAGGTCACGGAGGCTACGGGTGGCACCTCATCGACCGCCTCACCACCCACACCCACACCGAACCCACACCCGACGGCGGAAAGACCATCTGCGCCCACGCTCCCTGGTAGGGCCGCGGCCCCAGGCCCAGGCGCGGCCCCGCCCCTGGTGAGAGCACATGGCCGGGTCCTGTCTGGCCTTCGCGGCGGGGGCACGACACGCTCAAGGCACAACCAGCCTGGTCTGGTGGGAGACCCCGCACCGCCCGGGGTCCAGCCTCGGGTGGACGGTACGGGTGGTCTCGCTCGGCTTTGCGCGGCCCAAGGCGGCCGCGCGCTTGACTGCCTTCTCCGCCCGAATCCGGGAGCCGACCGTAATGGGCTCCGATCCGAAGGCGGATCCGACGACCATGCACCCCACCCCGAACATCCCCTCGGCAACGTCCACAGGGCCCCGCACCGTCCTGACCATCACCGGCGCGATCGACATGGACACCTGCCCGCACATCACCGCGACCCTCGACGGACGACCGCACGCTCGTCCTGGACCTGTCGGCCGTCACCTTCATGGACTCCAGCGGCCTCACCCTCCGCAACCGCACGGAGGCCGCACAAGGCACGCTGGAACTGCGCGGACTTCCCGACCAAACCCTGCGCCTCCTGGACATCACCGCAGCACGCGACCTCTTCACCCTCACCCCCTAAGCTTGGCATTTATCCTCTGCGGGCTTGGTGTTCCTTGATTGATTCGGCTCGTTTGACGGTCTTGCCGACGTTGTGGTGCTCGGCTCGGTGCTTGTTCTTCGTGCCCAGGGGTCGTCCGGGGCCGGGTCGGGATGGTTTCGGTGCGGCTGCAGGGCGGGCCGCGGTTGCACGGACGTTGCGAAACCCCCGCCGGACCCGGGCGGGGGTGAGGCGACGAGGTTCGGTTCGTCGTTCCCAGGGCCGCCGGAGGTCTTCGGTGAGGGGCCGGGCGAGACAGAGCTGGGTATGTGCGGCGATGATCAGCCAGGTCCACAGATCAGCGGTGTCGGCGCGGCGGATCTTCGGTGCGGTCCATCCGAGGGTCTGTTTCATCAGCCGGAAGGTGTGCTCCAGGTCGAAGCGGCGGAGGAACGACTGCCACCACCGGTCCACGTCGGCCGACACGGCCGAGGTTGCGGAGCACCACAGCCAGACCGGCTTCGGGTCGCGGTCGCCCGGCAGGTACTCCACCTTCAGTCGCATCAATGTGCCGTGCAGGACAGGCAGTTCCTCTTCCGCATGCTCCAGCCAGGGGCCGCGGTGAGTGAGCCGGGGATGCATCCGGTTCCAGGCCATCGTCTCTGCCTTGCCGTAGCGGGTGGTGTCCGTGGCGGTGGTGACGTCGGGCTGGTGCCATGTGTCGGGCTTTGCGAAGGTAAGGACGCCGCCGTGCCGGCGGGGTCGTCCGCCCTTGGGTCCGGAGCGGGCGGGGCCCGGGTCGCGGAGCATGACGCGGTCCGAGCGCAGTCGTCCGAGCAGCACGACGGGCAGGTCCTGCAGGGAGTGGGAGAGGTAGGTGACGTCGTAGCCGGCGTCCATCACGATCAGGATCTCGGGGTCGCCCGGCTTCCAGTGTCCCGCGTCGGCCAGGCGTTCCACGACCTCGCGGAGCTGGGCGGCGGTGACGAGTGTCGCGTCGTCCGCGGGTCCGAGCCGCAGGGCGTCCAGTAGACGGCACCAGGAGGTGCGGCCTGTTTCCAGGGCGGCGACGAAGGAGTACGGCCAGCCCGGGATGAACTGGTCCGTTTTGCGGTCGCCACGTCCGTAGACGTGGCAGAACAGCCGGTCGTCGCTGGTCGGAGCGTCGGGGCGGAGCCAGTTGCTCACGTCGACAGCCAGTACGATCCGCCCGTCGGCCGTCTTCGGCAGCGGTAGGCCGGCCAGAGCGCGTCGCAGACGCGACGGTTCGGTCCAGCCGCGATCCAGCCCCGCGTACAGAGCGCCGTGTCCGCGCCGGTGTTCGGCCGTCAGCGACAGCTCGACCAGGGTGTTCACCGGCCCGTCCGCACACAGCACCGCGTCGGTGAGCTCGAAGAGCGCGTCAGCCCGGGCATACAGGCAGTCGTAGAACTCGACACGAAAGCGGGACAACACCTCCAATGCCTCGCGTCCGGACACGTCGGCAGACAGACTCATACACAGCGGCCGTTCTCTGGTGCTTTGTTACTCGACATCTCGAAGCGTGGAGAACGGCCGCCTCCGCTGTCCCGGGAAACACCGCAGATCAGCAGGTCGGGTGACGAGCGAGGATAAACGCCAAGCTAAGACCGACCGGCAAATGGATCACTTGAGGCGTCGGGTGGTGGGGCGGTCGGCCCAGCGGTAGCGGCTCGTTGCTCGACGGATGAGCATGCGGAGCGTGACGAGGGCGGCGGCCAGGTACAGGTAGAAGTCCACGATGCTGCCGCTCTTCTCTGTGCAGCGCCGCAGCTTGCCGTAGTCGTTCATCCACGAGTGCGTGCGCTCGACCACCCAGCGCTTGCCGGCTTGGATCGGGGCTGGCACGCCCTTACGCGCGATCTCGGCCGTGAATCCCAACTCGGCTATAAGCGCACGGGACGTGGTGCTGTCGTAGCCGCGGTCGAGGTTGACGTTGACCGCCGTCGGCATTGCGCCGACCTGTGCCTTCGCCGCCTCCAGGGTGGGGCCCAGCAGGGGTGAGTCGTGCCGGTTCGCGCCGGCGGAGACGATTCCGATCGGGACACCGCAGGCGTCGGAGGCGACCGAGCGTTTCAGTCCTTGCTTGCCCCGGTCGACCGGGGAGCGTCCCGCCTTCTCACCGCCGGACGGGGCCTTGGTGATGCAGCCGTCCACCGAGATCTCGCCCAGCCCGAGACCGATCATCCGGTCGTGCGCCTCGAGAGCCAGTGCGTGGACCTTCTCGGATATCCCCAGTTCAGACCACTCCTTGACGCGGCGTCTGATGGTGCGGTCGGAGCATCCGGGGGTGGAGATGCGCTCGTAGCCTGAGCCGTGGACCAGCGCGAGCACGACGTGCTCGAAGACCGTCCGGTCAGCGATCCGGCGGCGGTGGCAGCCCAGCGGGTGGTCCGCAGCGAACTCTCGCCGGGCGGGCAGGAGGGCGGAGAACTGGTCCCAGAGGGGTTCGAGCAGGCAAGATGGCAGCGCGGGCACGGCCGTCCTTCGTGATCACTGAGCGTAGAGAACTCCATGATCACGTGGACCCGTGCCCGCACTGCATCCACCGCGCTCGATCACTCGACAGAGGCTGCCTATTGCCGGTCGGTCTAAGCCGCCCGGTCCACAACGGCGCAGTGGCGTCTTGCTGCCCTGACTGGGTAGCGCCGATTCCTCTGCACCCTGCCTCTCTGCTGCGCGTACGAGTCACGCGCAACTGCAGGCCGGCCCGTCCGCGGTCAGTGGCCGAGGGTGTTTCTTGAGCTGCTGTTTGGTCATCGTCGAGCGGCCCTCGATGCCCACGCCCACTGGTCGTGTGATGCCACCGTCATGGTGCGCGCGCCCTCACCAGCTCGCATCCCGTCTTGGGCCCGCGCCCAGGCAGCAGCCCTTGGGCTCCGCCACGGCGCGCTCCGGTCACCGAAGTCCAGGCCCCGGGGCACGGCCAGACCCTGGGGCCAACAGACCCCCGGGAGCGCCTCGCATTCGGGCGTAGTGGGGTGGTGCGGCCGGCGAGGCGGAGGCGGCTCGGCGTTCTCTTCTCAAGCAGACCCGACCTGCCGTGACCTTCGCCCGTCGCCTGCCCGCCGACGCCAGCGGGCAAGCACAGGAGTCAGTCGCCTGTGGAGGCGGTCAGCGGTCGGTCGCTTCTGCGGCACGCCGGTATTCGGCGTTGAGGCGCTGGGCTTCCTCGAGCTGGTCTTCCAGGATCACGATCCGGCACGCGGATTCGATCGGGGTGCCCTGGTCCACGAGCTCCCGCGCGCGGGCGGCGATGCGCAGTTGGTAGCGGAAGTAGCGGCGGTGGCCGCCTGCGGAGCGCAGTGGGGTGATGAGGCGGGCTTCGCCGATGGCGCGGAGGAAGCCCTGGGTGGTGCCGAGCATCTCAGCGGCCCGGCCCATGGTGTAGGCGGGGAAGTCGTCGTCGTCCAGGTGGCCGCCGAGGGGGCCGGTCGGATTCTCTGCTGTCATGTGCGCCTCTCTGTGGAAACGCGTGGAGGGGCCCTGGCGCCTATAAGCGCCAGGGCCCCGAAGGAACTGCTACACCATCTGCCGGCCCTGATCGTGCGCCGGCCTTCTGTGTCCGCCTGCCCGAACGCAATGCTGTCGGGGCCGCGGGGATCGCGGTTGCTTGACCGGAGACCACCTCACTATCGATGTCCTGCGGTACCCGGACCCAACTGTCCGTCCGGGCGATCCTGATGGTGCTCGGCCCCTCCGTTCTTCCCTCTGGGATCACTTCACTGCTGGGTACTGCTTTCACTGCGGTACTGCACCTACGGGTCCTGCTGGCGATGCGAACTGCTCTACGGCCTGTTCTAGCGCCGCGCTCCGGCAGCCAGCCCCGTTGCCCGTCGTGCGTCTGCTCTGGCTTGGAACCCCACTGCCGGACCTCCCGGTGCGCGCGCCCGCAGCCGACGCCTTCACCGAGGTACCGCTCTCACTGAACTTCACTGCTGGGTACTGCCACTGCGGCACTGCTCGCGGCGGCCCCTGATCACTACGGGCCACATGGTCCGGCCGTCAGTCCCGTCGCCATCCTGCACAAGCTTCCGGCTTCGACACTCCACGACCGCACCGCACTGCGTACTGCAACTACCCGGTACTGCTGGCGGTTTCCACTGATCGTTGCGACTCAGCAGTAGGCGAGTTCTCTTGACCAGCGTCTCATGGCCTCGGCCGGTGTTCGGTCTCCGAGGACCAGACGGGGGCGCTCGTTGAGCTCACGTTCGACTTGCGCGAGGTCGCGGGCGGTGTAGTGGTAGAGGTTCGTGCCTTTCGGGAAGTACTCGCGGAGCAGTCCGTTTGTGTTCTCGTTGGTGCCTCGCTGCCAGGGCGAGTGGGGGTCGCAGAAGTAGATCCGGAATCCGGTGAGGTCCTCTATTTCCTCATGGTGGTAGAGCTCTCGGCCCTGGTCCCAGGTGAGCGTGCGCCGCAGCGAGGCGGGCCAGGCGGCGGTCTGGGCGACGAGCGCGTCGCGGACCTGCGGAGCTTTCCAGCCTTGGGGCAGGTGGATGAGCCGGACGTAGCGGGTGGCACGGTCGACCAGGGTGCCGATCGCGGAGGCCTGTGCCTTTCCGACGATGAGGTCGCCCTCCCAGTGCCCTGCTCGTTGTCTGGCCTCTGCCTCGCGGGGGCGGGTGTGGACCGGCCGCATGTTCGGGATGGCGTTCTTGGACGGTATGCCGCGGCGCTGCTTCTTGCGGCGGGAGCGCCGGGTCCTCAGCCGGGCGGTGCGCTTGTCCAGGAGTCCGAGGTAGAGGGCGCGGTAGATGGTCTCCGGGCAGGCGTTCATGTCGGTCTGGCCAGGATGGGTGCGGGCGAGGTGACGGGTGATCTGCTGCGGTGACCAGCGCTGCCCCAGCTTGTCGTTGACGAAGGCACGCAGTTCGTTGCTGGTCTGGAACTTCTCCTCTTTCGGGCGGCGTCGGCGCAGGATGGCCTGGTTGTGCGACCACCACCCAATGTCTACTCCAGCCAGCATAGATTTTCGCGACCGCGTCTATGAGGAATCTGACTTCCTCGCGCGGAGGAATTCGATGCTGACGGGACCCTGAACCTGGCCGGCACCCTCTACGCTGAGCGCATGGAAGACGCGCAGAACCGCATTCCGCCCGTAGAGGTGGAGAAGGATGACCAGCAGGTGATCGTGCATGTCGGCGGTGAGATGGACATCGACCGGGCCCCGCTCCTCGCCGAGGCCCTGCGCACGCTGATCACCCAGACCGACTGCCCGCCCGAGGTCGTCATCGACCTGACCGAGCTCTCGTTCTGCGACTCCTCCGGGCTCAACGCACTCCTCCAGGCCCGCCTCACCGCCGAGGAACGCGGTCGGCGCATCAGCCTCCACGCCCCCAATCAGCAAGTCACCAAGCTCCTCGAGATCACCGGCACCCACCAGCTCTTCCCCATCACCCGCCCCGGCCAGCCCGAATAGCCCCGGCTCCGGATCAAGCAGGCCCCGCCGGGGGGGCACCGGCACGCTGCTTCCTCGGTCGCCGTCCGGCGAAGGAGCCACCGGGCCGCCGCATGGCCGGGCCGGGGACCCCCAGCCCGGCGAGAGAACCCGTGGCTGGCACCGTCCGGCCGGGTGACCTCCGCGCCTGCGCCCGGCCGCGTACCGCGGCGCCCGGTCCGGGACCCGCGAGGATGCACAGGCGAAACCGTTCCCCACCGGCTGGAGTCCACCCGTGCTCGAACGCAAGCAGCTGAGGACCCGTGCCCAGGTCACCTTCGTCCTCCCCGACCACACGCCCGACGGGCCGGTCAGCGTGGTCGGCGACTTCAACCACTGGAACCCCGCCGCCCACCCGCTGGAATCCCGCGGCGACGGCACCCGTGCCACGACCGTCAGCCTGCCCCGCCACAGCGCACACTCCTTCCGCTACCTCGCCGCCGGCGACTACTGGTTCAACGACGACACCGCCGACAGCCACGACGGCACCAACAGCCGCATCCACACCTGACGCGGCTGGCCTGACGCCTGATCCAGCCCGGCTGGTGAAGTCGCCTTCCTGGCGCACGCGTCGAAGCCGGTTACCGCTACGCCGAAGGCCAGGACACCCAGTCGAAGGCCAGCGCCCGTCCGGGCAGCCAGCCGCGTACCGCAGCAGCGCCTCACGCTCGACCTGGTCCACCACCAGCGCCCACCAATGCTTGGCAGCCCCCACTCACCGATGTACCGGCGGTGCACCGTCGGAGGCGGCGTCCATGTAGCCGGGCCGGACGCAGTCCCGGCAGGCTGGCCGGTGGAGCTCACCCGGGCCGTGCCGGGACCCGCTCGCCCAGACCGAAGTCGTGTGGCGCGAAGGCCAGTGCGCCTTGGCGACCGCGTCCTTCTCGGACTGCCCGCTCGCCTGCGGAGTGACCTTCCGGGGAGGCAGTCCGCGCACGTGGTAGCACGCGTACACGCAGGGGATGCCCCACCGGTCGGCCGCACCCCGCGCTCCGGCGGCCGCCCTCATGCCGTTCGTCGGCCCCACATCACACCCCTCGGCCGCCGCCACGAGGGTGCCGAAACCCTCGCCGACGATCATGTCCGCCCCACGCCCGTGGGCACGACACCCACCTCTCCGCCCCAGGCGCGAACGGGCGCCCGGTCACAGACGCCCTCGCCCGCCCGGGCTCCCCACCCGAGTCGGCAGAGAGCGCCGCGCAGCGTGCAGCGCCCACCCGCGCTGCACGCATGTCGGCTGCGGGGCTACTTCGAGTGGTCGATCACGTTGCCGTTGGAGCAGTTGTTGGTGTGGTCACCCGTCCAGTCCCCCATGACGGGTACGAGGGCGGTTTCCTGGAGACACCCCGCGGCGGCCGTGAAGTTCCAGTTGTTCGCGGCGTTGACGCCGCCACGGAAGTTCGAGTCGTTGTCGGCGTGTGCCGGGGCGGCCAGGCCGACGGAGGCAAGGACGAGAGCTGCAGCAGTGATGATCTTCTTCATGGCCTGAGCAACGACCACCGCCACTCGGGGACACAACCCCATAGGCCATGCGGTGCGCGCTACGCCACGGCAGGGGGCCGGCCGACGAGGTCTCCGCCGCGACCACCTCGACCGGGGTGCAGCCGACCCCTGGGGGAGGTTCCCGGTGAAGCCAGGTCGGTGTTCCCGTTGACCCGCCAAAGGACTCACGTTGCAGCTTCCCGCCGGAGCCAGCCGCCCGCCTGGCGACGCGGTCGGGGAGCCCAACAGGCACCTGCTGCTCCTGGAGTGCGTCCTCAGGGAAGATGTCGAGCAGGCCATCGTGGCCCTCGACGAGGGAAGTCCTGACACCACCACTGATCAGGCGGCCGACGCCGCACCGCAGGCACCTCGTCCGCGCACCGGGTAGGCGAACCGGCCGTCCGCGCGGCAGACCGCCCCAGCCCCGAAGGACGGCGAGACATGGCAGGTGTGGACACGACCGCGGCGCATGACCGATGCCCTTTTCGTCGAGAGAGCGTGGCGCAGCCGCAGTTCGACGCGGTTTGAGTCCTGCTGGTTTTGGCGGCGGTCATCGCCGGCGCCGGTGTCGTGGGCGACTCGACGGCGACGGTGATCGGCGCGATGATCGTCGCTCCGCTGATGACACCCATTCTCGGCAGCGCGTTGGCCCTGGTGCTGGCCGACCGGGAGCACCTGGTCCGCAGCGCGCTCCTTGTCCTCGGCGGTGCCATGGCGGTGGTGCTGATCGGGATGCTGCTCGGGCGGGTCGTCTCCCCGCCCGACGCGTTCGCGTCCAACAGCCAGGTGTCCTCGCGTATCAGCCCCCGCCTGATCGATCTCCTGGCCGCACTGGCAACCGGTACCGTCGGTGCGTTCGCCCTGGTGCGGACGGATATCTCGGACACGCTGCCCGGTGTCGCGATCGCGATCTCCCTCGTCCCGCCGCTCGCGGTGACCGGTCTGCTGATCACCGCCCACCGCTACCACGACGCCGGGCAGTCCGCGCTCTTGTTCGCGACCAACGTGGCCGCCATCGTTGCCACCGGCACCGTCGTCTTCCTGGCCTACGGCGCCCTCACCGGGGCGCAGGAAGCGGGCATGACCGTGGGGAAGTTCCGGGGGGGGCGACCCTTGGTGCCGTCGCGGTGGTCGTCCTGCTCATCGCGGTGCCGCTCACCGCCGGCACGGTGACCGTCGCTCGCGATCGCGCTCTGGCCGCCAACGCGCGGCCCGTCGCCGAGCGGTGGGCCGCCGAGAGGAGCTGGCAGATCGCGTCGGTGGAGGCCCGCAACGGCATCGTGGTGGTCGGTGTCCTTGGTCTGCCGCCGCAGCCGGCCCCGGCTGCCCTGCGTGCCGCTCTCGACCGCAACGGGACGGCAGACGCTGACCTCGAACTCCACCTCGTCGGCGGCCGGACCCACCGGTGCCCGGCAGACACCACCACCTGCAGCACACGCGAGGCTGGTCGCAGCCGACCGGGCCCGGAACGGACGGCCGGGGCCGGTCCCCACCGGGCCGCGGAACGGACGGCCGGGGCCCGTCACGTGGCGGGGACGGTCTTCAAGCCTCTTCTCCGGCAACGTCAACCGAGTCCGCCTCGCAGTTGGCGACGCGCTGGACGGTTGCCGACCCCTCACACCGTCATCCTGGGCTGACCCCCGGCTGCCAGCTCGGCGTACCTGGCACACGTACCGGCCCATGACGCAGAAGCACTTACACGCCGCCCCTTCGCCCACCACCTCGGAAAGCACGCAACCCATTACACGGTCGACGACGCCGTATCGGCAGCAGCGTGATCGGAAGGCGGGCATGTGCGAAGAACGAATGCCGCAGCGCACGGTGCGGCCGGGGCATCGGTCATTCAGGTGCCCGGCTCAGTAGCGCAGCGCTGTCCCCGTCTCCGCCTTGACCGTGCCCGACGGGGAGCGGTTGCTGCGGGCGGTGCCCTCACCGGTGCTGTCGGGAGCTACGTCGGGGATCGTCACGACCACCGTGTCCAGCAGGTTGCCGCCTTCGTCCTTGAAGTTCACCTGGACCGCGAAGGACTTCGCCGAACCATCAGTGTTGCGGACCGAGACCGGGACGGTGGCGTGGCCCGCTCCATCCGCCGAGGGCGCGCCGAGAGTCACCTCGTTCTTCGCATCGACGCCGTCCTTGACCTCGGAGAGCTTGTCCTTCGCCACGGCCGCGGCGGACGCAGCCGCATCGGAAGCTTCGGACGCGGCCGACTCAACCGCCGCTCCCGCCGATTCCACCGCGGACGCGGCTTTCGAGACAGCCGTCGACGGATCACCGCCACCGTCCGAACATCCGGCGACACCCATGGCGACCGCCACCAGCGCCACGCCCGCGAGAGCCCTCATCCGTACGCCTGCCATCACGCCTCCCTGATCCTCATCCCCCCCAGTCAACGGCCGAGCACGGCGGGCCGCCCCTCCTGCACAGCATCCGAGTGATCATCCAAAGACCGGGCGGCCGACCGCCGGCTTGGACGGTCACCAGCCCCCATCCACCAGGACAAGAGGGCGCACAGGATTCGTGCAGGTCGCACCGTGGCGATCAGCCACCTGGTCGCGGCCCTGGGCCAGCTGCCTGATCGCCCTGCGCTGACGGACATGCATCATCCGCAGACCGGCGCCAATGACCTCGGCCTGACGGCGGGCTCCGGTGCACTTCTGGAGAGCCTGACGTGCTTCGTCCCCCTGGTGACCGAGGGCCGGGCGCCCCTGGCCCTCGGGGGCATCAGTTCGTTGGCCGCGGGCGGATCCCAGGGCGGTGGTCCGGCGCGGGCTCGAGGGTGTCGGGCGCCCCGCGGCCGGGAGTGCTGGAAACAATGGTCCGCATGCGGACGTGCTGGGTGTACCAGTTCCGGGATGGCCCGGAGCGTCAGGTCGTCGAGGTCCTGGCTGACGGGGACGGGAAGCCCCGGCAGATCCAAGTACGGCAGTCCCGCTCGCGTGGGCTGGTGGACGGGTGCGTTCTGCGGCATGCCGACGCCTCCGCGCGGCTTGCCGTCTACACCTGGGTACGGCGGGGCGAGCCTGAGCTGGTGACCGCCCACCTAGGTCGTGACAGCGCGGGTTGGCCGGACAGGCGCGGTATGGGGTGGGTCACGGATGGCTTGAGCAGAGCCGAACCCGTCGGCTCCTCTCGGCTCGAGCGGACAACCCTCATGATCACCTTGGTGGTCGGGGCGGACATCGGCCGATAGGCCCATCTCGACAGCGACCTTAGAACCAGGACTTCGGGCCACGGACCAGCTGTGCTCCGACATAACGAGGGGTGCACGTTCTCGTGCACCAGGCGGACCGTCTTCACCTGTACGCAGCCGCTGGTAGCTGCCGGTGAAGCCCTACTCTGCCGCTAGCCGCTCGTGGACTACGGCCCCTTCGAGCGGCAAGAGCAACGGGACCGGCAGAGGCTCCGGAGGCGTCAGCGCCCCCGCCAAGGCCCTGCTGAAGTTCAGTACGCCGCGCGACCCGGCCGCAACCCCGAACACGAACACTGGCGCCGCGGAGTGGAAGCCGCCGTCATCTACGCCCGCGAGCACGGCGGCCTCAAGGTCCCGTTCACGTTCCGCGTCCCGGCCGCCGAAGCTGCGGACAAGGCGGAGTGGCCGGTAGCGCTGGCGGACTCCCGCTGGGGCAGTGGACCGCCGACGCCCGCCGCTTCTACGCCCGCGGCGACATGGACGAAGACCGCGTCACCCAGCTGGAGAAGCTCGGGATGGCCTGGTCGCACTTCGACGTCGCGTGGGAGGAAGGGCTGGCCGCCGCGCGCAAAGGCATGGAGATCGAGCAGCGGCGGGCCGAGGGCCTGCCCGTGGAGTCATCCGCCGGAGCGATGCCCCGGAAGCGCCGCGAGTAGCTCGAAGACATTGATCCGTCCCGGTGCCCGGTGTGGCCGGTGACGTGGCAGCGGTGCTTCCACCTGGTCCGCCAGCACCTGGACGCGGGCCAGGTGCTTCCCACTGTGGTGGGCGAAGTGGTGCGCCAGGGCGAGGATCTGGGCCGGTGGGGCACCTCGGTCCGGCACGGATGGGACCAGCAGGAACTGGCGCTCAAGCTCGGGATGTGGATCGACAACCAGCGCCGGCGGCGGCGCCGCCCTGGCACGAGCGCGTCGAGCAGCTGTCAAAGGTCGGAATGCGATGGCTGCAGGAGGCGTCATCGTGGCCGCCGGCCTCGCGGACGGCTGACCGTTGGGGCCGCTGCGCCCGGGGCACTCGGGGTACCCCGGGGCAGAGCGGAAAAGGGGGTCAGGCCGAGTTGAGGTTCTCGGCCTGGGGTCCCTTCTGGCCCTGGATGACGTCGAAGGTGACTACCTGTCCCGCCTGGAGCTCGCGGTAGCCCGAGGAGGTAATCGCCGGGAGTGGGTGACGATGTCCGGGCCGCCGTGCCCATTCATCGAGATGCCGAAGCCCTGAAGTGCGCCGGTGTCCGTTTCTCGGGTGATTAGGGTTGTAGACACGGCGCCGGGCCTGAGGGTGTGCACGATTGAGGGGTCTATAGGAAGCGGCGTATGGGCTGCACAGCGAGCTCCCGGGCGCGCTGGAGGGTCGGGCGCCTCTTCCAGCGGCCTTCTCGAATCAGCTCGCTCGCAGCAATGTCCTCATCGAAGTGTCCGTCGAGCACAGCGGTGAATCGCTCGTCGAGCACCGCGAGCATGACCTCCTCGTCGTGATCGAGGGAGCGGCGGTTGAAGTTGGAGGAACCGATCAGTGCGGCGACGCCGTCGACGGTGATGACCTTGGCGTGCATCATCGTCGGCTGGTACTGGTAGATCTTCACCCCGCAGGAGACCAGCTCCGCGTAGTGGTGCTGGCCGGCGAGCTGGCAGACCCGCTTGTCGGTGTGCGGGCCGGGAAGCAGGATCTCCACCTCGACCCCGCGCCGGGCGGTGGCACAGAGCAGCTCGATGAAGTACGGGTCCGGTGAAAAGTAGGCCGTGGCCAGGCGGAGGCGCTCCTCGGCGGACTCCAGCATGACGCGCATCAGCGTCTGCATGTCCTGCCAGCCGAAGCTGGCCGAGCCGCGCACGACCTGGACGATCGCGTCGCCCTGCGGCCGGTGGTCGACGAACCGGTCCCGGTCGTCGAAGAGTTCGTCGTGGCACTCGGCCCAGTTCTGCGCGAACGCGGCGGCGATCCCGTCGACGGCGGGTCCGCGGACCTCGACGTGCGTATCGCGCCACTCGTTCTCGTTGCGCGCGTTGCCGCACCACTCCTCGGCGATCCCGACCCCGCCGGTGAACGCGGTCTCCTCATCCACGACCAAGACCTTGCGGTGGCAGCGGTGGTTCTGCTTGAGCGGCGAGAGGTACAGCGGCTTGCGGAACCACGCCACCACGACGCCGGCCCGCTCCATCTCCTCCAGCAGCTCCCTTTCGATCAGGCGGCTGCCGAAACCGTCGAGAAGCAGCCGGACCCGCACGCCGGCGCGGGCCCGCTCGGCAAGTGCCCGGGCGAAGTCTCTTGCGATGTCGCCCTTCCAGTACACGAACGTCATCATGTCCACCGTGTGCTGCGCACCTCGGATACCGCGGAGCATCGCGGCGAAGATCTCGTCCCCGTTCCGCAGAGGCGTGAGCGCGTTGCCCTCGGTCGCCGCGATCCCTATCAGGCGTTCCAGGCGCCGGCGTAGCCGCGCGACCCGTATCTCGGCCGACGGCATTCGAAGCGAACGGGAAGTGAGCGGGGCCGACTCCGTCGACGACGGCGGCGTGCTGGTCATCAGATCTCCTGGCCGGAACGCGAGGGGGAATGGGCAGACGCCCTGCACCCGGTCCGGCACGGGCCAGCAGCGACCTGACTTTACCCGGACAGCGCCTCACAGGCTGCGGCCGCTGCAGCCTCCGCCGGCACCCAGACCAACACCGACCGGCCTGCCAATCCGTCGACGTTCGATTGCACGGCATCTCCGTCCCTTCCTGGCTCGAGCTCCGTCCCGCTCTCACCCGGGTTCCTCCGGATCGATCCCGGGACGCGGAATGCCGGCAGCGCGGGCATAGCCGACCCGTCCGGTACGGCGGCCGCCGTGCCGGGGTGGTGGCCGGGGTACCGGGGGCGGTGGCCGGGGTTGACCGGGAGCGGGCAGCGGCCGCCGGGATCCTGGGGCCACCAGGGGTGCGTCGGGGGCCCTGATGGGTGGACGGGCCCATGCGGCGGGCGAACTCGCCGGGCGCACCCATCTGCCAGAGTCCTCACAGTGAGGCGGGCCGGGTGTACGGCGACGGCCTTGGGACCGTCGCTCTCGCCGATCTGCTTGATGCGGGCGGCCGGAATCCGACCAGCAGGCCGCCGTCACGCTCGCCCAGGACGTCCTTGACCGTCGAGACGATCCGGGCGTGCACGGTGGGACGGACCCCGGGCTGCTCCACGCCTTGTCCGTATGCCGAGGTCGAGGTGGGCGGGGAGAGCCAGGCCTCCAGGCAGCAGTCCCCGGTAGCGGCGCGCGTCCTCGGACACCACCAGCGCCTCCGGGGCCGGTACGGAGGCCGGAGACGCGAGTACGGGCGCGGGCCGGGGCGGGCCCGGACGCGGATACGTTCGCCGAAGCGGTCGGCGACGCCCACGGGTCGTGGGCCTCGGCCATGCGAACGGCTGGGACCTCGCCCCGACCCTGGTGCCGCGCCGACAGGGCGGGCGCGGGTGGCGCAGCAGCGGCCGTTGCGGTGGCGGAGCGGGAGCGGGCCCCAGCACGCCACAATGTGCACGCCCCACAAGCAAATGCCTGGAGCGCCAGGAGTCAGGGGGTGTCGCATTCCCAGAGGAATGGGCCCCCAAGGTTGGCCCTGGAGGGTTTGTAGAGTGCTCGGCCGCCAGGGCCGAAGAGACCTCGGTCGGTGATCAGGAGTGCTCCTACCGCACGTTCCTGTGGGGACCGGTCGGTGATGTCGTAGAGCTGACCGTCGAGGGGGCCGCCGAGCAGGTTCACGTACACGCGTCCGGGCGACGGGCCGGCCCACTGGCCGTCGTCGCCGCAGTACACTCTCGCTCCCATCGTGGTCATCTCATCCGCCTGCCCTCCCCAGGGGCTTGCAAGCGGGTGAAGTAGCTCACCCACTCCAGACGAGAGCCGATTCGATGGTGTCGGTCACGTGGAACAGGGCACGGGCTTGAGTGAGTTCCAGGACTCTCGCCAGGGATGTGGGCAGGGGGCCGACGAGGACCAGATCGCTGTTGCGGCGGAGGCGGAACATCTCGTTGAGCATGGAGGAGTCCGCGAAGGTGACGCGGCTGACGTCCAAGACGATGCGCTGAATGTCCGGGGCGTTGATGGCTGCGGTGCCGGCATCTTGAACGGCCCGCAGGGTGCGCTGGTCGAATTGGCCGGCGCAGACAATGACGCGTGCCCCGTCGTTGCGGTCCGGGAGCGCCAGGACTTGCTGCGCTGCCGGTGCTTTGTCATCGGTGTCGGGCCGGGGGCCGCTGCCTGCGAGAAGCCCGTCCTGGTTCAGTGTGCGCACGATGGCCCAGGCGAGATCGTCTGGGTTGGGGTCGTCTGGATGAACCTCAGCGAGGTACGCAGCAATTCTGGTTGCGACTACTTTTGCTGTTTCTGCATCACTCATGCGTGCCCGTCTGCTGTTTTTCGCTTGTCCCGAACGCCGAGTGCCGAGTTGGGGCTGGTGGTGGCCTTACGTCGGGTCCGCGGTTTTCAGGCGCTGGATGGCGGTGATGGTCTTGCCTCCGTCCGGGAGGGGGGTGATGTCGACTCGTTCGGCGAGGAGCTGGATGAGGGGCCATCCGTAGCCGCCGGGACGGCCATGGGCCGTCGGGTGGGCTGACGGGTGGTCAGGGTTCGGGTCGCTAACGGCCAGGTGGAGGGCGTCGTCGGCGAGGGCGGCGTGGAAGTGGGTGATGCCGCCGCCGTGGCGGATGGCGTTGGTGACGAGTTCCGAGGTGATCAGGAGAGCGTCTGCGGCAGGGACGCTGTCGGGGCTGACGCCCGCGCGCATGAGGAGCTCGGAGACCCGGTGGCGGGCGGAAGCCGCCGAAACGGTAATAGGCCGGGCACCGTTCTGGCGGTGCTCCGGCCGGGGGATGTTGTCTGCTGCCGCGGGCGGGTTCACGCTCTATCGCCTGCCCTTGGTGGTGGGGGTCATGCGCCGTGCGGAGTCGGTTCGGGCGTGGGTGACGGTGCTCAGCATGTCATTGCGTCCCGCACGCTGTCCGCCCATCGGAATACGGGCCCAAGGCGGGTGACCTCGAACAAGCGGCGCAGCCCGAGCTGCAACGGGCCTGCCAGGACGAGCGTGGTTCCGGCGGTATGGGCTTGAAGGGTTTCGAGCACGGTGTAGAGAGCGGAGGAGTCCGCGAAGCCCACCCCCGGACAGGTCAACCACCGTACACGCGGACGCGCATGCCACAGCATCGTCCAGGGCACGGGTGAGGGCGAGCGGGCGTGCTGTCGTCATCCAGGTCACCGCGGACACGGATGACGGTTATGCGCTCCGACGTACTTTCACTGACCACCGTCAAGTCTTCATCACCGCTCACCCGAGCATTTCCCCCTATCCCTGGTCGTGCTCGCTCAGCCCGCAGCCTTGCCGGGCGGCGGTCGTGCGAGCTGGGGCAGTCCCTGGCTCACAAGACCCGCCATGGGACTGCCTGCGGTTCGGGCGGCCCGATGGCCTCTTGCGATGAGATGCGAAGAGAGGTGACGTGTTTCACCGTTCAGGTCGTGCAGTTCGTGTGTTCCTTTGGTGCGTGGAGGGTGTGGGACGGTGTGGTGAGGGGGGCGCGGTTGCCAGGAGGGTGACGGATAGAGGATGGTTGCCGAAAGGCAAGTAACCGTCTTCGAGACTATGAGGTGAGGGGTTCGCGCAGCGGGCCTCAACGATTTGGTGATTCCCACCCAGGAAGCGGCCCCTTCGGTGCGCGCGCCGTGGAGTGAGGCCCCCTACCCCGTGCTTGTGGCCGATGACCAGGGAAATCTGGTGCGGGTCAACGAGGTTGCCGGTCTGCTTTTTCCCCAAGCCCGCGCAGGGACGGCGATCGCGGGCACGGTGCCCGCGTGGCTGTCCGAGGCCCACACCCGCTGTCTTGCCCCGGTGACGGCCCCGACTTCGGCACCCGGAGCCGGCGCTCTGGTGAAGGGTCCGGTCGGCGACCGTTCGTATGAAGCACATCCCACGGTCCGCGGGGACGGGACGGTGGTGTGGTGGCTCGTCGACGACACGGACCACCGTCTGGCCCGCGAGGCCCTGCGGATGGAGCGGGCGCGCACCGCTTTTCTGGGGGAGGCCTCGAATGTGCTGCTGTCCTCGCTGAATCTGGAGCGGTGCATGGACGTCACGGCGCAGATGGCCGCGGAGCACCTGGCCGACGCGGCCGTGGTCATCGCGCCTTCACGCGGCCGCGAGCTCCCGATCGTGTCCTGCGTGCGCGGCGGGCTGCCGGAGGCGTCGCGGGTTGCCGCGCACCCCGAGGTGGTACCCGGCCTGGCGGAAGCGCTGCAAGGTTTCCCGCCCGTCCCGTCGCGGTGGATCGATCCCGCCACCGCGCCGGCGTGGCTGGTCCCGGAGGGGTTCGGAACGGTGGGGTCGATAGTGATAACACCGCTGCCCGGCCACGGCGTCCCCGCGGGAGCTTTGGTCCTGCTGCGCCGCGCGGGCGGTGCCGGATTCACGGAAGGCGAGGAAGTATTCGCCCGCCTCTTCGCCGCCCGCGCGGGCGCAGCGATGTCAGCGGCGCGCCTGTATGCGGAGCAGGCATCGATCAGCGAGACGCTGATGCGCGAACTGCTCCCGCCATCGCTGCATCAAGTGGCGGGGGTCGAGTACGCGGGCGGCTACCGGCCCTCCCTGGACCATGAGCGGATCGGTGGGGACTTCTACGACGTCCACCCCGCCGCCGTGGCGGGCGGAGCGTCACTGGTCGTCCTCGGCGACGTCTGCGGCAAGGGCCTGGAGGCCGCCGTGATGACGGGAAAGATCCGTAACACCCTGCACGCCCTGCTGCCCATGGCCGATGACCACCCGCGGATGCTGAACCTGCTCAACACCGCGCTGCTCAATACGCACGACGCGCGCTTCGCGACGCTGGTTCTGGCCTCCGCGGTCCGCGAGGGTGCCGCCGTGGAGCTGCGGCTGACCAGTGCCGGCCATCCCGCTCCGCTGATCCTGCGTACCGACGGAACCGTCGAGGAAGCCGCTACCCACGGCACACTCGTCGGAGCACTTCCGGCCGTGACCACCGAGACGGCGGCAGTGACGCTCGCGCCGGGTGAGACGTGCCTGCTCTTCACCGACGGAATCACTGAGGCACGGGGCGGACCGCTGGGCGGGGCCATGTTCGGTGATGCCCGGCTGAGGCGAGTGCTCGCGGAGTGCACGGGGATGCCCGCGGAGGCGGTGGTGGAGCGGGTGCAGATGCTCGCCTCCGAATGGGTCGGCGGCGGCCGTCACGACGACATGGCCGTCGTGGCGATCTCCGCACCCCGAACCAACCACCTCAGCGCGGTGGACGGGCACACGAGGGGCAGGTTCACAGCGTGATAACCGACGTGACAAACACGGGACTTCTGGGGGCACGGCTTTGGGACGCGGTCCTGGCAGGCGACGAACGGGCCGCGGTCACCGTGATCCACCAAGCCCTGGATGACGGAGCAGACCCCGAAGACGTGCTCTTGGACGCGATCGCCTGGGTGCAGGGCCGCGTCGGCGAACACTGGGCCGCCAACCGGATCAGCGTCGCGCAGGAGCACGCCGCGACCGCGATCAACGAGCGTGCCATAGCCGCTCTCGCCGAACACCCTGCAGCCCGTCGGGACCCGTCGCGCGGCCGGGTCTTGGTCGCATGCGTGGACGGGGAGTGGCACGGGCTGCCGGCCCACCTCGTAGCCGAGGTCCTCAAACTGCGTGGCTGGCACGTCGACTACCTCGGCGCCCACGTCCCCACGCCGCACCTCATCGCGCACATCCACCGCACCGGCCCCGACGTCGTCGCTCTGTCGAGTTCCATCCCCACCCGGCTGCAGACCGCCCACGCGACGATCACCGCGTGTCAAGCGGCCGGAGTGCCGGTCCTCGTCGGAGGAGCCGCGTTCGGGCCGGAGGGCGAATACGCCCGTCTGCTGGGCGCGGACGCGTGGACGCCGGACGCCCGTGCGGCCGCCGACCTTCTCGAGCGTCGGCCGCTGCCGCGCCCGCGGCCCGACCACCAGCCCATCGATGACCTGCCGCACCTTGCCGACCAGGAGTACACCCTCGTAACGCGTAGCCGCCCCCAGCTCGTGCGGACCGTCTTCACCGGGCTGGAGGACAGATTTCCGGCGATGCGCGGCTACACCGAGGCGCAGCGGGAACGCACCGCCGAGGACCTGTCCCACATCGTGGAGTTCCTCGGTGCGGCCCTCTACACAGGTGACGCCGAGCTGTTCTCCCGCTTCCTCCTGTGGACCGCGGGCATCCTCGAAGCGCGCGGTGTACCGGCGCACAGTCTGCCGCCGGCGCTGGACGTTCTGGCAGGTGAACTGAAGGATTTCCCCCGCGCCACCGACATGCTCCGGCTCGCCGTCACGCGCCTGACCGATACCCCTCTCACCGTTGGCGGAGCCGCCGAATGACCCCCACACCCGGGCCACTGCGCCTCACCCGCACCGATACGGCCGGCGCCGTGCGCATCGAGCTGCACGGCGACTTCGATTACCAGGATGCCGACCGCCTCCTGGACGCCGTCTCCGCAGTCCTGGCCTGCCCGGGTGGGCTGCGGGATCTGCACGTGGACTGCACGGACATGACCAGGGTCGACTCCACTGGGCTGGCGGTCCTGCTGATGATCCGGCGACGCACGGACGCCGCGGGCGTACGCTTGCACCTCGACGGACGGCCGGTGGAACTGGAGCGGATCCTGCAGGTCACCGGCACCCTCAACCACTTCACCAGCCCACACACCGGTATCCGGTCGGTGGCCTTGACGGTGGAGAGAGCGTCCGCAGGTACGCAGGAAGCTGTAAAGGCCCGCTCCAGCGGGCAGGACCCCAGCACTTGACCGGCCCCGGCCGGCGGGCAGCTCGCACGGAGGGAATGCACATGTCCGTACCGGCCTTCGGCCCGAGCAGCAGCGCCCCGGACGCCGCGCGCTCGGTCAGCGACATCGCCGAACTCCTCGACGTCGTCTACGAGAGCGCCCGCCAAGCGGTTCCCACATCGCCGGTCTCCACCACGCAGTTGCGTCTGATGTTCCTCCTCGACCGCCGGCCCGGGATCCGCATGAGCGCCTTGGCCCAGCTCCTCGGGGCCGGGGCTCCCTCCGTGACCCGGCTCTGCGATCGCTTGGAAGCCACCGGATTCCTACGCCGCCATCCCTCCCCCGGCGACGGCCGCGAGCTCACCCCTCGTCTCACACCCGCCGGGGAACGACACCTCGCCCAGATACGGGAAAAGCGCCAGCAGACGCTCGCCCAGGCCCTCGACACCATGAGCGCCGATGCCCGGCACGCCCTCACGACAGGGCTGGCAGCACTCCAGGAGGGCATCACCTCGACCACCGGCTCCCCCCAACAGAACAACCCCGCCGCCTGACGACACCCGGGCGGCCCGCCACCCCGAGAACCAAATGGGGCGTGGGGACCCGGGGCCCGTACGTGCATTTCCTGCTCAGCGGCTGAAGCCTCCGAAGGCCGCGACCTCCACCCGTGCTGCGGTGGCTAGCTCCACTGGGGCCGTCCCAGGCCCCGTGCTGTCGACCGACGGTGAGCATCCTCGCCCGGCACAGTGACAGCTAGCGACACTGATACGCGTCCCTGACGGGTCCACAGGCGGTAGAGTTGAGTGACAGTTGCTTGGCGGCAACCTTTAAGAGAATAAAGTGGTTGTCCGGGCCGGTAACGATCGTGATCACCGCTTCCGTCGAGCGCGTCAGTCTGTGGCCGCAGATCTCTTCGGCGAGCCGCGCGCCGGTGCTTTCGGCAGCCAGGAGCCGTACGGACAGTCCGCTCAGGGCAATGCCATGCATCTGCACCTCCCGATGACCGTTCGAGGGGACCGGCTAGGGGTCCTTACGGTGCGTATGCCCGAGCAGCTGTGCACGACGGAGATCGTGGCGGAGCTGACGGACGTCGCGGAGCTGCTGGGGCACGAGATCATCGTCGCGGAGCGCGACACCGACCTGTACGTGCAGGCCCGCCGGGCAAGTCGGCTCAACCTGGCGGCCGAGATGCAGTGGCAGCTGCTTCCCGGCCGGGCCTGTTCCCGTCCGGAGTACGCCATCGGCGCCCAGCTCGAGCCCGCCTACGACATTCACGGCGACAACTTCGACTGGTCGACCACCGCGGACACCCTCACCATGACCGTCACCAACGGGATGGGCGAGGGGATCGGGGCCTCGCTCCTGACGAATCTGGCGATCAACGCCCTGCGCAACGCCCGGAGGGCCGGCATCGGTATCGCCGATCAGGCGGCGCTGGCGGACCAGGCGGTTTACGCCCAGTAGCGCGGGCGGGAATACGTCTCGACTCTCCTGCTCTGCCTGGAACTTGCCACGGGCCATGGCCAGGTCGTCGACGCCGGGTCCCCCCAGTTGTGGCGCTACCGCGACAGAGCCGTGGAGCGCGTCCCCTTCGAAGCCCAGTTTCCCCTGGGAATGTTCGAGGAAGCGCAGTACTCGGCACAGCGCTTCGAGGCGCTCCCCGGAGACCGCCTCATCTTCGTCAGTGACGGCGTTTACGGAGCCGCCGACAAGGGAGGCGTCGCCTACAGTGAGCGCGCCTTGGCCCGCGCCATCCACGCCACCGCCCTTCTGCCCGTTGCCGCGGTCCCCCGCGCAATCCTGGAAGAGCTGACGGCCTACCGGGACGCGGCGCCCGAGGACGATGCGCTCGTGACGTGCCTTGACTGGTTCGGTCGGCCACCGGCGTCGTAGACCGACCTCGAGGGCGCCGGCAGCGGGGGCCTGCTCCAACGGCCGCCGTGCGGTCGGAGCCGAGGGCTGGAGGGCTGGAGGGCGGATACCGTCACACCTGCGCGTGTGGTCGTCGCAGGGCTCGGCCCCGGCCGCCGGACGCGGCCCGGGCCCCGCGGCGCCTCCGGTTCGCCGGGCGGATCTGAGGGGTCACGCCTCCTTGATCCCCCGCCGCGAGGTCGGGCTGATCCTCACCCACCAGGGTCAGAGGACCGTGGACAGCCTGTATGAGCAACGTTCCCAGGCTCTGCACCACGTCCTGAGCGGCATGCGTCCCGATCAGCGCCGACACCTGCTGGACGCCTGCGCGCCCTCACCGGAGCAATCAACGCCCCGCCAGGCCCGAGCGGCGAGTATGGGCGGGAAGTCAGCGAGTGACATCGCAGGCGAGGCCTCGGGCTCGTGGCCCACCGCACGAGCGGGGCAGTACGACCGGGGTCACCTCGATGCCCTTCCTCGCCAGAGCCTGGGGCGGGTGGACTATGCGGTATCTGACAGGCCGTTCGCGGCGCTCGGTGGCGCCGTCCGCTCGGGCGCCGCCGCGGCGCGGACGGCTGCGAGACCTTGGGCCAGGTCCTGACGGTGGCGGGAAGACATCCGCTGCAGAATCTCGGCCGTCTGCCGCGCCCGCAGGCTCTGGTGTCCTCCAGGACGGCGCGTCCGTGCCGACTCACGCTCAACTCGATTTCGCGGCGGTTGGTCGCGGCGCGTGTGCGCTGGATCAGACCGGCCGCCTCCAGGCGGTCGCACAGACGGCTGATCGCCGGCGGCGCGGAACCGAGTGCCTCGCCGAGGTCCTTCAGATTGATGCCGATGCGCTGTTCGATGACGGTCAGAGCGCGCAGCTGCGACGGGGGGACCGCTCCCCCGGTGGCGGCATCGGGGACCGGTCGCCACAGAGCCTCGAGCAGTTCCACGACCGGCACGCGTCGAGGGCCCCGGCTCGTCGTCGAGGGGATGGAGGGCTCTGGGCATCGCACCACTGTGTCATCCGGGCGTCCGCTTGTCAGGCCCGCCGCCGGGGCACCCCTGGAGCGGGCACACCGCGGCACCCGGACCGGCCCGGGCTGAGGAGCGGACCGACTGGACCTGGGCAGCGCCCCACGGGCTTGGCCTACGCGTACGGCGGACGATCGGGGGCATCCGGTCTGCGTGGCGGCGAGGCGCCGAAGGGCGGCCGACGCACATGTGCCGTGGGCGGCGTGGCGGGGGAATGCCCCGGACGCATGCCGTAGCCGCGGTCGGAAAGTGCTGCTCCGAGAAGAAGGATCCGTGGTGAACCCACCTCCCATGCCTAATGGGACGTATCGGGTCGTAGAGACTTGATGTTGTAGCCGCCAGCAGGTGAGCACTTCCGATGCCGGAGCCGTTCGAGTTCTGTGGTCAGACCGTGCCCCTGCTGGTCGGCCGGGAGGCCATGACCGCTGATGGGATGGCGTGCCCGCCCACGGGCGTGAGCACTGGATCCATTAGGCCGCGTGCCGTGCCTTCCGCAGGCTGCTGTGCAACTGAACGAACGGATACGAGCGGGAGAGAACTGTTGCTGCTGATCGGTGACGACTGGGCCGAAGACCATCACGATGTCGAGGTCCAGGACGGGACGGGCCGCAAGCTGGCCGTCGCGACCCTGCCCGAGGGGGTGGAGGGCATCGCGAAACTGCACGCGCTCATCGCGAAGTACGGTGGCGCGGATGTGGACTCCGCCGAGGTGGTGGTGGGGATCGAGACCGATCGCGGCCCGTGGGTGCAGGCCCTGATCGCCTCCGGCTACCAGGTGTTCGCGATCAACCCGAGGCAGGTCAACCGGTTCAAGGAACGCTACGGAACCTCCGGCGCCAAGAGCGATAAAGGCGATGCGCACGCGCTGGCAGACATGGTCCGTATCGACCGTGACCAGTTGCGGCCCGTCGCTGGAGACAGCGAGCAGGCCCAGGCCGTGAAGGTCGTCGCCCGTGCCCACCAGACACTGATCTGGGAACGCACCCGCACCTTCCAGCGGCTGCGCAATACGCTGCGCGAGTACTTCCCCGCGGCCCTGGACGCCTACGCCGACTTGGCGCTGACCAGCACGGACGCACTGGAGCTGCTGATCAAGGCGCCCACGCCCGCCACCGCGGCGAAGCTGACGCGCCCCCAGATCACCGCGGTCCTGACCCGCCACCGCCGGCACAACCGGCCCCAGAAAGCCGCCACGATCCAGACCGCGCTGCGAGAAGAACACCTCGGTCTGCCCGAACCGGTGACCGCCGCCTACGCGGCCGCCGCGACAGCCCACGCGCGCCTGCTGATCAGTCTGAACGAGCAGATAGCCGAGCTCGAAAGGCAGGTGAAGGCACATTTTCTTGAGCACCCGGACGCTGAGATCTACCTCTCGATGCCCGGCATCGCGGAGATCACCGGCGCCCGGGTGCTCGCCGAGTTCGGGGACGACCCCACCCGCTACGACAACGCGAAGGCCCGCAAGAACTACGCCGGGACCAGCCCTATCACCCGGGCCTCCGGCAAGAGCCACACCGTCCAGGCCCGCTACGTCCGCAACAACCGCCTCGCCTCGGCCCTGCAACTCCAGGCGTTCTCCGCGCTGAACACCTCACCCGGCGCCCGCCGCTACTACGACAAGCAGCGCGCCCGCGACGCCGGCTACAACCCTGCCCTCCGCCAGGTCGGAAACCGCCTCGTCGGCATCCTCCACGGATGCCTCAAAACCCGCACCCACTACGACGAAGCAACCGCCTGGTCACACCACGCCCAGCTCTATCCCTCTTGACATGAAACGGCATGGGATGTCTGACCCGCACGGATGGTTCGCCCGTGCCAAGGTGGGCCTCACCGGCCTGGGTGAGCGCCGGGCGCAACTTCACGCCCGGCAAGAAGCGGCATACGTCGAGGCGTGGGACGACGCCATCCAGATCGAGGAGCAGCGCTCCGACCGGGTCGCTGCCCGGGACGCCGCCGCGGCGGTGCCGTGGGGCGTGCGGGTGGCCGCCGAGGTGGGCTGGCGGTTGCTGGTGCTCGCCGCCACCGTATGGGTACTGATGCGCGTCATCGGCGCAGTTCGACTGGTCGTGCTGGCGTTCGCCGTCGCTCTGCTGATCACTGCCCTCCTGCAGCCGACCGTCGCGCGCTTGCGACGGCACGGGCTGCCGCGGGTGCTGGCCACCGCGCTGACCGCGATCTGCGGGTTCGCCGTGCTGGGGCTGGCCGGATGGTTCGTCGTCTGGCAGGTCCTCGACAACATCGGCAATCTCTCCGAGCGGGTCCAGGAGGGCATCGGCGAGCTGAAGCAATGGCTCATCAACAGCCCGCTGCACGTCACGGAAGGCCAGATCAACGACATCGCCGACCGGCTGAGCAGCAGTATCGGGACGAGCACGAGCGAGATCACCTCAACCGGTCTCCAGGGCGTGACGGTGCTGGTCGAGATCATCACCGGGCTGTTGCTCGCCATGTTCTCCACGCTCTTCCTGCTCTACGACGGCAGGCGCATCTGGGAGTGGACGCTCAAGCTGGTCCCGGCGGCGGCCCGACCGAGCCTGGCGGGCGCCGGCCCGCGCGCCTGGCGGACGCTCACCGCGTATGTCCGGGGCACTGTGATCGTTGCCCTGATCGACGCCGTCTTCATCGGCGTGGGCATCTACTTCCTCGACGTTCCGCTCGCGGTCCCCATCGCGGTCGTGATCTTCCTGGCCTCCTTCGTGCCTCTGGTCGGCGCCGTCGCCTCGGGCGCGCTGGCCGTCGTCGTCGCTCTGGTCACTCAGGGCGTCTTCACCGCGCTGATGGCCCTGGTGATCGTCTTGGTGGTCCAGCAGATCGAGGGGCACGTACTGCAGCCGTTCATCCTCGGCCGGGCCGTGCGGGTGCACCCGCTGGCCGTGGTCCTGGCCGTTGAGGGGCCTCGCGTTTTTCGGACAGGGATCTGACCGTTCATTTCACGCGGCTATTCGCAACCTTGCATACTCGGCGTGGACTTCCTGCGGAGGCCGGTAACCGACAGCCGAGTGAAGGCGTTTGCGATTGTACCAGAATTCGATGTAGCGAGTGATGTCCTGCCGGGCGGCCTCGAGGGTCAGGTAAGTCACACGTGAGACACGCTCGTTCTTCAGAGTTCCGAAGAACGATTCGGCCATCGCGTTGTCGAAACAGATCCCGGTGCGCCCAGACGATCTGCGGAGGCCGAGCCGGTTCAGCGCCTTCCCGAACTCGGCTGACATATAGTTACTTCCGCGATCGGAGTGAAAAATTGCCCCCTTGGTGAGCTTCCTGTTGCGGGCTGCGTTGCGTATGGCCCGGGATATCAAAGGCGTCTGGTAGTGGTCGTCCATCGCATACCCGATGACTTCCTTCGTGCAGCAGTCGATGACCGTCGCGAGATAAAGCCAGCCCTCGCCAGTCGGAATGTAGGTTATGTCTCCGACGAGCTTTTCACCCGGGGTGTCGGCGGTGAAGTTCCGGCCGACGAGGTCGGGCACTGCGCCCGCCGCAGCCTGGGTCAGGCTGAACCGCTTCGGGCGGGGCTGGCAGGGCATCAGGCCCAGTTCACGCATGAGCTGGCGCACGAGCTCCAGGCCGGCGGCGTGCCCCCAGCGCGCCAGCTGGGCGCGGATGCGCCGGTATCCGTACGTACTGTCGGACACCTCGAAGGCTTTCTTGACGAGCAGTTTCAATTCCTCGCGCCGCTGAGCCGTCGCAGAATCAGGACGGCGTCGCCAGTCGTAGTAGCCGGACTTGGACACGTCGAGCCGCTCACACATGAACTCGACAGAAAATACGTACTCCGCGGTGTCGAGTCGCATCGTTTCGATGAACTCGTACTTGCGTGCTACCGGGGATCCTTCGCGAAGTACGCCGCGCATTTTTTCAGGAAGGCGTTCTCCATCTCGACTTCGCGAATGCGGCGTTCGAGTTCCTTCAACCGGGCGCGTTCACTCACCGTCAGCTCAGCGTCAGCGGCCGGCTCACGCCGTTTCTGGAACTTTTTCACCCAGCCCCGGAGTGTCTCCGGGTTCAATTCAAGCTCTCGGGCTGTCTCCGAGACGGTCTTGCTGGAGCGGAGCGCGATCTGGACTGCTTCCTCGCGGAACTCCGGGGTGTACTTGCTGGGCGGTGCCACTTCGTGCTTCCTCATTCCCTTGACAGGACAACCCTATTGGGCCCCTGTCCGAGAACTTCGGGGCACCTCACGTGGCCACCGGCGGCATCGTGGCGGGTATCGGTGGAGCGGTCGTGGCGGTACCACTGGTCGCGGTGGGCAACACCGTGATCGGGTACCTCCGTGCGCGTGTCACAGCGGGACCGGCAGCGACGGTGCCCGCAGCCGTCGCCGGCGGTGACGCCGCCGCGGCCGGCCCTTCCGCGGTCGATGCCTGTGGGGCGGCCGGTGCCGGTACGGACGTTCCCGCCGAAGGCGGCGCGGAACCGGGCCCGGTGGGGCGGAGCTGACCGCTGGTCCGGGTGCAGGCCGCCGAACGCGATGGCCCGGCGGGAGGCAGAGCCGGCCGTCTGCATCGTGGTCCGTCGGCTGCCAGCAGAGAAGGCGCGCCGGTGGTTGCTCGGAGGCGATTCCAGCGGGCCGCGGCCTGCTTGCTCCGGCACGCCCTGTGCGCCTACGCCGCCCAGGGCCACCCGCCGCACGTCCTGCTCCAGCACCTCGACCACCTGCTTGGCCTGCACCAGCCCGGTTGGACCACCAGCGTCTGCATCGTGCTCGTCGAACCGGGCAGCTCCCGGCTGCAGGTCGCCAACGCCGGCCACCTGCCGCCCCTGCTCCTCCCTCCCGGCGGTCCACCCCGGTACCTGCGCGAACACGGCCCGCTGCTGGGCCTGGGGGTGGACCACCCGCCGGCGGTCAGTCACGCGATCGAACCGGACAGCCTGCTCCTGATGGTCACCGACGGACTGATCGAGACCCGCGACAGCGACCTGTACGAGCGCATGGACATCCTCAGCGCGGCCGCCTCGGCCGGGCCCCGCGACCCCGAGGGCCTGTGCACGAACCTGATTGACATCTTCGCGGCCGAACCGGACGACGACATCATCGTTTTCACCGCTCGCCTCCGTCGCCCCCTATAGCGACGCCGCCTGGACTGCGCGGCCCCGGCCCCGGCACTCCGTAGTATCTACGGCATGCGCCCGCCACCGGGCGTGGAAGCCCTGAGCCGGGCGGGCCAACGAAGCGGACAGCGGAGGGCGACCCACAGATGTCGACCGAATCCTCCATGTCAGTGGCCGCCGTTCTCGACGGCACCGAGAGGATTGCAGACGCCCGGCACATAGCCAGCTCGTTCCTCGATGGTCTACGCGACGCGCACGGCCTGCTCGTGTCCGTCCGCACGCTGGAAACCGTTGAACTCGTGGTCAGTGAGCTGGTCACCAACGCGCGCAAGTACGCCCCCGGCACCCACCTGCTGACGCTGGCGGTCCAGGACGGATCCGTCGAGGTGGGCCTGTGGGACAGCAGCCCGATCACTCCGACGATCCTGGCCCCCGACCCTTTCAGGGTCGGCCAGCACGGCCTGGAGATCGTGAGGGCCTCGGCTCAGGATTTCCGGGTCCAGCGAGAGGCAAAGGGAAAGCGCATCACCGTTGCCATCGCACTTGACGAGGACCCATCGCGGCCCGCCACCGGGTGACCGCCCCCTCGCTCCGAGCGCAGACCCCCCTCCATCGCGGGAGACCAGATCCACAGATTCGGGATCCGTGACATGCCGACCACCCCGGGGAACCGTGCTTCCCCACAGCCGAGATACAGAGGGACCCATGGAACAGCTCGTGACGGTGTTGCCGGACGTCGAAGGCGTACGCGTGATCGCATGCGCCGGAGAATTCGACCAGGACACTCTGGAGCCGTTCAGCCGGGCCGTCGACCTGGCCGTCGCCGACCCCACGGTGCGAACCATCGTCGTGGACGTCAGCCAGGTGACCTTCGCCGACTCCTCCATGCTCAACGCCCTTATGTGCCTGAGGGGCACCGGCTCCCGGCTCATCCTCTCCGGCCCGATCCCCGCTCGGCTCGCCCGGCTCTTCGAGCTCACCTCGGCAGGCCAGATCTTCACCATCGTCGACAGCGTCGACGCAGCACGCGCTCTGTAGAGAGCTCGACCGCTTACGCCGCGGGGACGGCAGCGCGGTCGGAGTACGGTGGGAAGCGCTGTGCCGCAAGAAGGCCCCCGGCGTGCTGATGGGAGGCCCCGGCCAGCAGGACCGTAGGCAGCCACCCTCGCAAAGCGTGCACCGGAAGCAGCAGCCCCCGACGCCGCCACTGCGGGATGCCGGGGCACTGATGGGACAGCTGCCTACCTAACGGGTTCAGGTGGGGATCGGCCCGCACCCACCCGGGCCCCAGCTGTTAGTTTGGCTCACCCGGGTCGGAGGGTGGGTAGAGCGGGGCGATGCTCGCCCAGTACCGGTCGAGGTGTGCGTCTGCTGTTCTCAGCACTTGCTGGTGGGTCCGGTCGAGGAAGGCAGTGTGCAGGCTGATCACGCGATCGTGGCCCGTACCGGCCCCGGCCGAGGCGGGTGCTGTCCGGCGCCACGGGGCACGGGCGGCGCTGGCTCCGTGCCCGTTGCGTCGTGCGCGAGCAGACCACCAGCGCCCCGTGAGGACGCCGGCCGTGACGACCGTGACGGCCACAGCAGCCAGGGCCTGCAGACCGTGTTGCACGGCCATGACTTCCTCCACGAAGAGATGGGTGTCGACAGCGCAAGCAGAAGGGGTGGTGCCGGCCGGCTCGGGCGGGCTGCCACCGCGGCGGGTCAGCCGGGCCAAGTGCCCGTCGCACGTCGTACGGCCACTGCACCCGACCGCTCGACCGAGGCCTTGACCACGGCGAAGATCGCACCCTGGATGGCCGCGGCGAGCAGGATCTGCTTCCAGGACCGGCCCTCGTCGGTGGCTTCGGGAGCGTCGCCCTCGCCTTCGATGACCTTCCAGGCCTGCTTGAACGCTGCGCCCGCGATCATGCCGCTCATGGCGCCGAGGGCCAGCCCGACCGGCTTGTAGGGGATCTTGGAAGCGTTCACCTGCGGCGTCCTCGGCTGCGGCGCACCAGTAGGAAGACGGCCACGGCGGCTCCGGCCACGAGGAGCGGACCGCGGTTGGCGCGTGCGGCCGTCGCTGCCTGTCCGGCCTTCTCCAGGACCGGGTCGGGGGTCTTGTCCAGGGCGTACTGGCCCGCCTTGGCCGCGCCGTCCCGTAGCTGTGCCGCGGCCTGCGCGGTCTTCTCCAGGGCGGGGTCGGGCGTGCCGTCCTTCACCAGGTGGACGGCCCGCTCCGCCTTCTCGCGGATCTGTTCGGAGACCAGAGCTGTCTTCTCGGCGGCCTGGTCCGTGAGAGCGGCCGTCTTCTCCTTGGCCTGGGCCTTGATGTCGGCCTTCGCGGCGAGGGCCTCGACGGTCTGGCCGAGCTCGTCGCGGGTGCGCTCGACCTGCTCGCGCAGTTCCGCGGTGTCGTTCATGCCGGAGCTGGGGGTGGGAATGCCGATGTTGGTACGGGCGTCGTCGTTCATCGGTGTGCCTTCTCCTTGATCTCGGCCAGGTCGGCCTTGACGCTGTCGATGGTCTGCTCGGGAGCCGGGGAGCCTGCCCGGGCGATCTGCGTCTTGCCGGCCAGTGCGGCCAGCGCGGCCGCGAGGCCCAGGGCCGCGGTGACGATCAGGGCCGACACCCACAGCGGCAGGACCAACGCGAGCGCGGCGATACAGGTGGCTGCCAGGGCCTGAAGTGCCAGAAAGCCGAGGAGTCCTGCGGCGCCGAAGAGGCCGCCGCTCTTCCCGTAGTGCTTGCCCTTATCCGTCATTTCCGCCCGGGCCAGTCGCATTTCCTCGCGCACCAGCTCGGACATCTGCTGCGAGGCGCGTGAGACCAGGGCGCCCACCGAGTCGTCTGCGATGTGAGGATGTCGCTCTGCCGTGCTCATGATGGGGACACCTTGCCCTTCTTCCATTGGGTGGAACGTGCCTTACGTCGGCCTGGAGCTCTTCCCGGCGCTACCCGAGGTGGCCTGGACGGACTTGCGAACGGACCTCGAAGTGCGTGACGGGACTTCCCCGTTGAGATGTCCAGGGCATCGACATCGCGCGACTACCCCGCAACGGCCCCGCCACCCCCTCGGCAACCAACCTGAGGGAAAGGGGCAGGGGTCAATGCTCCATGCGGCGGTGGTCGCCGTCGCTCCAGGCGCGGGTGTCACGGGGTTCGACGTAGGGCTCCTGGTCCTTGGGCAGTCCGCCGGCGATCGCCCTCTGCCGGGTCAATTCGGCGTCGAACTCCAGGCCGAGCAGGATCGCCAGGTTGGTGATCCACAACCACACGAGGAAGACGATGACACCGGCGAGCGTGCCGTAGGTCTTGTTGTAGGAGGCGAAGTTCGCGACGTAGAACGCGAAGCCGGCCGAGGCGGCCATCCAGATGGCCAGCGCCAGGAAGCTGCCCGGCGTCACCCACTTGAAGCCGCGGCCCTTCGCGTTCGGCGCGGCCCAGTAGAGAATCGCGATCATGATCGTGACGAGAAGGACCAGCACCGGCCACTTCACGATCGACCACACGGTCAGAGCCGTGTCCCCCACCCCCAGCGCGGTGCCCGCCTGCCGGGCCAGGGCGCCTGAGAAGACGACGATCAGCGCACTGGCAACGGCCAGGACCATCAGCGTGACGGTGAGGGCCAGGCGCAGCGGGAGGACCTTCCAGACAGGGCGGCCTTCGGGGATGTCATAGACGGCGTTCGAGCTGCGGATGAACGCGGCGATGTAGCCGGACGCCGACCACACGGCGACGACCAAGCCGACGATCGCCAGCAGCGAGCCCACCCCGGAGTGACCCTGAAGCTGCAACACCGCGTCGCTGACCACGTCCCGCGCCGAACCGGGAGCGAGTTGCCGCAGGTTTTCCAGGACCTGCTTCGTCGCCGACTCCCCGGCGATGCCCAGCAGCGACACCAGCACCAGCAGAGCAGGGAAGAGCGCCAGGACCCCGTAGTAGGTGAGCGCCGCGGCCCGGTCGGCGAGTTCGTCCTCCTGGAACTCCCTTACGGTGCCGCGCAGCACCGCCTTCCACGACCGCTTCGGCAACTCGGTGGGCCGGTCGGGCGCCCGCTCCTCCACCGTCGGACCCGGTCCCGCCGTGTTCTCGGGGCCGGTTTCACAGCGCCGGTCGTCCCCACCTGGGCCTGCCTTCGATGTGCGTGTCATGCTCTGCGCCTGTCCTGGATCGCCTCACTCATGTCAGCGAGGACGCGCAATAACCTGGCTCGTTCTCCTTCGGCTGACGATGCTTGGAAAGCTCCCGTGGTCCGGCGGTGGCCGCCGGACCGCTGTTCGCAGCGTGGCGGGATCCGATCGAGTTCCGACACCTCCCGCAGCAGCCCGAGAACGACCTCGACGGCCTCACCACCCGCAGCGCGCACCGTCTCCGCGGCAACCCCGGCCGACAGCAAAAGCCCGGCTGACCTGGAAGGATCTGGCCACCGCCCTGGCATCCTTCTAGGCTGTACACATGAAAGATGCGCAGGACCGCGTTCCGCCCGTAGAGGTGGAGAAGCAAGTGCCGCAAGTGATCGTCAACATCGGCGGCGAGATGGACATCGACCGGGCCCCGCTGCTCCAAGGTGCCCTGCATACCCTGATCACCCAGCCCGACTGTCCGCCCGAAGTCGTCCTCGACCTGACGGAACTCACCTTCTGCGACTCATCCGGCCTCAACGCCATCCTTCGGGCCCGCCTCACCGCTGAAGCACACGGCCGCCACGTCACCCTCCACGCCCCCAACCGGCAAGTCACCAAACTCCTCGAACTCACCGGCACCGAACAGCTCTTCCACATCACTACGGGCCCCGGCAAGTCCGACTGATCGCCTGCCGTGACCACCGGATGAGCGTCGGCGTACGAACACCTACCCCGGTGCCCAAGAAGCCCAGAACGAGGCGGAGCGCCCACTGGGAAGAATAGGTCCGGAGGCCAGTGCCGAGAGGGACCGAACCCAGGCCAGACCCCATCACCGCGTCCGAGCCATCCGCCCGGGACACCTCGACGCGAGCCCTGCGCCTGGCTCCTCATGGATGCTCACCGGGACCGGACAGACGGGCGGCGAGCGGGGTCGGGGAAAGGTCCGCGGTCTCTTCGCCCGCTTCCAGGAGGGTGTCGGCGGCGCCGACGATGAGAGGGTCCGGGATGCCGACCGCGTCAGGGTCCTTGTTCGCGTAGTCCAGTCGCCACAGCAGATGGCGCATGGCCTGGAGCCGCGCCCGGCGCTTGTCGTTGCTCTTGACCACGGTCCAGGGGGCGTCGTCCGTATCGGTGGCACGGAACATGGCGATCTTGGCCGCCGTGTAGTCGTCCCAGAGGTCGAGGGAGGCCAGGTCGGTCGGCGAGAGCTTCCACTGGCGGACCGGATCCACGCGGCGGATGGCGAAGCGGGTGCGCTGCTCCGCGCGCGAGACGGAGAACCAGAACTTGACCAGGTGGATTCCGTCCTCGACGAGCATCGTCTCGAAGGACGGGCACTGGGCCAGGAAGAGCCTGTACTCCTCGTCCGTGCAGAACTCCATGACCTTCTCCACGCCCGCGCGGTTGTACCAGGAGCGGTCGAAGAACACGATCTCGCCGGCGGCCGGGAGGTGGCCGACGTAGCGCTGGAAGTACCACTGGCCCGCTTCGCGTTCGGTGGGCTTGTCCAGGGCCACGACCCGGGCTCCGCGCGGGTTGAGGCGCTCGGTGAACCGCTGGATGGTGCCGCCCTTGCCCGCGGCGTCGCGGCCCTCGCACACCACCACGACCCGGGCGCCGGTCTCCTTCACCCACTTCTGCAGCTTGAGCATCTCAATCTGCAGAATCCGCTTGGCACGCTCGTACTCCACCCGCCGGAGCCTCCGGTCGTACGGGTGATTCTCGCGCCACGTCCGGATCGGCAGCCCCGCGCCATCGAGTAGGACGGGCTGTTCTGGACGGCTCGCATCGACCCGGAGCCCGGCCAGGAGCTCTTCCGGATGTCCCGTGTCCGCCTCATCGGTCATCCCGCACACCGTCCCCTCGGGGGCCGCCACAGCGTGAACCGCCGAGCACTGCCCATGCCCCGCCTACCCGTGGCCGGTCGTGCCAACCGGACCGCTCGCCCGGGCCGGGGCACCAGCCCGGCCGCCTGTGCCCGATTCCCAGCGCAATGGACGGGTGCCGCCCGTTTGCGCGGCTGGATCCCGGCGACAAGCCTGAATGAGGGAGCCCGTCGCAGTGAGTGAGCGGCGCGGGTTCCCGAACGGCCCGAGCCGCGTGGTGGCATCCCCCCGCCACCACGCGGCCGGCGCTCCCGCCGAGCCCGGCTCCGCCGCCCCTGCGACTTCCCGTTGCCGGAGTCCGCCCCAGCCACCCGTAAGGAGACCTGTCATGCGCAGTGCACCATCGGAGCCTGAACTTCCGGACCGCGTTCCGGAGAAGCGAGACGCAGTCACCCCGGACCTGCCCCCCTTCGGCCCGAGTGCCCCCGACCTCCCGGACGCGACCGGACAGCCCCAGCACAAGGGGTCCGGGGAGGACGGGAGCGAGAAGGGCGAGCAGCCCGCAGCCGGGCCGGGCAACGCCAAGCCCCAGGAGCCGACCGACTGACAGCCGGAAGTCGGGGCCCGCTCGGCTGGCTCGCGGAATGTACATCCACCACTACGTGTGGGGTCCTGCTGCTCACTGCGGTCGGCGCGACCGGTTTGATCTTGGGCACGGCACGGGCGCCTCAATGGCCTCCCGTACGGGGAAGGCCTGGACCACGGGGGGCAGATTGACCCAAAGGGGATGAATGGGATCGCTTGCCACATCAAAGCGGGGTGTGGGGGTAGCCGCGCATCATGAACCCCAATAGAAACACCCCGCTGCGTGCTGTCGCGCTCGTCTGCACCCTCTCCCCCTCCCCCGACCCGTCCAGCTCTCAGCTGCTGGCCGAGCAGACCATGGCGGCGCTCGCCGAGCACGGAGTCACGGGAAAGACCGTCCGGATCGCCGACCACGACGTGAAGACCGGTGTGAGCACCGACCTGGGCGACGGCGACGCCTGGCCGGAGATCCGCGACACGATCCTGGGCTGCGACATCCTGATCCTGTCCACGCCCATCTGGCTCGGACATCCCTCCAGCATCGCCCAGAAGGTCATGGAACGGCTGAATGCGGAGATCTCCGAGACCGACGACGAGGGCCGCATGCTCACCTACGGCAAGGTCGCCGCGGTCTGTGTCGTCGGCAACGAGGACGGCGCCCACAAGGTCAGCGCCGACCTCTACCAGGGCCTGAACGACGCCGGGTTCTCCCTCGCCCCCAACGCCGTCACCTACTGGGTCGGTGAGGCGATGCAGAGCACCGACTACCAGGACCTCGAGAAGACACCGGAGAAGACCGCCGGCACCACCGCCACCCTCGCCGCGAACACCGCCCACCTCGCCCGCTGCCTCAAGGCCGCTCCCTACCCGGCGAACTGAGCCACTACTCGCCCTTGCGCGCACCGGAGAGCAGGAGGAACGAATGTCTTCCCCGAAAGCACCCCGCGTTCCCGACCCCGTCACCCGCCACCCACTCCCGCCGTTTCCGGAGCAGGAGCAGGACCACCCCGGCTCGACCGAGGAGATGAATCCCCGACCGGACCACGGCGAGGACTCCTACCAAGGCCACGACGTGCTCCTGGACCAGGTGGCTCTGGTCACCGGAGGGGATTCCGGGATCGGCAGGGCCGTGTGCCTGGCCTTCGCCCGCGAGGGCGCGGACGTCGCCTTCACCCACCTGCCCGAGGAAGCCGACGAGGCCGCCGAGACCGCGCGCCTGGTCGGCGAGGCGGGCCGTAAGGCCGTGCCCGTGCTGTGCGACATCCGCGAGGAGACGCAGTGCGAGGCCTTGATCGCCCGCACCGTCGGCGACCTGGGACGCCTAGACATCCTCGTCAACAACGCCGCGTACCAGATGTCCCAGCCCGACGGGATCGAGGCCATCACCACGGAGCAGTTCGACCGGGTGATGAAGACCAACCTGTACGGCATGTTCTGGCTCTCCCGCGCCGCCCTCGCCCACATCCCACGAGGCGGGTCGATTATCAACACCGCCTCGGTACAGGGCTACCAGCCCAGCCCCCACCTCCTCGACTACGCGATGACCAAGTCCGCGATCATCTCCTTCACCCACGGACTGGCGCAGATGGTCGCCGAACGCGGGATCCGCGTCAACGCCGTCGCCCCCGGACCCGTCTGGACGCCGCTGATCCCGGCGACCATGCCCGACGTCACCGAGTTCGGCAAGCAGTCGCCCCTGGGCCGAGCAGCCCAGCCGGCGGAGATGGCTCCTGCCTACGTCTTCCTGGCCTCACCCCAGGCCAGCTACATCACCGGAGAGATCGTCAACGCCACGGGCGGCACTCCCCTCCCCTGACCTGCCGCGATCGGGTACGCGGGGCCCACCACGACGTCGGCGCAACGAGGAGAACGATCATGACGAAGAAGAAGCAACGGCAGTCAGCAGAAGACGCCGCCCGCAACGAACTACCCGGCCGACCGGGCTCGGTGCCCCCGCCCCTGGCCGAGCCCACACAGCCGAACGAACCCTTGCCCCCGAAAGCAGATCAGGACGGCCCCGAGACGGTCAGCCCCACGGGCCAGCCCACAGGAGCGGACCAGGCGCGCGTCGCGCAGAGTGGCGCTTACCTGACTACCGCCCAGGGCGCACGCCTGCCCGACACCGATCACTCGCTCAAGGCGGGCCCGCGCGGCCCAGTCCTCCTCCAGGACCATCACCTGCGCGAGAAGATCACCCACTTCGACCACGAGCGGATCCCGGAACGGGTGGTCCACGCGCGGGGCGCCGCCGCCCACGGTGTCTTCAAGGGCTACGGAACGGCAGGTGAGGTGTCCAAGGCGGCGTTCCTTGCGAAGGGCGTGGAGACTCCGGTCTTTGTACGGTTCTCCACCGTGCTGGGCTCGCGCGGCTCGGCGGACACGGTGCGCGACACCCGCGGGTTCGCCACGAAGTTCTACACCGGCGAGGGCACCTTCGACCTGGTGGGCAACAACATCCCGGTGTTCTTCATCCAGGACGCGATCAAGTTCCCCGACGTCATCCACGCCGGCAAGCCGCACCCCGACCGGGAGATCCCGCAGGCCCAGAGCGCGCATGACACCTTCTGGGACTTCGTGTCCCTGCACACCGAGGCCACCCACCACACCCTCTGGAACATGTCCGACCGCGCCATCCCCCGCTCACTGCGCATGATGGAGGGCTTCGGCGTCCACACCTTCCGGCTGGTCAACGCGTCCGACGAGAGCGTGCTGGTGAAGTTCCACTGGAAGCCCAAGCTGGGCGTGCACTCCCTGGTCTGGGAGGAAGCGCAGCTGATCTGCGGCATGGACCCCGACTTCCACCGCCGCGACCTCGCCGACGCCATCGAATCGGGCGCGTTCCCGCAGTGGGAGCTGGGCATCCAGGCCTTCCCCGACACCGAGGACCAGATGTTCGAGGGCATCGACCTCCTCGACCCGACGAAGATCGTCCCGGAGGAGCTCGCGCCGGTCCAGCCCATCGGGCTGATGCCCCTGAACGCCAACGTCAAGAACTACTTCGCCGAGACCGAGCAGGTCGCCTTCCACCCCGGCCATCTGGTCCCCGGCATCGACGTCACCGACGACCCGCTGCTCACCGGCCGCCTCTTCTCCTACCTCGACACCCAGATCAGCCGCCTCGGCGGCCCCAACTTCGGCCAGATCCCCGTCAACCGGCCGCACGCACCCGTCAACGACATGCTCCGCGACGGGATGCACCAGAGCGCCGTCCACACCGGCGTCGCCCCCTACCACCCCAACACCCTCGACGGCGGCTGCCCCTTCCTCGCGGGCGCCGACATGAGCGCCTTCATCGAGACGCCCGTGAAGGTTCCGGCAGCGAGCAAGGTCCGCGAGACACCAGCCTCCTTCTCCGACCACTTCACCCAACCCCGCCTGTTCTGGCTCAGCATGACCCCGACCGAGCGCGAACACATCATCGCGGCCTACACCTTCGAACTGAACAAGTGCTACGAGCAGGCCATCAAGGAACGCACCCTGAAGGTCCTGGCCAACATCGACCCGCAGTTGTGCGAGGAGGTGGCCTCGGGTCTCGGTCTGCCGGCTCCTGTCGCCACCGTGCCGCTCGTCGCGGCCGACCCCAGCCCCGCCCTCTCCCAGATGGGAGGAACCTGGCCGACCGACGGACGCGTGATCGGGATCATCGCCGACCCGGCCGCCGACCTGGACGGTGTACGGACCGCTCGACAGGCGATCCTGGACTCCGGCATGGTGCCCCTCGTCATCGCACCCACTGGCGGCACCCTCGGCCCCGACGGCGATCCGATCGCCGTCCAACGCACCTTCGCCACCGCCCGTTCCGTCGAATTCGACGCCCTCCTCCTGGCTGGCGCGCCCGAAGCGGGCTCAGATGCCTACGGCGCCCGCGACGCAAAGGCCGGTACCGCACGACCTCCCACAGCTCCCGACCCGCGCGTCCTGTTGCTCGTCACCGAGGCGTACCGCCACGGCAAGGCCGTCGGCGGCTGGAACAGTGCGGAGCAGCTCCTCGAAACGTGCGGCATCACTGCGGACGATCCCGGCATTGCTACTGGCGAGACCAGCACGGCGATCGTGGAAGAGCTATCGCAAGCGCTGGGCGAACATCGCGCATGGGCCCGTTTCCCCGCCAACCTCTGACGCCAAGCGCCGCCCCGCCCGCACATTCGCGGACAGGGCGGCGCTTGATCGGGAGCGGAGTCACGAAATTGGCGGCCCGCAGTCAGTGCTTGGCGCTTGGGACGGCCAGGGGCTCGCCGGGAGCCTTCTTCTTCGCCGCCTCCATCTGCTCGCCGAGTTCAGTGAGGCGGTTGCGACATGGCCTTGCGGACGTCCGGGAACCACTCCTTCTCCTCCTCCTCGACATGGTGACGGACGTTCTCCATCAGCACGCTCATCTTGGCGTCGAACCGCTCATCGGCCGCGTCGAGGTCCTTCAGCTCAGAGAGCATCCACAGCACGACATGATGCTCCTCGATGCTCTCCAGGACGTGGTCCTTGGTGTCGGGCGCCGCCTCCCGGGCAGCCGGGTAGAAGATCTTCTCCTCGATCCAGGTGTGCGTGGTCAGCTCGTCGATCACCTTGTCCGCGATCTTCCGCTTCTCGGCGTGCGCGTCATCGCCGGCCTTCTCGAACTGCTTGAACAGCTTCTCAACCGTCTTGTGGTCTTCCTTGAGCAGTACGATCCCGTCCACCAAGCGCCTCCTGAGCTCTCGTACAGGAGCGGCGCGGACGGCCACCCCCCACCCGTGTACCCCGACCGCGATCACGCTGCTCGTCCCAAGCGAGGGATTGGCCTGGACGGGCGAAGCGGCTAGACGGTCCAACGGTGGAGCTGACGCGCCCGGGTTAACCGATAAACCCCGTTGAGAACTGATATGTCCGCTGGGAACGGGTAAGGGCTGCGCATGACTGCAATCGGAACGCTCGCCGCCGAAGGCCAGGCCTCGCTCTTCCTCATGCTTGCCGGAGTGGTCCTGGTCGTCCTTCTGATCGGCGCATTCTGGTACGGGAGCCGACGCAGACGCCGCGAGGCACCGCCGGTCGAGCAGAACCCCGTCGCTCAGTGTCGCGCAGACTCCTGGCAGACGTATCCCGGCTCGTAGCACGACGGATCCAACGGGCTGAACCGGCCGATCCCTCGACTGCGGCACAGGTAGGCCGCCGACACCTCAAGCCTCCGTCACAAGGAAGAGCTGGGCGGCGCCCATGAGTCTCAGCAGGTGAGCGAACTGCGGAGGCGGGTTCTTGAGGCGAATGGTCCGACCCGGTTCCTGCGCGATGAGGCCGCATACAGGAGGGTGTGGAGGCCCGATGAGTCGCAGAAGGTGAGACTGGGGCCGTCCCGCTGCACCCCGCTTCCCCGGCGCCTCCGCACGCGTGACCTCTTCAGCCGACCGGAAGAGCCGATGCGGCTCCCGCCGCGCGATCTGCGCTCACGGGTGGGGACGTGGCGGGGCAACATATTCTCGGATCTGGTACTCATCCCCGCCCTCGCTGCGATCCTGCTCGCCTCCAGCGCTTGCCTGTCCCGACTGAGCCCGGACCACGCTCTGCCGGCGCTCCCCGTTGGCGGGTCGATCGTTCGGGTGCAGTCGAGGCTCTGGCGGGATGACAGCGTGATGGCGGGTAGGCGTCGTGTATGAACTCACGCACCGGTGACACCTCGCTCACGGCCGACCCGGCGGTGGCACTTCACACCGCCTCGGCCTGGTGGCTCACAGCCCTGGACCGGCTCGAACGTACGACGGCGGCCGATCCCGCCATCAGGGCTCTCCAGAGGGGCATCCGCTCTCTTCCCCTGGGTGGCGTACGCGACCTGCTGCGCGGCAGGCCCCTGGGCCACCCCGTGCACCCCGTGCTCGTCCAAGTGCCCATCGGATGCTGGCTGTCGGCCTCGGTACTGGACGCCGTACCCGGCGCCCGACACGCCGCGACCACCCTCACCGCCGTCGGCCTGACCGGTGTCGCCCCGGCAGCAGTGGCCGGCTGGGCGGACTGGGCGGACCTGCCGCCCGAGCAGGCGCGGGTCGGGCTGGCCCATGCCGTCTCCAACGTGGCCGCGGTGGCCTGTTATACGGCGTCCTTGGCAGCGCGGCTCCAGGGCCGCTCGGCGAAGGGGCGGATGTGGTCCTTGGGCGGACTGGCTGCCGTGGCCATCAGCGGTGCGCTGGGCGGGCACGTGGCATACCGGCAGTCTGTCGGAGCGCACGCCGCAACGTAAGGGACACCGCTGCGCGCCGCTCTGCCCGGGCCTTGAGAGGCCCCGGTCGGTCAGGGGAGCTTCCGTACGCTCCCCGCCCTCCCCCACTTCACGGGGCCTCGTCTCAGGAGATGGAAGGCGGTGTTGCCGTGTGGTCGGGATGGTGGTGGGTGCGGCGCTTCGTCTTGAGTCGGGCCTCCAGGAGGTGGTCACGCCCGCCGGCCAGCTCGTCGACGATGTCCCGTTCCACCGCGGCGAAGGGTTGGTAGTAACTGATCGTTTCAGAATGAGATTGGTTGCGGGGCTTGGCAGTTGGGTGTGGTGTCGGCAGGATCTGGGGTGTGTCTGCTGATCTCGTGCCTGATGACCTGTGGGAACGTGTGGCCCCATTGTTGCCGGAGCGGCCGGCCAGGCGGTTTCGGTATCCCGGGCGGCTGCCGGTAGACGATCGTGCGGCGTTGAGGGCCATCGTTTACGTGCTGTGCAAGGGCGTGAGCTGGCGGGACGTTCCCGCTGAGCGGTTCGGCTGCAGTGGTGTGACGGCCTGGCGCCGGCTTCGGGACTGGACCGAGGCAGGCGTGTGGCCCCGCCTCCACGAAGTCCTCCTGGCCGAGCTGCGGGCCGCCGGGCTGCTGGACAAGGATGACGCCGCGATCGACGCCTCGCACGTCAGAGCCCTCAAAGGGGGGCTCACACCGGACCTTCGCCAGTCGACCGCGCCCGCCCGGGGAGCAAGCACCACCTCATCGTCGACCGGCACGGAACCCCACTCGTCGTCTCCCTGACCAGCGGAAACCGTCACGACGTCACCCAGCTCATGCCTCTGCTCAACGCGATACCCCGCATCCGCGGGCTTCGAGGACGGCCACGTCACCGACCCCGCCGACTCTTCGCCGACCGCGGCTACGACTTCGACAAGTACCGGCGCCTGATCCGGGCCCGCGGGATCACCCCCAGGATCGCCCGCCGCGGCACACTTCACGGCTCCGGCCTGGGCAAGACCCGCTGGGTCGTCGAGCGCACCTTCGCCTGGCTCCACCAGTTCAAACGCCTTCGAATCCGCTACGAGATACGAGCCGACCTCCACCTCGGACTCCTCCAACTCGCCTGCAGCATCATCTGCTTACGGCGACTCCGAACCTCATTCTGAAACGATCAGTAAGTCTCGTTGTAGGCCTCGACGATCTGGAACGTCCAGTGGCCGGGGATGACGTTGCGGCCCACGATCTCGCGCTCGACCCGGGCTGCCTGCTCCTCGTGGCCCGCCTCGCGCAGCAGCCGGACCGCGTCCCCGAGCTCGAAATCCGCCGTCCCGGTCAGCTGGTGGAACCCGTACAGATGGCCGCGGGCCCGTTCCGTGGTCTCCAGGGCCTTCGACAGCGCACCCAACGCGTGCACTGTCTTCTCGTCGCCACCGTCCGGGACCTGATGCTCCGGGTCCATCTCACGATTGCTATCCATGGAGGATGTTCTGCCCCGTGGCGCCTTAACCGAGCGGCCGAGTGAGCCAAGCGGCTTATCGGCAGATGCCTCGGCCATCGACGCGGTTCAACCGCGGCACCATTTCGACACGGAGCGACCGGAACAAGACCGGTGGCGCTCCCCCAGCTCGCCCAGATCCCGGTCAAAACCATCTGGGTATACCCGGCGAAGTCACCTCCGCCCTACGGAACGTCACTCCGGGCCTTAGCGACGTCCTCCCCCCTCCCCCGGCCATACGCGAGGCCGCCTCGGACGATCTGGCCGTCCAGGCCGTGCAAGACGCGGCGAAAGCCGTTGCCGAGGCACTGGCCGACGTCGCGGAAGCCGTCAGCGCCGGCACCGGGCTCCCGACGCGGCTCTCGGACCAGGATCCGGAGCCGGATCCCGGCGGTTGACCCACACCACCCGGTTAGCGTGCGGCGGCCACTCGAATGGCGAAGGACCCGACGATCGCCCTCGACGCTGCCACGGCCTTGCGCTGGGCACGGTGAACGGCCCCGCTACCGACCGCTCATCAGCTACAGCGCGGGGCGCCCACCGGCATATCCTCGACCGCTTCACCTACCCGCTTTGTGGACTACCCACAACGTGGCGGCACGACCTACGCGAGGGAGGAGGACTGAGCCGCAGCCTCGGCAAAAGGGCAACGGAGACGCCCGCGCCGCCTATGGGGATCAAGACTGGAGGCCCCTGCGCAACGATCGCCTTCCAGGAGGCGCGCGCCCTCGCCCCCGATAGCGTCATCTAACTACTCGTCAGTAGAGTCAGCAAAAGGCCAGCATCCATCCGAGTAGACCTGACCACACCCTCACCCACACGGGACACATGTTCAAGATCAGAAAACCGCCGCATGGGCCAGCCGCTCACCATCTGACCAGAAAGAAGCGGAGCGCGGGCTGTGACACTGTCCAACTCGCGGCTCGCCTGACGTCAGTGCAGTTCAGCCCGTTCTTCCCCTGGGCTTCAAGCGAGTTGGGGGGAGTTCGGGGGCAGGAATCGGAGGGCCGTCGTAGCCCTTCACCTCACCGTAGCGGGTCCCGTTCATCCAGTCCTCGCAGAATTCTCTTGGGTCCGTCCGATCCAGTTCCAGAACATCGCGATCGCGTCCTCGAGCGCATCAAAGCCGGGCAGCGGCGCGTCAGCTCCGGGGCGAGCGACGAAGTCCACGCGGCGCGGTCGAGGTAGGGCGTCGACCCTGAAGAGCCGGACGGCTTCCACCTGAGCCTCACCTACGGGCAACGAAGTTCCGGACTCAAAGTTCAGGCTTGGCAGCGATCCGGCCCTCATGACGTGCCGGCCAGAGCCCCCGCAGCCAGGCAGGCATACACGCTCAAACTTCCCACGAAAACGCGCGAGCCCACACCGAGCGCGAATCGCACTCAGAGGCGGAGCAATCTCGGATCCCTACCCCGCCCGTTCTGTATCGGATCGACCGGATCACATCGCGCTCAACGCTGCGTAACCAGCACGAAACCAGCATCGCACTCCCAAAACAGGCGCAACTCTGCAATTCCGACAGGGGCCTCCTACCCGCTTCCGGAGGGGTCCACGGGGATCGGTCCGGGCCGTATGGTGGCGCGGCACACTCAGGTGGGGTTGATTGTGATGGCGCGCCACATATGCCGCTGACCTGCGGACTTCTACGTTGTGGCCACACCCGACGTCCCTCCAGACATCCTGGAAGTGGTCCACATGGCCTCCACCGCAGCCGACCCGAAGGCTCCGTCCGGCATCAGACGGATCGTCGCCGCCAGTCTCATCGGGACCACCATCGAGTGGTACGACAACTCATCCGACCAGAGCTACCACCTGCGGCTATTCGGCGCACAGGACGTCCGAGTCAGCACCGAACCAGCACGGGATCCGGAGACGCCCGCTCCCCCGCCACCCGGCAGCACACCGGGACCCACAGCAAAGGCATCAACGACGCACGCCATGTCACGCTCAGTGCACCAAGAAGCCTGATAGTGGCCGGACCCCTTTGGTGCCGATGCCGACTTCACCGACGACCTTGCTGTGGCCCGGCGCTACCTTGCCGCTGTCAGCAGCAAGCCGGTGACCGTACGTCAACCGCCGAGGCCACTCACCGGATCAAGGCGATCGGCCCGCTCGACCGCACCCCTTCGGGGGCGCGGGCTCCCCGCCGTGCGCCGGCACCGTGGACGCGCTCACAGAAGAGCTCACGAGGAGCCCCCGACCCCACCTGTCCAGCGGCACGCACAGCGGACGGCCGTCCAGGTCGTCTGAAATTCAGGACCCGGATTCCAGGCCGATCAGAACGGGCCGTAGAGCCAGTTGCCCGGGGCATCCGGGTCCTCACTGGTGAAGAACTCCACCACGGCGGCATCGATTTCAGCCGGATCCAAGGTGCCGTTCCCATCGCGGTCCAGGCGGCGGAACGCCTCCTCCATCCGCTGCGCGGGCACTCCACCGATTGCCCGGCTGAGCCGCAGGTACTCGTCCAGCCCGATCAGTCCGTCCTCGTCGACGTCCGTCAGGGCGAGCCACGCCGAGGCCCCCGCGTGCAGGGTCTCCAGCAGGGTGACGGGGCTGGCGGCCACCGAGCGTCGGATCCCCTGCTCGAAGGCTTCGAGGTCGAGGCGGCCGCCCCCGAGATCGAGGTGTGCGAGGTGGTCGGCCCAAAGCCGGTGCAGGGCGTCGCGGAGCGTGCGGATCCGGTCCGGCTGCCCCGGGAACGCTTCAGCCATCCGGTCGGCTACAGCAGCCAGGTCGTCTTCCCTAAGGTAGCCGTCCCGGTCGGCGTCGAGCAGCGTGAACATGTAGTGCATCTTGCGGGTCAGCACCGGGGTGGCGAGGTCGGGCACGAGGGTTCCTCCGAGGAGTGGCGGACGTCAATGCGGTCTTCGCGGCCCATCCTTCGCGGGGCCGATCATCGCCGCCCTCGTCCCTCACCCATCCGGACGCGGGGAACAGACATCCAGTCGTCACCCACTCGACGGCGTCTCAGGCGGCACCACACCCCGGGCGCGCCCGAGGCCCCTGCAAGGTCCGGCCCCCACGGCGCCAACTCCGGACGCCTCAAAGCTCCAATGCCTCGCACCCGCTGCCGGTCACCTGCACATCACCCCTCGTCGAGGTGTTCCGGACGATCACGACAGCAAGCGCGCAACCGATCATCGGCGCACTCGTTGTGATCTCGGGTGCGCTGGGAGTGCGCCCCCGGAGCACAGCTGAGCAGCATGCGCTAGTCGAAGTGGGTTACTGGTCATGAAGAACATTCATACGACCGCGGGCGTTCCGTGGCATGTATCCGCGTTCCGCGTCGAGGCGGGTGGGGCGGGAGAAGCAGAGCTGGTCGGGCGGATCCGTGAGCTGAGGGCGAGGATCCTCTTCGACCATGGCCGCCGCCCCGACTTCCGGACACCGGACGGCGGCTACGCCGACGACCAGGAACTGGACTTCGGCGCCTGGCACTTCGTCGGAAGGCGGGAGGCCGGGGGTCCGCCCTTGGGGTACGTGAGGCTCTCGACGCCGGAGACAGGCAACCTCTTCCAGACCCGGGCGTACCTGGGAGCCGCCCTCTACGACGACGTTCTCAGGGAGAACGGCCTGGGTACTGCGGAAACGTTTGAGCACAGTCGGTTGGTGGTGGAGCACCAGGCGCGCAAGCTGGGCCTGGGGATCCATCTGAATGCCTTCGCCATGGGCGCCGCGCGCTTCCTGGGAGCCAAGGCGATGATCGGGACCTCGGGGACCGCCGACGGGCAGGACCGATTCCACGAGCGGTTCGGTTTCCGCCCCGTCCCCGGTACGCGCCGCTACGTCGAGCACTACACCGAAGACGTGGTGATCATGCTGTACCGCCCCGGACTCCCGTCAGGCGAGTTCGGCGGGCTCGTCGAGCAACTGGAAGAATCCTTCCCCGCCGCGGTAGTCCCCGCGCAGCATGCCGTGCTGGGTGCGACACCGCGGCCCGGCACGGCCCCGCAGGACCTCGTACGCCTGTCCTCCACCCGTCTCACGGTCGCGGCGACCGCCACGAGCGGCGATCCGCGTTCCGGCGCGTGCTGGCAGCCCGTGCTCTTCACCCCGGCGCACGAGCACGACCGGATCGGCCTGCAGCGTCTAATCGACTCGGGTGAGGTCCGCGAGGTACTGGACACGATCGCGGATCAGCTGGCGGAACTGGTCACCAGCCGCGAGCCCGGTCTACGTTCATCGCCGGACGCCGTGCAGCGGGCCGTATCGGAACAACTGGCCGGCACCGACCCGCAGGAGTACGGGACCTGGGTCTGGTACCCGTGGTCGGGACGCCTGGTGCACCTGCTCCCTCGCGAGGAGTTCCGCCTCGTGCGCACCGACCGCAACCGCGGTCGGATCGACCGTGCGCAGCAGCGCCGGCTGCTGGGACGTCGTGTGGGCATCATCGGTCTCTCGGTCGGCAGCAGTGCCGCCCTGACCTTCGCGATGGAAGGCATCGGCGGATCGTTCAAGCTGGCCGACTTCGACTCCCTCAGCGTCTCGAACCTCAACCGCTTGCGCGCGGGCGTCCATCACCTGGGGCTGAACAAATGTGTACTGGCGGCCCGGCAGATGCTGGAGATCGACCCCTGGCTGGACATCGAGCTCTACCAGGACGGCCTCACCGACGACACCATGGAAGACTTCTTCACCGGCGGCGCGGGCCCCATCGACCTCCTGGTCGAAGAGTGCGACACCCCCTACGTGAAGATCGCCGCCCGCGAGCGCGCCCGGGACCTAGGTGTCCCGGTGGTCATGGACGCGAATGACCGCGGCCTGCTGGACGTGGAACGCTTCGACCTCGAACCCGAGCGGCCCCTCCTGCACGGCCTCCTCGGAGAGACGACCTCCAGCGACCTCAAGGACCTCACCCACGAGGAGATGGTCGACGTCATCCTCACCATGGTCGACAGGGAGCGCATCAGCCCGGAACTGAGGGCCTCCATCTCCCAGATCGGCATCACCCTCAGCAGCTGGCCGCAACTCGCCTCGGGAGTCGCACTCGGCGGCGCCCTCACCGCCGACGCCGCGCGCCGCATCCTGCTGGGCCAGCCCCGCCCGTCGGGACGCTTCTACACCGACCTGGAGATCCTCACCGGGGGCGACCGGAGCACCCTCGCCTGAGGTGCTCCCCGAAGATCAATGCGATGGCCCACGCCGTGGCCACAGCATCGCACCAGAACACCGCGCCCCTGCCCTGCGTCTGACCAACACCACCGTCAACAGACCTCTCCACGTGGTCCACCGAGATGGGAAATCCACCATGTCCACAGCTGCTGACATCCTGCACCGGGTCACGGCCCTTGTCGCCGCCGTCGCAGATCGTCCGGTCGATGAAATCACCGCAGAGTCCCGACTTGTCGAAGACCTCGACCTCGACTCGCTCCAGGTCGTGGAGATCGCGGTCCGGGCCGAGGAGGAATTCGGCATGCCGGTCGACGACTCACGGCTGGCCGAGCAGGGCGTGACCGTGGCCCACTGCGCACGCGTCGTGCAGGATGCGAACACCCGGGAAGTCCGCACGTGACCCGCCAGCCGTCCCCCGCCTTCGGAATCCAGGGCCTGGGAGTCCACGTCCCACGGCGCAGGGTCAGCAATGCGCAGATCGCCGACCAGTACGGCGTGGACCCGGAGTGGATCGAGCGCATGACCGGGGTCAGGCAGCGGCAGTACGCGGAACCCGGCCAGGCCACGTCCGAACTCGCGGTCTCAGCCGCCGAGCACGCACTCGCCGATGCCCACCTCTCTCCCAGGGACATCGACGTCATCCTCGTGGCCACGAGCACACCCGATCAGCTCGCGGTCGCTACGGCCTGCCGGGTGCAGCACCGTCTAGGTGCGGACCGGGCCTGGGCCACCGACGTGGGCGGCGCCTGCGCGGGCTTCCTCTACGCCTTGAAGACGGCCCGCGACATCCTCGCCGCGTCCCACCCCGATGGGCACGCCCTGGTCATCGGAGCGGAGACGTTCTCCAAGTTCCAAAATCCCGTCGACCGCTCCACAGGTGTCCTGTTCGCGGACGGTGCAGGCGCCGTGGTCGTGGGTCCGGCGACCACGGGCAAGGGCATCCTGTGCAGCGCACAGGGAACCGACGGCGCACTCGCCGACATCGTGGGGATCCGGGCCGGCGGCAGCGCCCGGCCGACGACCGAACGCACCGTCTCCGAAGGCGGTCACTACCTGCACATGAACGGGAAGGCCGTCGCGGCCTACTTCCAAGACGTCTTCCCCAAGATCGTCGACAGACTCGTCCAGCTGTCCGGTCTGCCCCTGGGCGAGATCGACCTCGTCGTTCCGCATCAGGCGAATCCCCGCATGCTGCGTTCCTTGAGTCTTGAGTTGGGCATCTCCGCCTCACAACTCGTCGTCACCGCCGATACGTTCGGCAACACGGGCGCGGCCTCCATTCCCATGGCCCTCCACGTGGCACGGGACCAGGACCGCCTCCACCCGGACACCACCGTTCTCCACGTCGCCGTCGGTGCGGGAATGACCTGGGCCGGAACCGTACAGCGTTGGCTGTGACCCCCGCTCTGGCGCTCACGCCGCTGAGGGAGGCGAGTTCTCGAGGAGTGTTCGGGGGGGGCGCCGCGCCGGCCTGAGTTGCGCCCCCTCCCCCATAGTTCCCTGTCCTTTCCCGGGTACAGCCCCGCCGTCCCCTCCGCGTTTTGTTCCTCCAGCGTGGCCCGCAGATCCGAAACGCCGGGGCTGACGCGACCCTGTCCGATGGCGACCAGCACGGCAGCAGACTCACCGGCCTGGGTGGCGGGTCACTTCGTCGCGTCCGCAGACCGTGTCGGCAGGGCCCCACGACCAGCCTCCAGGCGGGCGGCGGGGACGCGGAACGGCGAGCACGAGACGCAGCCGAGTCCGGCCTCGTGGAAGAAGTACACGAAGCTCGGGTCTCCTCCATTTTCCCCGCAGACGCCGATCTTGAGGCCGGGTCGAATCACGTGGTTGTTGGGGATCCGTTGACGCACGTGCCTCGGATGCGGCTGACGAGCTGCTCGACGAGCTCCGAGTACGCATCGACGCCCCAGAACCCACCAGGGCGCAGGAGGACCTAGTCGATTTCCTCGAGTGTTCAGGCAGGCGAATCAGGTCTGGGACACCCGTCGCTGCTAGGCCGCTTCGGCGAGTGCCTCAAACGACAGGGGGAGGGTCAGCTCCGATTCCAGGGTGAACACCGAGTCCATGACCGTTCGCAGCCGCTGCGGCGCGTCCGGCATCACATGAGAGTAGGTCTGGTATGTGATCTTGGGGTCTCGATGTCCGAGCCATTCAGCCATGTCGGTCACCGGTACACCCTTGGACAGTCCAGCCGAAGCGAAGAAGTGACGGAGCCAGTGGGGAGTGATCCTCCTGGTGATGCCGGCACCAGCCTTAGCCGACCGCCAGAGCCGGTCCACGAGCGAGTACATGAGGATGTTGGTACCGCCCACGTTCGAGAACAGGTAGTCACCTTCGATCCGGTTCAGGCCGGTCGCGACCCGGTAGGTCCCATGCTGCTCGACGTGCTGCCTGATCTTCACCACGATGGTGGTCGGGATCGGAACGGCGCGCCCTTCATCCTGGTCACGCCACTTCAAGTGACGGATGCAGGGCGGATTCAACTGGTCGTCGCAACACCTCGTGATCGTGGAGGTGTGGGGTGGTTCGTCGTCAGCAGGCAGCGGACAGGGCGGTGCGTCCGAAGTTGAGGTCTCCGGGGCATCCGAAGTACCAGCGTCATGTCGAGGCGGCGTTCTGGACGGAGATCGCCAAGGGCCTTCTTGCCGAGGAGGCCGCGGCCGTCGTCGGCGTGGCGCCGGCGGTCGCGACGCGCTGGTACCGCCAGTGTGGCGGCATGCGACCGTTCGATCCGAAGCCGCCTTCGGGCAGATACCTGTCGTTTCGCGAGCGGGAAGAAATCGCGCTTCTCAAAGCCCAGGGCAAAGGAGTGCGCGAGATCGCTCGAGATGTCGGTCGTGATCCTGGAACGATTTCCCGGGAACTGAGGCGCAACGCGGCCACGAGAGCCGGCAGGCGTGACTATCGGGCGTCCGTTGCCCAGTGGAAAGCCGACATGGCTGCACGCCGCCCGAAAGCGGCAAAGCTCGTTGCCAACCCGCGGTTGCACGCCTACGTCCAGGAGCGACTGTCCGGTCAGATCAGCACGCCATGCGGCAGGGCTATCGCAGGTCCTGCAACAGGCAACTGGACGGGACGGAACAAGCCGCATCGCGCGGATCGGGCATGGGTCCAGGCTTGGAGTCCGGAGCAGATCGCGAACCGGATCAAGCTGGAATTCCCGGATGATGAGTCCATGCGCATCAGCCACGAGGCGATCTACCAGGCCCTCTACATTCAGGGCCGCGGAGCGCTGAAACGCGAGCTCATTCTGTGTCTTCGAACCGGTCGCGCTCTGCGTGCGCCGCGGGCGCGTTCACGCCGGAAGACCTGGGCGCACGTGACGCCGGAAGCGTTGATCAGCGAGAGGCCCGCCGAGGTCGAGGACCGTGCTGTTCCCGGCCGCTGGGAAGGGGACCTGATCATCGGGCTGGAGCGTTCCGCGATCGGCACCGTAGTCGAGCGGTCGACCCGGTTCACGATGCTGGTCCACCTGCCCCGCGAGGAAGGGTTCGGGACAATCCCCCGAACGAAGAACGGCCCCGCCCTGGCCGGTTACGGAGCGATCTCCATGAAGAACGCACTCGCCAACACGATGTCGACGCTGCCCGAGCAGCTGAGGCGCTCTGTGACATGGGACCGCGGCAAGGAGATGTCGGCACACACGCAGTTCCGCATCGAGACCGGTATCCCTGTGTTCTTCGCCGATCCACACAGCCCATGGCAGCGAGGCACAAACGAGAACACGAACGGGCTCCTGCGTCAGTACTTCCCGAAAGGCACCGACCTTTCACGCTGGTCCGCCGAGGACATCGAAGCTGTCGCCCACGCACTGAACACCAGACCACGCAAGGCACTCGGCTGGAAGACCCCAGCCGAGGCACTCAACGAGCAAGTACTGTTGCTCCAACAGGCCTGTGTTGCAACGACCGGTTGAGTCCAAGCAATACACCAGCCGTGAACTCGCCTTCTTGGCCGACGAGTTCGGCATTCGCCTGTCGGTCGGACGCACTGGGCAATGCTGGGACAACGCGCTCGCGGAATCGTTCTTCTCGACCCTCAAGAACGAGCTGGGCGATACCTACCCCTGGCCGAGCCGGGCTGCCGCACGCACCGCGATTTTCGAGTGGATCGAGAGCTGGTACAACTTGCACCGGCTTCACAGCAGCCTCGGCTACCACAGTCCCGCCGAATACGAGACAGCCCTCGCCGCCTGACCACCACGGCACAGGTGTCCGTCAAAGCGGAACAAGCTCACCTCATCGGCGCCGGCACTAAGGACGACCCGCCCTTCGACTACCGTCGCAAACCCGAAAAGGGCCACCGTAAGGCGAACGAGGCAGACCTGCAGCGCGACTTCCACCATTGGCTGCTAACAGGCCCGTTGCACGGCATTGTGCAGGTAGAGACGAACAACGCCGGCATGGGCCGCGCCGACGTCCTGGTCCAGTTCTCATCTCTGCGCTACCTGACAGAGATGAAGCAGGATCCCGACGACAACAGCCGCCCTCACATCGAGGGGAAGTACCTCGCTCGAGAAGCCGAGTACACCAATACCAACGTCCCCTTCGGCCAGCTCCTCGTCCTCGACCTCACTCCCAAGACAGCCAGCGGCGGCACCCTGCGCGTCGACGAAGTGGCCTGGTTGGCGACTCACCGGCCGCGAGGCGCCTCCACCGACCGGCTCGTCCTCGCTGGCATCGTCACCGGCAACCGTGTCAGGCCGTCCACCTACTCACGCTGACACCGAGGTCACCGTAGACCCGGCCCTCCGACGCGGAGGTGTCGCGGCTTCGTTGAACCGCGAGCCCCGAGCCGCCCCCGAAGTGTCATCGCTGATTCCTCGGGGCCCTGCTGGCGCCCGCGGGCGAGATAGCCCGAGACTCTAAATCCACCTGACGACTCGCCAAAATGAGCGTCAAGATATCGCCCATAACGCCCACACTGCACATAATGCTTACTGATTAAGTCCCAGGTCAGGCGCCCTTCGCGACCGGCTCCAGGATCGCCACGCACTCCACGTGGCGGGTCTTCAGCACCAGGTTGAAGATCCTCTCTCCACAACTGGCATCTTCATGAGGCGGGCACCGCGCCACCGCACTGCGCCAGTTGCAGCCCCCGGCGCTACGGAGGGTCAGGAACTGGTCTTTTCAGCCCGGTGCTTGAGTTGGCAGTGGACGTCGACGATGCCCTCCACAGCATGGGTGAGGCGTTCGGCCGACGGGATCAGGTTGCCATCGCGGACCTCGCCGGTCAGGGTGGCGATCCCTTGGGCCACGGTGACCTTGACGGCCTCGTGGGAGAGGGGGAAGAGACGGTCGACGACGGAGCGGAGGATCTCGGTGGCGAGTTCCTCGTCGGTGCGGAGGAAGACCTTGAGGAGGTCGGCGCGGCTGACGATCCCCTTGAGGGTGCCGTCGGCGTCGACGACCGGGAGTCGCTTGATGTGCCGGTCGGCCATGAGACGGGCGGCCTGAGGCAGGGTGGCGTCGGGGCGGATCGTAACGGCCGGGGTGGTCATCATGTTCTCGGCGAGGGTGGAGCCGGCCTTGGCTGTGTCGCCGAGGCGGCGCATCTGCTCGATCAGGCCCGGGCGGTGCTCGTGGAACTCCTCCTTGGGCAGGAGGTCGGCCTCGGAGACTACGCCGACGACGTGCCCCTCGCCCTCGACGACGGGGAGGGCGGTCACCTTCCACCGCTCCATAGCGGTGGCGATGTCCTTGAAGCCGGTAGAGGGGGTGACAGCGATGACCTTGGTGGTCATGACGTCGGCGACGGTGTACGGCGTGGAGGTCATGGCGGGGTCCTCAGCGTGCGTAGGCGAGCGGGGTGCCGCTGCCGTGAAGGGCGAACAGGTCAAGGAGCCGGGTACGGGCGGAGTCGAGCCGGGCGGCGATGACCGCGCCCACGGCAACGGCAAAGGAGACGGAGACGGACCGACCGACGGCCGAGTCCTCATTGCACAGTTGGCGTACAGCTGCGGCGTCGAATTCCAGGGCGCGCACCTCGCGGGAGACGGTGGCTCCCAGGTGCCAGCTGTAGGGAGGGAACATCCAGGACCAGCCGAAGAGCTCGCCGTAGCCGAGGGTGTCGACGACCACGTTCTTGCGGCCGGGGACTGGGTGTCGAGGTCCACGGTGCCGCACTGGATGATCCAGAACTTCTCGGCCCGCCGTCGTTCGTTGAAGATGCGGGTGACGGCCGTGAAGGTCACCTGGTGGGAGTGCGCGAGCAGGGCTTCGCGGGCTTCTGGTGCCAACGCTTCGAGGACGGTGTGCATGGTGCTCATGGAGTGCCTCCAACCCTTCGCATCCACCCTGCTCGGCGGCCACCGGGGCCGGGAGGGCCGCGCGGTGCATACCGCGGGGACCGTCTGGCCCGGTCAGCGGACCAGGACGGCCTCCCCGGACTTGGGTACGACGGCCGTCCATTCCAGCTCGTGGTCGATGCGGTTCCGGAGGGTCTCGAAGGCGGTCTCCTCGCCGTGGACGAGGTAGGTGGTGTGCGGGGCCGGGGCGTTGCGCAGCCAGTCGATGATCTGGTCGGCGTCGGCGTGCGCGGAGAAGTGCGGGACGTCGGCGACCTCGGCGCGTACGGGGACGTACTCGCCGAACATCTTGAGGGTGCGGGCTCCGTCCACGAGGTCGCGCGAGCGGGTGCCGGCGGCGGCGAAGCCGACGATGACCACGGCGTTGCGGGGGTCGGGCAGGATCCGGTGGAGGTGGTGCAGGACGCGGCCGCCTGTGGCCATGCCGGCGGACGAGACGATGATCGCCGGTCCGGTGGTGTTGTTGATGTCAATCGACTCCTGGACGGTCCGGGTGGCCAGGAAGGGCTCCGGGCTGATCGCCGCCTCGCCCTGGGCAAGGATCTCGGGACGCAGCTCGGGCGAGTGGGCCCGTATGGCGTCGCGGTAGACGTCCAGTGCGGCCAGGGCCATGGGGCTGTCGACGTAGACAGGTACGTGGCGGGGCAGGGTGCCGTCGCTGCGCAGGGTGGCCAGCTCGTGCAGGACGACCTCGGTGCGGTCGATCGCGAAGGCCGGGATGACCACGGTCCCGCCACGGGACAGCGTCCGCGTGATCACCGAGGCGAATTCCCGGCGGGCGCTCTCGTGGTCGTGGCGGCGGTTGCCGTACGTCGACTCCATCAGCAGGACGTCGGCGCCGGAGAACGGCTCGGGCGGCAGGAGGAGTGGGTGACCGGGGCGGCCGAGGTCGCCGCTGACGGCGGGCGTGTGGCCGTCCTCCAGGGTCAGGTGTGCCCAGGCGGATCCGAGGATGTGACCGCCGTCGTGCAGCATCAGCTTCGTGCCGGCCATGATCTCGATCTCGCTGCCCACCGGTACCGGGTCGAAGTACTTGATCGTGTGTTCGACATCGTCATCGTCGTAGAGCGGCTTGGCGGGGCGGTGCTTGGACCAGCCGTGCTGGTTGGCGTGCTCGGCGGCTTCCATCTGGAGGCGGGCGCTGTCGCGGAGCACGATCTCGGCAAGCCGGGCGGTGTGGACGCTCGTGAGGATGGGGCCGCGGAAGCCGTGCCGGACCAGTCGCGGCAGGTAGCCGCAGTGATCCAGGTGGGCGTGGGTCACCACGACGGCGTGGATGTCCGAGGCGTCACAGGGCAGCTTGTCCCAGTTGCGACGGCGCAAGTCCGCGACACTCTGGAAGAGTCCGCAGTCGACGAGGATCCGGGCGTGGTCGCTCTCGACCAAGAACTTGCTGCCGGTGACCGTCCGCACTCCGCCGAGGAACCTCAGCAGGGCCGGGCGGGCGGAAGCAGCAGGAGACGGGGCTGACTGGGACATGGCAGCAGCCCTCCTTTCGGAACGGATGCCGGTCTCCACCGTCGCACTGGAACGCCCTGTGCGCTGGGGACCTTCCGGCCCCGGATAGGGGCCGACCGGCCCAAGCCGGACGGAGGGATACGGGCACAGCCTGACGGTGAACCCCTCGCGCACAGCACACAGAGAGAAGGCCGCGCCATGAAGGCACTCGTCTTCCACGGGCCGGGACGGACCTCCTGGCAGGACGTCCCGGATCCCTCCATCAAAGACGCCGCCGACGCGATCGTCCGCATCGACGCCGTCACCATCTGCGGCACCGACCTGCACATCATCAAGGGCGACGTCCCCGAAGTGACACCCGGCCGGATCCTCGGACACGAGGCAGTCGGGACCGTCGTCGAGACCGGCGGCGACGTCCGCAGCGTCCGCCCCGGTGACCGCGTCCTGATCTCCTGCATCTCCGCGTGCGGCCGCTGCCGCTTCTGCCGCGAAGGGCACTACGGCCAGTGCCGCGGAGGGGGCGGCTGGGTCTTGGGCCACACCATCGACGGCACCCAGGCCGAATACGTACGCGTTCCCTTCGCCGACCTCTCCGTCTACCCGCTGCCCAGCGCCCTGGCCAGCCACGACGCCGTACTGCTCGCCGACATCTTCCCGACCTCCTACGAGGTCGGCGTGCTCAACGGCAACGTGCGTCCGGGCGACACGGTCGTCGTGGTCGGCGCCGGCCCCATCGGCCTGGCCGCCATCGCCACGGCACAGCTCTACAGCCCCGGTCGGATCATCGCCGTCGACCTCGCCGCGTCCCGGCTCGCTGCCGCGCGCGATCTCGGTGCCGATGCCACCGCGAGCGCGGCCGAGGAGCCCGAGCAGCTGGTGGAGGACCTCACGGACGGGCTCGGCGCGGACGTGGTCATCGAGGCCGTCGGCGTGCCCGAGTCGTTCGAGATGTGCACCCGCATGGTCCGCCCGGGCGGCAGGGTCGCCAACATCGGTGTCCACGGCAAGCCCGCCGTCCTCCACCTCGAAGACCTGTGGATCAAGGACGTCACCATCACCACCGGCCTCGTCGACACCCACTCCACCCCCATGCTGCTACGCATGATGGCCGCCGGCCGACTGCCCGGGGCCGCGATGGTCACCCACCGCTTCGAGCTGGACCAAATGGAAGAGGCGTACGACGTCTTCTCCAACGCAGGCGAAACCGGCGCCCTCAAGGTCGTGCTAGGCGCGCCGCAGCACGACACCGTCGCCGTACCGCCCCAGGAGCAGTGAGTGCCATGAAGAGCACACCGAGCACCCACCCGCAACGGTCCGGCGAGATGACCGGACGCACCGACCTGGGCCGCCGCCTGGCGGCCCGCCGCGAAGCCCTCGGTCTGAGCCGCGACGAACTGGGCAGGCGGTGCGGCGCCGACGCCACGTACATCGCCTACCTCGAGGAGCACGCCGCCAGCCCTGCCATCGGCACCCTCGTCCGGGTGGCCGACGCCCTCGGCCTCACCGTCGACGACCTGACCGGCGTCAATGCCCACCGCGTCGCCGGCCGATCCACCGCCCGGCGCGACAGTACGCTCGTGCCACTGGACGAGACCGAATGCCGACGGCTGCTGAACACGCACGGCGTGGGCCGCATCGCCATCTTCACCCCCGAAGGCCCGGCCGTCCTCCCCGTCAACTACCTCATCGCAGGCCCCGACATCGCCTTCCGTACCTCCACACAAGCCGTCACTGCCAGAGCTGCCGGAACCGAGGTCGCCTTCGAGATCGACAACATCGACGACGTGACCGCCACTGGTTGGAGCGTGCTGGCCGTGGGCGAACTGACAGCGGTCACGAACCCGGACGAGATTCACCACCTCAACAGCACGGCCCGCTCTCACCCCTGGGCCGGCGGACCGCGTAGCCACTGGATGAAAATCACCCCCGCCCGCATCACCGGCCGTCGCGTGGTGCACGACTCATGAACGACCTACGGGTGGTCGTCTTCGACACCGACGGAGTGCTCCTCGCAACGGCCGACCGCCATGCAGCCGCCTGGAAGGAGACCTTCGACGGCTGCCTCCACGAGTGGCAGCCAGCGCAGGCCGGTGCACGACCGCGCCCGTTCGACGCCGTCCACGACTACCGGGCCCTGGTCGACGGCAGGGCCCGTCTCGACGGCGTACGCGCCTTCCTCGCTGCCCGCCACATCGACCTCCCGCCCGGAACGCCCGGGGATCCGCCCGGGTGCGCCACCGTCCACGCGGTCGCCGCCCGCAAGGAGGCGGTCTTCTCCGCGACCCTGCGCACTGAAGGTGTCCGCGCCTTCGAGGACGTGCGCCCCGTGCTCCAAGAACTGAGGGAGAAGGCGATCCGGTGCGCAGCCGTCTCGGCTTCCCGGCACGCCCGCTCCCTCTTGAAGTCCGCCGGGCTCATCGGCTACTTCGACGCCCTGGTGGACGGCCAGGACGCGGCCACACTCGCCCTTCCGGGCAAGCCCGACCCTGCGCTCTTCCTCGAAGCTGCAGGCCGTCTCGGCGCGGCACCCGCTCACACTGCCGTGGTGGAGGACGCACTCGCCGGCGTCGAGGCGGGACGCCGAGGCCGGTTCCGCCTGGTGGTGGGACTCAACCGCGAAGGCGAACCGCACATGAGGGATGCCCTGCGGGCGCACGGCGCCCAGCTCGTCCTCCCCGACCTCGGCGGGCTGCCCGCCGCACTCGAAGGAGACCGCCCGTGACCACGGCCTGGCGCTGGGAGTACCAGCGCTACGACCCCAAGGCCGAGCGGCTGGTCGAGTCCCTGTGCACCCTGGGCAACGGTCGCTTCGCCACCCGCGGTTCAGCCCCCGAAAGCGTCGCCGACGACATCCACTACCCAGGCACCTACCTCGCAGGCTGCTACAACCGGCTCACCTCCGCCGTCGGCGGACGAGCGGTCTCCAACGAGGACATGGTCCGGCTGCCGGACTGGACCGCTCTGCGGTACCGCTGCCTGCCCGAGGGTGCACCGCCCGGAGACTGGCTCACGCCCGATCACCCGACCCTGCGCCACAGCCGCGTGTCGCTGGACCTGCGTGCCGGGACGCTCACCCGCCGCATGCTCTTCCACGACGCCGAAGGCCGCCGCCTGGGCGTCACCCACACTCGCCTCGTTCACATGGGCGACCCGAACCTGGCCGCGCAGAACACGGTGTTCAGAGCGTACGGCTGGAGCGGCAGGATCGAGATCGAGTCCGTACTCGACGGCGACGTCACCAACGCGGGAGTCGACCGCTACCGCGCCCTGGCCGGGCGGCACCTCGTCGAGCACCGGGCTGGGGTGGAGGCTGAGGGCACCGCCTGGCTCTCCTGCACCACCACCTCCCGGGTACGGATCGGGCTCGCAGTCCGGACATCAGTAGGTCCTGTGGCACCGGTAGGGCGGACATGCACCGCCACCACCGCCACACAGACGCTCGTCCTGCCGATCAAGCGGGCCGCCCCGGTCGTCGTCGTGAAGACCGCCGCCCTGTGCACTTCTCTCGACCGTCCCTCGGCCGATCCCCTGCGGAGGAGCATCGACTGTGCGACACACGCCCCGGACTTCCCAACCCTGCTGGCCTCCCACCGCGCATCCTGGCAACGCCTCTGGAGCGAAGGAGAGCTGAAGGTACCCGGCGACACCGGCAAGGTTCTGCGGCTGCACGCCTTTCACGTGCTCCAGACCCTCTCTCCGCACACCGCGGAGCTCGACGCCGGCGTCCCCGCCCGGGGCCTTCACGGCGAGGCGTACCGGGGTCACGTCTTCTGGGACGAGCTGTTCGTCCTGCCCTACCTCGCCCTCCACCTTCCCGAGACCGCTCGAGCCCTTTTGATGTACCGGCACCGGCGGCTCCCCGCGGCCCTGGAGGCCGCCCGCCGGGCTGGGGCGAAGGGAGCCATGTTTCCCTGGCAGAGTGGTAGTTCCGGCAGCGAGGAGACGCAGCGGCTGCACCTCAATCCGCGCTCCGGCCGCTGGCTGCCCGACCACTCGCACCTCCAGCACCATGTGGGGTCGGCCATCGCCTGGAACGTGTGGCGGTACGGTCAGGCCACCGGTGACGCCGGATTCATGCACGGCCCGGGCGCCGAACTCCTGCTGCACACAGCCCACTTCTGGGCCGGCGCAGCGACATGGGACACCGGCCTCGGCCGCTACCGGATCCGGGGCGTCGTCGGACCTGACGAATATCACGATGCCTACCCGGACGCCACCGCTCCTGGTATCGACGACAACGCTTACACCAACGTCACCGCCGCGTGGGTGCTGGCCCGCGCCCTCGACGTGTACGGGGAACTCCCGGCGGCCCGGCGCGCCGAGCTCCTCACGCAACTCGGCATCGGCGCCGCCGACCTCAGAGCCTGGGAAGACGTCTCCCGCCGCCTGTACGTGCCGTTCCATCGCGACGTGATCAGCCAGTTCCACGGCTACGGGGACCTCGCCGAGCTCGACTGGGACGGCTACCGCGCCCGCTACCACGACATCCGCCGCCTGGACCGCATCCTGGAAGCCGAAGACGACACACCCAACCGCTACCAGGCGTCCAAACAGGCCGACACCCTCATGCTCGGCTACCTATTCCGCCCCGCAGAGCTCGAACAACTCTTCCTTCGGCTCGGCCACCGCCTCGACGACGGCCTCTGGCGCAGGACGGTGGACTACTACCTGCGGCGCACCTGCCACGGCTCCACGCTCAGCAGCCTCGTCCACGGCTGGGTCCTCGCCCGGGAGCAGGGCCCGGACGCCTGGCGCTACTGCCAGGAAGCCCTGCTCAGTGACATCACCGACGTCCAGGGCGGGACCACCGGCGAAGGGATCCACCTCGGCGCCATGGGAGGCACCCTCGACCTCGTCGAACGCGGCATCGTCGGACTCGAGCCCCACGACGACGGCCTGCACATCGACCCGGTGCCCCTCTCCGAAGTCCCCGGTTCCTCGTTCTCGATCTCCTACCTTGGGCACCGGGACATCCGTATCCGGTTCCGGCCCGGCCGACTCGGCATCTCCGTCCCACCGTCACCCCTGGGCCCCGTGCCCCTGGTCCTGCCCGGCGACCGGCACGAACACATTGCCGCAGGCCAGGAGCGGTGGTTCCGGCTCCCCAAGGGCGGGCGTGTCAGCGATTTTGTGTAAGACCGACCGGCAAATGGATCACTTGAGGCGTCGGGTGGTGGGGCGGTCGGCCCAGCGGTAGCGGCTCGTTGCTCGACGGATGAGCATGCGGAGCGTGACGAGGGCGGCGGCCAGGTACAGGTAGAAGTCCACGATGCTGCCGCTCTTCTCTGTGCAGCGCCGCAGCTTGCCGTAGTCGTTCATCCACGAGTGCGTGCGCTCGACCACCCAGCGCTTGCCGGCTTGGATCGGGGCTGGCACGCCCTTACGCGCGATCTCGGCCGTGAATCCCAACTCGGCTATAAGCGCACGGGACGTGGTGCTGTCGTAGCCGCGGTCGAGGTTGACGTTGACCGCCGTCGGCATTGCGCCGACCTGTGCCTTCGCCGCCTCCAGGGTGGGGCCCAGCAGGGGTGAGTCGTGCCGGTTCGCGCCGGCGGAGACGATTCCGATCGGGACACCGCAGGCGTCGGAGGCGACCGAGCGTTTCAGTCCTTGCTTGCCCCGGTCGACCGGGGAGCGTCCCGCCTTCTCACCGCCGGACGGGGCCTTGGTGATGCAGCCGTCCACCGAGATCTCGCCCAGCCCGAGACCGATCATCCGGTCGTGCGCCTCGAGAGCCAGTGCGTGGACCTTCTCGGATATCCCCAGTTCAGACCACTCCTTGACGCGGCGTCTGATGGTGCGGTCGGAGCATCCGGGGGTGGAGATGCGCTCGTAGCCTGAGCCGTGGACCAGCGCGAGCACGACGTGCTCGAAGACCGTCCGGTCAGCGATCCGGCGGCGGTGGCAGCCCAGCGGGTGGTCCGCAGCGAACTCTCGCCGGGCGGGCAGGAGGGCGGAGAACTGGTCCCAGAGGGGTTCGAGCAGGCAAGATGGCAGCGCGGGCACGGCCGTCCTTCGTGATCACTGAGCGTAGAGAACTCCATGATCACGTGGACCCGTGCCCGCACTGCATCCACCGCGCTCGATCACTCGACAGAGGCTGCCTATTGCCGGTCGGTCTTACACAAAATCGCTGACACGCCCGAACTCTCCGGAGCGGAGACGCTCGATCTGCTGTCCGCGCTCCAGGGAACACCCGTGCCCCGCCGCGGCGAGCTGTGCGACCGGTTGGGGCTGACGCCCACGATCCTCGCCCGCCCCGTCGGGGGCTACTCGCGGGGCATGAAGCAGAAACTCGGGCTGGTGCAGGCGATGCAGCACGATCCGCATCTGGTGGTGCTCGACGAACCGACCGAGGGACTGGACCCGTTGGTCCAGGAGACGTTCTTCGCACTGCTGGGCGAGGCGGCCGCCACCGGACGCACCGTCCTGCTCTCCAGCCACATCCTGCCGGAGGTGCAGCGCACGTGCGGGCGGGTGGCGATCATCCGGGACGGACGGCTTGTCACGTTCCAGAGCGTCGCCGGCCTGCGCAAGGCCCGTGCCCGACGGATCAGGCTGTCCTTCACGGACGGGCAGGGGGAGCGGCCGCTGGGCGACGCCCAGCGTTGGACCCCGCGCTGGCAGGGGGACCGGGTGGAGCTGCTCGTACCGCCGAGCGAGGTGGTGGGCGCGCTGCGCACCCTGCTCGGACTGGCCGTGGCCGACGTCACGGTGGAAGAGGCCGGACTGGACGAGGCCTTCATGGACCTCTACCGCGGCGGCTCGGGGCGGGAGGAACCGTGAGACGCCAGTGGCCACTGTTGTGGCTCGCCCTGTACCGGCGGCGCCGGATGCTGGCCGCCCTGCTCGTCGGGATGGTCGTCTTCGAAGCGCTCATGGTGGTGGTCGCCCATGCGATTCCTCCGGGGCAGCTCTTCTCCGCGGGCGGGAAGGGACCACCCTCGGCCTACCGGGCCTTCAGCGGGTCCAGCGGCGACGTGTCGATCGCCAGCTACCCCGGACTGCTGGGCGCCGGCCTCACCCACCCCTTCTGGATAGCCATCCAGCTCACCGCGATCGGTTCGCTCGCCGCGGCCGCCGTGGCCGCGGACGTGGAATCCGGGACGGTGGAACTCGTCATGGTGCGTCCCGTCAGCCGTACCCGGCTGCTGGCCGAGCGGACCGCCGCACTGGTGCTCGCGGCGCTGGCCCTGAACCTGGCCGCGACCCTCACGGTCGCGGTGGGGGTGGCGCTGTCACCGGACATCCACCGGGCGGTGCCGATCAGCGGGGTGTTCGCCGCCGGGCTCATGGGCCTCGGCTTCGCCCTGTGCCTGATCGGGCCGGCGATGGCCGTGTCGGCGGCGGGACGACGGCGGGCCCAGGTGGTCGGCGCGACCATCGCGATCGGGGCCGTCGGCTTCGCCGTCAACTTCATCGCGCTGGCCTGGTCGCCGACAGCCCCGCTGAGGTTCCTCAGCCCCTTCCACTACTACGCCCCGGGCGACGCCCTTGCCGGAGGCGGCGTGCTCTGGCCCCAGCTCGGGATCCTGGTCGGAGTGGGAGTGCTGGGCATCCTGCTGGCCCATCTGCTGCTCCGACGCCGGGACCTCGCGCCCTGAGCGGATGCGCCATTGATCGTCTACGCGGCGTTCCGCCGGCTCTACTCCCGGATCTCCATGACCTCGGACAACGAGCGGCGGGGCGTATCGGGGCCTGCGGGGCCGTAGCCGAGGCGGAAGACCATCTGCACGTGTCCCATGGCCGCGACCGGGTCACGCAGCGTCCACCGCAGCTCCGGCCATTCCAGGGGATGCGACGTCATCGAGGTGGCAAGGCCGTCAGCAGTGGCTTGCAGAAGAACGCGTTCCATCGCCTGGCCTGCGCGTAGCCAGTCGGCTCTCGTGTCCCCCGAGGTGCTCAGCAGAGCCAGCTGCGGCCGCTTCTCGAACACGGCCCAGCCGCGATCCGGAATCGGATTGGCCCAACCGAAGTCGCGTACGGGGGTGGGGCCGCCTGAACCCTTCGGTCCGAATGCGGCGGCGGGAATGCCGTCCCTGCGTGTGCCCGCAGGGTCCGGCGCGTGGGAGGTCCAGGCCGCGGTTTCCGCCTGGGCGAGTGGATCGATCTCCTCGCGGTGTTCTGCGTCTCGTACCAGCCCGAGCACGGTGTCGATGTGCCAGGTGTCCGGGACGGTGAGTCGGCAGCCTTCCGAGCGGGCCGCGGCCCACAGACCGTCCAGCAGTGCGGTCGGCACCGGCTCCTCGCTGAAGGGGTACCGACTGGTGTGCCGACGCCGGACGGCGCCGTGCAGGGAGGCGAGCTCGTGATCCGCGCCCGTGGTCTCGTCGATCGTCACCGTGGCCAGCAGCCATGGTTCGGCTTCGTCGGGCAAGAGCTGCACGCGGACCGGGAGACCGAGCCAGGCCGCGGACACACGCAAATTGAACAGCGCCGCGGCACAACCGAGGTGGAGGCCACGGTGATCCGGGTCGGTTCGGGTCATGGCGCGTTCCGGATCTCCGTAAAGGGCGAGGGCGCCGCTGCCGACATGGAAGACGAACTTCCACGGCTGGGCGTTGTGCATGGACGGGGCGGTGACGGCGTCGCCGACGAGCCGGATGACGGTGTCGGGGTCGAAGTGTGTTGCGATCACGGGACTGGTCCTGTCTGTGCGGCCTCAGCCGTGCGCCACGACGGCGACCGGAGAGGTGGCGTGGTGCATCACCGCGTGGGTGATGGGGCCGATGCGGGCGCCGAGTGCCGGACGACGGATGCGCCGGCCGACCACGACGAGTGCCGCGCCGGACGCGGCGTCCAGGATCTGGATGGCGGGCTGGCCGAGGACGATGCGGGCATCGAGGGCGAGCCGCGGGTACTTCTTCTCCCAGGGGCTCAGCAGCTCTCGGAGCGTGGTCTCGAGTCCGTGGGCCATCTCCTTCGCGACGCCGGGATCGAGGACGGGAGCGTAGGAGAAGACCGGCGGGAGCGACCACCCGTGTACGACGGCGAGCGGGCAGGCCCGCCGGTCCGCTTCCTCGCAGGCAAAGGCGAGGAGCCGGTCGCAGTTGCTGCGCAGGTCCACTCCGAGCACCACCGGCCCGGCATCGCCCGGGTTCCCGGGCGGACGGTCTTCGCCGTCGATCGAGCGCACGAGGACGACGGGCGTCTCGGTCTCGGGGATCGTCGCCGATCCGGTCGAGCCCACGATGAACCCTGCGACGGCGCCGAGACCGCGTGAGCCGAGAACGAGCAGGTCCGCATCGGCTGCGGACGCGGCGAGAACCTTGGAGGCCGCGAGTCCTTTGCTGCCGTGGGTGCTGATGTTGAGCGTGCCGTGTTCGCGCAGCAGCCGGTCCCGTGTGCGCGAAAGGAGCTCCTCAGCCCACTGATCACGCGTTTCGGGGAGCGGAACGGCGAAGGGCCCGTACTGGGTCCAGTCCTCCGCGTGGACGAGTTCCAGCGCCGCGCCGCGCAGTTCGGCCTCGTGGGCGGCCCAGTCGGCTGTGGCGGTGTCGGCGCCCGATCCGTCCAGCCCTACTGTGATCCGGTTCGACATGCGTTCCTCCCGGAGTCGTATGGTCGGCTTCTCTCAGCCTCTTCCGCTTGTCGTGCCATGGGAAGGACCGAGCGGCCCAACCGGGGACCGTTCGGCCCTCCTCGCTCGGTCAGCCTCGCCCGGTCAGCTCTGTTCGACCTCGGCGCAGGTGAGTCTGTTGTCGACGTCCACGACCCCGTCGACGCTCTGGCAGAGGCGAACCACCACGGGCAACAGGCCGGGCTGCGGCACGGTGCCGCTGAGGGTCACAAGGCCGTCGTCGACTTCGACGGTGATGGCCGAAGGAGTCAGGTGCAGTGTCCGGGTGAGGACATCCTCGATGATCTCTTCCTGTATCGCGTGGTCGCGGCGAAGGAAAAGCTGGATCAGATCGCTGCGGCTGAGTACGCCGACCACGCGGCCTTCCTCATCGACGACCGGTAGCCGCTTGACCCGGTGGCGCTGCATGACCCGGGCCGCGCGGACCACGCTCCACTCGGGTCGGGCCGTGACGGCCGGGCTCGTCATCAGCTCTTCGGCTGTCGCCGCGCCCCCGGCGGGCCGCGGGCGGAGAAGGTCGGCTTCGGAGACGACGCCGAGCGAGTGCCCGGTTTCATCGATCACGGGCGTGGCGGTGATGTCGAACTCCTTCAGGAGCCGAGCGATCTCCTTGAACGCGGTCGTGCGCCGGACGGTGACGGCGGTGTGGGTCATCAGGTCCGCGACAGTGCGGTGCCTCATGGCGGTCGTGCCCTCATGCGGAGGCGGGGACGGTGAAATCCGCCTTGACGTCGACAACGCCCGGTACGGTGCCGGCGGTGCGTACGACGACATCTTCCATTGCGGGGTCCGGCAGCGACCCATTGAGGTAGGCGATGCCGTTGGCGACGTGGACGTGCACTTCGGCGGAACCGTTCGGGATCAGCTGATACATGATCAGTTCGCGAATCTCGGCGCCGATGTCCTCGTCCGGGCGCAGGAAGACCTTGAGCAGGTCTCCGCGGCTGACGCCGCCGACGAGGCGGCCGTCACCGTCGACCACGGGAAGGCGCTTGAGGAGCCCGCGGGCCATCAACCGCGCCGCGGTGGGGATCGTGGCGTCCTTCGTGACGGTCACGGCCGGGCGGGTCATCAGCTGCTCGGCAGCGGTGTCGTGGGCCGTGTCGGTGCCCTCGGGCTTGAGCAGCAGGTCGGCTTCGGAGACGACGCCGACCACCCGTCCGTCCTTTGCCAGGACGGGGAGGGCGCTGACGTTCCACATCCGCAGCGCTTCCACGATGTCCTTGAACGCGGTTCCTCGGTCGACGGAGATCACGGCGTGCGTCATGACGTCCTCGACGGTGCGCAGGTGCTTCATGGTCTTCCTCCTCGATGGCACGGCCGGTACGGGTGATGCGGTGAAGGGCGACCGTCCGTGGGCCGTTCCGGCCGGGGCTTTGAGGCGATCCGACTCCCGGTACCGCTCCTTCAGTCGTGGGCGATGACGGCCACGGGGGCTGGTGCGTGGTGCAGGACCGCGTGGGCGACCGAGCCCAGGTGCACGCCGAGCGGGGAGCGGCGCAGATGGCGTCCCACAACGACGAGTCCCGCGCCCTTCGATGCCCGGACGAGATGCTCGCCCGCCGATCCCATGAACACGTTGTGGCTGACGTTCACGTCGGGGAACTTGTGCTGCCAGGGCAGCAGCATGTCGTCGACCATGTGCGTGACGCTCTTGCCGATGTCCCGTTCGTTGTCCGGGTCGAAGAAGGGGACGTAGCTGTAGGCGGCCGGCATCTTCCAGCCGTGCACGGCCCGCAGCGGGCAGTCGCGCCGGGCCGCCTCTTCGAAGGCGAAGGCGAGTACCCGGTCGCACGCTTCGTGGATGTCGACCCCCACGACGACCTCGGCGCCGGAGTCTGCGCCCGAGCCGTCCGGGTCGTCGGCGGCGCGAACGAGGACGACCGGTGCGTCAGTCGCGACCAGGGTGGACATGGCCACCGAGCCGACGATGAAACCGACCAGGCCACCCAAACCGCGCGATCCCAGGACCAGCAGCCCGGCGTCGGCGGCCTCGGCCGCGAGGGCGGCTGCCGGCCGGGCTGCCAGGCAGCGGGTCGTGATCTCCAAGTTCGGGTAGCGCCCGTGCAGCTCCTGCGCGGCTTCGGTCAGGGCCTGATCCGCCCAGCGGTCCACGTCCTGGCGGCCCAGGCCGGGGAACACGGGGTCCAGGGGCCAGTCGACGGCGTGCACGAGCCGCAGCGGCACCTGCCGCAGGACGGCCTCCCGTGCGGCCCAGCGCGCTGCCGCCAGGCTCTCCGGGGAGCCGTCGACTCCGACGGTCACGTGGTTTTCCATGGCTGAGATTCCCTTCGTGCGGGCCGGCGCTCGTCACCACGGCATTGCGTGCCGAACATGGTCAGCGTGAGTGGTTGCCGTGTCGTCGGTACGGGCGGTGACGCGCGATGTCACGGCGACGACCCCGTCGAGCTGCTCGACGAGGCTGAGAAGCGCAGGGAGCTGGCTCCGGCGCTCGACATGGCCGTCCAGGGTGACGATGCCGTCCACCACGTGGACGCCGACGTCACCGGCCGGCACCCCGAGCACCTCGACGAGGACCTCGTCGCTGATACGCCTGCGTATCTCGGAGTCCGGACGCAGGAACCTGCGGAGCAGGTCCCGGCGGGTGACGATTCCGATGAGCCGGTCCTCCACGTCCACGACGGGCAGGCGTTCGATACCCCGGCGGGTCATCAGCCGGGCAGCGTCGGCCACTGTCTCTTCGGCGTGGACGGTGACCGCGGGCGCGGACATGACGTCGCCCGCGGACGGCCGCCCAGCCTCTGTGGTGCTCTGCTCGGCGGGACGGGAGCCCGGCACCGTGTGGGCCAGCAGGTCGGTCTGCGAGACGACGCCCAGCACGCGGTCCTCCTCGTCCAGGACGGGGACTCCGGAGATGTCGTACTGGGCAAGGAGCTTCGCGACGTCCTTGAAACCGGTGCCCGGGGCCACGGAGACGACCTCGTCCGTCATCAGGTCCGCCACCTTGAGGTGCTTCATGAGGCCCTCCTGTTCCGCCGTGCCAGGCGAGGCTGATGTCCGGTGTGGGGTGTGCCCCCAACCATCCGCCGGTGACGGCTGCTGATCGAGGGCCGAACGGTCCCTCCGGGGGCCCGTAGGGGCCCGGGGTGCCGGGCCGTGACGATGGGGACCTTTGGTCCCGCCTGCGGTCCCGGGCGGCCCTCTTCCCGGAGCGTCGACGGTGCCAGCGTGAGAGGTGTCCCTCATCGGCTCTCGGTTGGGAGGAATCGTGGAAAGCACATTCCGCACCCCGGACACCAGCTCGGTCACCGTCGGCGTGGACGGTTCGCAGTCGGCGCGCGTCGCCGCCCTGTGGGCGGCCAAGGAGGCCGTGTGCCGTGACCGTCCCCTCCACATTGTCTACGGCTCCGACACCGACGGCAGGGCCTTGTACCTGTCGGCGGAGACCATCGAACGGGTCCGCGCCAACGGCCGGGCACTCCTGGCCGACACGGCGAAGGCCGTGTCGGCCGAATACCCCGGGCTGACCGTGACCACCGAATTCAGCCGCGCGGGCGCCGTCGACACCCTGCACCGGGCCGGCGGGCTCCACGGCACGGTCGTCCTGGGCAACCGCGGCCTGGGCGGATTCAACTCCCTCATGCTCGGCTCGGTCGGGCTGGACACCGCGGCCATCGCCATGACCCCCGTCATCGTCGTCCGAGGCATCGACGGGGCCGAGGAGACCGGCACGGTCCTCGCGGCGATCCGCGATGAGGACGACCTCCTGATCGCCCGGTACGCCGCCCGGGAAGCCGAGCTGCACAAGGCCTCCCTGCGACTGCTGCACGTGTGGAACGTGCTCCAGTCCGTCGGTGAGGTGGTCAGCATGCTCGACGGCATCGATGAGATCGCCGGCGGCCACGCTGAGACCCTGCGAGCCGTCACGGACGTGGTCCGCAGCGAGTTCCCCGACCTGGCGGTGCAGGCCGATGCGGAGAAGAGCGTCTCCGTGGCCGGTGTCCTGGTCGAGGCGTCCCGTCACGCAGACTTGCTCGTCATGGGCGGCCGCCGGGTACCGGGACCCCTCGGACTCGCCCGCAACCTGGGCAAGGCCACGCACAGCCTGCTGCACCACGCCCATTGCCCCGTCCTGCTCATCCCCCGGACCGGCAGCGACTTCGGGAGCCGGTCATGACCAGCCACCAGACAGGAACCCATGACATCGTCGTGGGCATCGACCCGGGCAGGGACTGGCACCTTGCCCTGGCCTGGGCCGCCGACGAGGCACAACGGCGCCGGCTCCCGCTGCGCCTGGTGCTCGCGGTGCCGCCCCAGCACGACACCCAGCACGTCGATGACACCCCCGGCCAGACGGCCATCCGGCAGGCCGGATCCGACAGACTCGAACAGGCGTGCAACTGGGTACGTGACCGCCACCCCGAGGTGAGCGTCACCGGCGATCTGCTCGGCGGCTTCCCCGCCCCCGTCCTGGGCGCCGCAGCACGCGAGGCCCGCATGATCGTCCTCGGCTCCCGGCACCTGAGCCGCACCGCCGAGTTCTTCAGCGCCGGCTCGCTCGTGGTCCCCGTCACCGCCCAGGCCCGTTGTCCGGTGGTCGTCGTGGGCGACGCCGAGCACATCAGCCAGCAGCCGACCTACGTCGTCGCGGGTATCGACGGCAGCGCATCCGCCACTGCCGCGCTGGCCTTCGCCTTCGACGAAGCCGACCTTCGGGGGGCGGCACTGCGGGTCGTCTGCGTGCGGCAACCGCCTCTGATCATGCTGGACGGCGAGGAGGTGGCGCTGCATGCCCAGCGCACTTTGCTCTCCGAGGCCACTGCCGGCCTGTCCGAGAAGTACCCGGACGTGCACATGACGCACGAGGTCCTCACGGGCCACCCGGTGGAGGAACTGGCGCGGGCCGCCGAGCATGCCCTGGCCGTCGTCGTGGGCCGCCGCGGCCGCGGCGGGTACACCGGCATGCGGATCGGATCCGTCGTCCACGGCCTCCTGCACCGCGCGCACTGCCCGGTGATCACCGTCCCCACCGGCTGAGCCCGCGATGACCAGCCACGCGATCGACACGCCATCCGTCGGCTCCTCGGCCCCGGCGGGGCTGACGCAGGCCGAGGCCGAACGCCGACTTGCCCGCTACGGGCGCAACGAGGTGGCGCCGCCGCGACCCGCACCCCTCTACCGACGGGTGCTGGCGCAGCTGCGTGATCCGCTGATCATGGTGCTGCTCGGTGCCGCACTGCTGACCATCGCGATCGGTGACCACCCGGACGCCGTCGTCATCGGTTTGGTGGTCGTCTTCAACACTACCGTGGGCGTCACCCAGGAGGTCCGGGCGGACCGCGCGGTCGCCGCGCTCTCCGTTCTCTCGGCCCCGCACGCCCGGGTACGGCGCGACAGCACCGCACACGAGGTGCCGGCAGCGCTCGTGGTGCCTGGTGACAGCCTGCTGCTGGGCCAGGGAGACATCGTCGCCGCGGACGCCGATCTCACCGAGGCATCCGCTCTCCTGATGGACGAGTCCATGCTCACCGGCGAATCGGAGCCCGTCGCCAAAACTGCCGGTGACACGGTCGGCGCCGGCACCGTCGTGGTGCGCGGTCGGGGTACGGCGACCGCCACGGCCACAGGACCAGCCAGTGCCCTCGGCCGGATCGCAGCGCTCCTCGACGGGGAACACGGGCCGACCCCGCTCCAACGCCGCCTCGCGTCCCTCGGCCGCGTCCTGGCCGCCGCCACCCTCGCCCTGTGCGTGCTGTTCTTCGCCCTGGGCCTCGTACGCGGCCTCGGCGTGAGCACGATGGCGGTCACCGCCATCAGCCTGGCCGTCGCCGCGGTGCCCGAGTCCCTGCCCGCCGTGGTCACCCTCGCCCTCGCCCTCGGAGCCCGCCGCATGGCGGCCCGGGGCGCCCTGGTCCGACGCCTGCCGGCCGTCGAGACGCTGGGCTCGGTGAGCGTGCTGGCCACGGACAAGACAGGCACCCTCACCGAGGGCCGCATGGTCGTCCAGCACCTGTGGACACCGTCCGGAGCCGCGGACGTGTCCGGCAGCGGATACGAACCTTACGGAGACCTGACCCGGGCCGGGCACTCCCTGACACCCGAGCAGCTCCGCCCGCTGCAGGAGCTCCTCACCACGGCAGCCCTGTGCAACGACGCGAGCCTGAAGGCGCCCCAGAGCGGCTCCGACGCGTGGACGGCCGTGGGCGATCCCATGGAGGCCGCACTGCTGGCAGCCGCCGCCAAGGCCGATTGCCCCAACTCCGCCGAGCTGCACCGGGACTGCCCCCGGATCGGAGAAGCACCCTTCGACAGCCTGCGCAAACGGATGACCACCCTCCACCACCTGCCCGACGGCAACGTCCTGGTCTGCCTCAAGGGGGCGCCGGAGGCAGTCCTGGCTCCCACGGTGCTCGCTGAGCCGTCCGCGCTCCTGGACCAGGCGCGCCGTCAGGCCGCCGAGCTGGCCGCCCACGGGTTCAGGGTCCTGGCAGTGGCAGGCGCCGAACGGCTCCAGTGGCGCCCGCCCGCCGCCCGGGCGGAACAGGGACTGAGCCTTCTCGGCCTGATCGCCATCAGCGATCCGCCGAAAGTGACGGCCGCAGCCACCTTGGCGGCCTGCCGCGCCGCCGGCATCACCCCGGTCATGATCACCGGCGACCACCCCGCGACGGCCCACGCCATCGCCGTGCGCATCGGACTGATCGAGGACGGTCCGGCCGACGTCGTCGTCACCGGACCCGAGCTCGCCGCAGCACCGGACACCGACCTGACCCAAGTACGTGTATTCGCCCGGACCGATCCGCAGCAGAAGCTGGACATCGTCCACGCCTGGCGGGCCCGCGGCGCCGTTACCGCCATGACCGGGGACGGCGTCAACGACGGCCCCGCCCTCCGCCAGGCCGACATCGGCGTCGCCATGGGCGCCCGCGGCACCGAAGTGGCCCGCCAGGCCGCCGACCTCGTCCTCACCGACGACGAGCTCTCCACCGTGGTCACGGCCGTCGAGGAAGGCCGCCGCGTCTACGACAACATCCGGCGCTTCCTCGTCTACGCCATGGCTGGCGGAACCGCCGAGATACTCGTGATGCTGGCAGGCCCCCTGCTCGGCCTGACTCTGCCGCTGCGGGCGGGGCAGATCCTGTGGATCAACCTCCTCACCCACGGCCTGACCGGCGTGGCCATGGGTGCCGAACCGGCCGCGCCTGCGGCGATGCAACGCCCACCCCGGCCGCCGGGCCAGCACGTACTCGCCGCAGGCGTATGGCAGCGCCTCCTCATCCTGGCCGCGGCCGTGACGGCGTTCAGCCTGACCGCCGGCATCGGCGCGCGTGGCATGGACCTGCCCTGGCAGAGCGTGCTCTTCCTGTCTCTGCTCGGGGCCCAGCTGGGCGTGGCCCTGGGGCTGAGGGCCCGGTTGTTCACCACCCAGAACCTCTTCCTCCCGGCCTCCGTGGCGGCCTCCGCCCTCCTGGCGATAGCTGCCCTGCACGTTCCCGCTCTGCAGTCCCTGCTGGACACCCGCCCGGTGGGCTGGGCCGGCACGGGACTCGCCACCGCGGCAGCCCTCGCAGCATTCGTCACCGCCCGGCTCCTGCGGAGCGCATTCCACAGAAAGGCATGATCATGAACGCGTACTCACCTGCGGACGGGCACGGGATCCACGCCGAAGTTGGCGACCAGATCGTCGTCGGCGGCCCCACCATCGGAAAGCCCGGCCGGGACGGCGAAGTCATCGCCCTGCACCATGAGGACGGCACCCCGCCGTACGACGTGCGGTGGTCCGACACCGGCCGTACCACCGTGTTCTTCCCCGGCCCGGACGCCCACGTCAGGCACTTGCACGAAGAAACCGGCACGCCGCGGCACGAGGAGAGGCCGAACGGCGCAATGGCCTCCCACTGAGTGGGAAGGCCGGGCCCCCCGGCCGGGGATACCGTGGGAGTGATGGCCATCTCGCCATCACTCCCGGCCGGAGGCGGGCATGAGCACAGGGGAACGGCCAAGCGGTGTTCCCCGACTGCGGCTCGACGAACTGCTGGATGAGCTCCAGGTACGGATCGACGAGGTCAGAGGTACGCGGGACCGGCTGAACGGTCTGCTGGAAGCCGTGATGTCCGTGGGCCGGGAACTCGACCTCCCGCAGGTCCTGCAAGGCATCGTCGAGGCCGCCGTCGTGCTCGTGGACGCCGAATACGGGGCCCTAGGAGTCATCGGGAACGACAAGAAGCTGGCCGAGTTCCTTCCCGTCGGAATCAGCGACGCCCTCCGCGCCCAGATCGGAGACCTGCCCTCCGGCCACGGCATCCTCGGCGAGCTGATCCGCCACCCCGAACCGCTGCGGCTGTCAGAGCTGTCCGAGCACCCTGCCTCGTACGGGTTCCCGGACCACCACCCGCCGATGCACTCCTTCCTCGGTGTCCCGATCCGCGTGCGCGAGGACGTCTTCGGCAACCTCTATCTGACCGAGAAGCGCGGCGGAGCCCAATTCGATGCCGAGGACGAAGCGGTCCTGTCCACCCTCGCCGTCGCAGCCGGCATCGCCATCGAGAACGCCCGGCTCTACGAGGAGGTCCGGCTGCGCGAGCGCTGGCTGGAGGCCAGCTCCGATATCAACAGCGCCTTGCTCTCCGGAGCGCCCGAGAACGAAGTCCTTGAGGGCATGCTGGAGCGGGCCAAGGACATCACCCGCGCCGACATGGGCGTCTTCTATCTGCTCGGCCCCGCCGGTGAACTGCGAGGCTCCCTCGCCCTCGGAGAGGGAGCCGAGGCGCACCGCGGGATCGTCCTGCCCAGTACCCAGGGCACTCTCGCCGAGGCCGCACTGGCCCACAACGGCCTCGTCACGGTCTCCGACGTATCGACCGACGAGCGCGTCACCGTGCACCCCGAGCGGTGGACGGGCTTCGGCCCGGCGGTCGCCGTCACCGTCGGCACCAACGAAAGCCTGAGCGGCGTCCTGATGCTGGCCCGGAGGCGGGGTCGCCCCGTGTTCGCCACCACGGAGGTCGCCGCACTCCCGGGGTTCGCGAGCCAGGCCGCCCTCGCCCTGGAGCTTGCCGACCGGCGCCGCGACACCGAGCAGATGAGCCTGCTGGAGGACCACGACCGCATCGCCCGCGACCTGCACGACCTGGCCATCCAGCGCCTGTTCGCCACCGGCATGACCCTCCAGAGCGCCCAGCGCTTCGTCGACCACCCCCAGGCAGCCGAACGCCTCGCGCGCGCCGTGGACGACCTCGACGCCACCATCAAGATCATCCGATCGACCATCTTCGGACTCCGCGAACACGACGCCCCCGGGGAGGCGTCCAAGCTGCGCTCCCGCGCTGTCCAGGCCCTGGACGCGGCGGCTGCAGCCCTCGGCTTCGCCCCTGCCCTGCGGATGGAAGGACTGATCGACACCGACGTGCCGGCGACTGTCGCGGATGAGGTCCTTGCCGTGGTGGGGGAAGCTCTCACCAACGTCGCGCGCCATGCCGGGGCCACGCGGGTGGAGGTCTCGATTGTTGCGGCCGAAGGGCACCTGACCCTCACCGTGACAGACAACGGCGTCGGCCTGCCCGAGGGCAATCGGCGCAGCGGGCTGCGGAACCTGGCAGAGCGTGCCGAAAGGCTGAGCGGCCGGATGGAGGTTGCGGCGCTGGGTGAAGGGGAGCGGGGTACTCGCCTGCAGTGGCAGGTACCCCTGGTCCCGCCGGCGCGGTGACCGTCGTCAGACACACCTACGGCTTCGTCGTCCCGGCGCCGTGCTCGTGGACCTGGGCGGCAATCACGGCCGCCTGGACCCGCCGCTCCACGCCGAGCTTGCCCAGCAACCGCGAGATGTGGTTCTTGACCGTCTTCTCGGACAGGTAGAGCCGCTTGGCGATCTGTCGGTTGGTGAGGCCCTCGCCGATGAGCTCCAAGACAGCCCGCTCCCGTTCCGACAAGGCGGCCAGTCGGGCGTTCTCCGGCGCCTTCGCCGATTCCGGGTCGCGCAAGGAGTGCATCAGACGGGCAGTGGTCGCAGGGTCCAGCATGGACTGGCCTGTGGCGACCGTGCGTACGGCCGAGACCAGGTCGGCGCCCTTGATCTGCTTCAGCACGTACCCGGCGGCCCCCGCCATGATCGCGTCCAGCAAGGCGTCCTCGTCGTCGAACGAGGTCAGCATCAGACAGGCCAGCCCCGGCATCCGCGAGCGCAGCTCGCGGCAGACGGTGATGCCGTCACTGTCGGGCAGCCGCACGTCGAGTACGGCGACGTCCGGACGGAGCGCCGGCCCGCGGGCCAGCGCCTGCTCGGCCGTGCCTGCTTCACCCACGACCGTGATGTCCGGCTCTGCGTCCAGGAGGTCATGGAGCCCGCGCCGGACCACCTCGTGGTCATCGAGGAGGAACACCTTGATCGGCGCCTCTGCGGAGGCGTTCGGAGAGTCGGACATGATCGCCCCTGGCTCGGTCCGTGTGCTGCACATTTCCACCCGAATTGTCTCAGGAGGACGCGCAACGCACCCTATGGCCGACCAGAAGTGAAGCTAGGCAGCGATAGCGCCTTCCAACTCCATCCGGACGTCCACGACACCCTCGACCGCGCGGATCGCCCGTGCGAGCAGGGGGACAAGGGCCCGATCGCTCAGCGGGCCGCGCAGGGTGACGACGCCGTCCTGTACGGCGAAGTCCAGGGTCACGCCGGGTGCCAGTTCGGTGAGCACGGTCTGGCGGATCTCCTCCCCGAGCTCCCCGTCGGGCCGCAGGAACACCTTGAGGAGGTCGCTGCGGCTGACCACGCCTTCCAGCATGCCGAGCGCGTTCACGACGGGCAGGCGCTTGACGTGCTTGCGGGCCATGATCCGGGCGGCTTCGGTGACCGGCGCGTCGGGGTGGACGGTGATCGCCGGACTCGACATGAGCTCCTCGGCCAGCACCGCGCCGGCCTTGGAGGCTTCCTTCAGCTGCTCGGGCAGCGCGGGGTCCGTCCGCCGGAACTCCTCCTTCGGCAGCAGGTCCGCCTCGGAGACCACGCCGATGACCCGGCCCTCGCCTTCCAGGACGGGGACCGCGCTGACCTTCCACTGGTGCATCAGCTCGACGATCTCCTTGTAGGACGCCTCGCGGCCGATGGCGATGGCGGTGTGCGTCATGACGTCACTGACGGTGTAGCGGGATGCGGGCATGACCGGCTCCTTCGGCATACGGACGATCAGAGGAAGCTGCCGCTGCCATGGGGCGCGTACAGGTCGAGAAGGCGCACGCGGGCGGCCTGCAGCCGGTTGGCGAGGACCTGCCCGACCCAGTGGCTCAGGGCAGAGCCGAAGGCGGTATCGGCCTCCATCAACGTCCGTACGCGCGCCGCGTCGAACTCGTGCGCACGGACGGGCGTCATCGCCTCGGCGCCAAGACGCCAGGAGTACGGCTTGAAGAGCCACGAGCAGCCGACCAGCTGGCCAGCCCCGAGGCTCTCGATGACGGCGGCGCGCCGCCCGGGCACGTGGACGTCCAAGGTCACGGTGCCGGACCGGACGATCCAGAACCGGTCGGCGTGGCCGCCCTCGCTGAAGAGACGCGTCCCCTCGTCGAAGTTGACCTCGTGTGACAGTTCCATCAAACGGGAACGGCAGTCGGCGGGCAGCGCCTCGGAGATGCGGGTGGGTGAAGGGGTGCTCATGAACGGCCTCCTGTTCGAGTCCGTCTTAAGTCTTGGTGTTCCGGCCGGTCCCCGGCATGGGCCCTGTGGCCCCGACTGTGGGCCGACCGGCCCATGCCCGGGGTTGGTGCAGCCGGAAATCCTGGCAGCAGATGGCCGGCTCGCGGCCGTCGACCCAGTCCACCTGGTAGGTGCGCGATGTACTGGAATGGCCATGGCATGGGGGCCTGGGGATGGTTCGCCATGTCCCTCACCACACTGATCGTCTGGACCCTGATCGTCGCCGCGACCGTCCTCGTGGTCCGCGCTCTCAGACGAGACGGTGCGGACGGGCACACAGCTCCCGTGCCGCATCCGACCCCCGGCAAGGGAGCCGAGAGGCTTCTCGCGGATCGATTCGCCAGAGGCGAGATCGACGCAGTGGAATACAGTCGGCGGCTCGCCGTGCTGCGAGCCCACGCCCCTGGACCCACGCCCCTTTGAGAAACCGACGGCGGACAAGGGCCCCGGAGCCCCGGCCGGTACGACCACCGGCTTGCCTGCCGTCAGCATTCCGGGACGACGGATGGAAGAGCTCAGCGCTGCGGACGTTGCGGCCGGTGGCGGGATCACCGGCAGGCGATCGACCGGGTTCTGGACCGGGTGCGGACCGGCGTGCAGTGGCGTGATCTTCCCGAACAGTTCGCCCCGTGGAAGACCGCAGGTTCTTGTCGCCCGGCTGGTGGAGGTGGTGCTGGAGGGGCCCGGGCCGCTCACGCTCGCGCGGACATGACGTGCTCCTCGTTCTGCGGAGTGGGCAACGAGCCCACCCCTCTCGGCTTGAGGGCGGGGCCCCGGCAGGGTCAGTGAGCGTGTCATTTCGTCGCGTCCGCACGCCGTGTCTGCAGGGACGCGCGGCCGGCCTCCAGGCGGGCGACCGGGACGCGGAACGGCGAGCAGGAGACGTAGTCGAGTCCGGCCTCGTGGAAGAAGTGCACAGAGGCCGGGTCTCCTCCGTGTTCTCCGCAGACGCCGATCTTGAGGTCGGGTCGGATCGCACGCCCTTCACGGACCGCGATCTCCACCAGACGTCCCACTCCTTCGCGGTCGATCGTCTCGAACGGGGAGGTCTCGAAGATTCCCTTGTCGAGATAGGCGGAGAAGAACTCCGCCTCGACGTCGTCGCGGGAGAAGCCCCATGTGGTCTGCGTCAGGTCGTTCGTTCCGAAGGAGAAGAACACCGCCTGGCTCGCGATACGGCCGGCTGTCAGGGCTGCTCTGGGCAGCTCGATCATGGTCCCGATCGGGCAGGTCACCGGCATTCCCGTCTCGCGCGCGACCGTGGACAGCACCTCCTCCACCTCTTGCCGGACGAGCTGAAACTCCTCGACCGCGCCGACGAGCGGGACCATGATCTCGGCACGCGGATCGCCTCCCGCCCGCTTGCGGGCGACGACGGCCTCTGCGATGGCACGGACCTGCATGGCCACCAGGCCCCGTTTCACGAGACCCAGCCGGACGCCCCGCAGACCGAGCATCGGGTTCTCCTCGTGCATGCGCGTGACCGCTGCCAACAGCTCGGTGTCGTGAGGATCCTGTGTCCGGCCCAGTGCTTCGTCCCGGGCAAGGCGTACGGCCAGGTCCGTCCGGTCGGGCAGGAACTCGTGCAAGGGCGGGTCGAGCAGCCGGATGGTCACGGGCAGGCCGTCCATGGCGGCGAGGATTCCGGTGAAGTCCTCGCGCTGCAAGGGCAGGAGTGCGGCCAGCGCGGCCTCGCGGTCGGTCTCCGTGGGCGCGAGGATCATGGCCTCCACCAGTGGACGGCGGTCCCCGAGGAACATGTGCTCCGTACGGCACAGTCCGATGCCCTCTGCGCCGAACCGGCGTGCTCGGGCCGCGTCCTGCGGTGTGTCGGCGTTCGCCCGTACCCCCAGGCGTCGGATGGCATCGGCGTGCTCCATGAGTCGGTGCACCTCGGGCACACCCTCCTGCTCGGCGGCGTCCGGCGCTGGTGAGCCCGACTCGAAGTAGCGCATGACCGCGGAGTCGACCAGCGGTACCGCGCCGAGGCGGACGAGGCCTTCGAAGCCGTCCACCGAGATGATCTCGCCCTCGGAGACGACGACATCGCCGACGGAGAACCGGCGTGCCCCCAGGTCGATGGACAGCGCCTCGGCCCCGCAGACGCAGACCTTGCCCATGCCGCGCGCCACGACCGCCGCGTGGCTGGTCTTGCCGCCCCGGCTCGTGAGCACCGCCTGGGCTGCGACCACCCCCGGGAGGTCGTCGGGCGTGGTCTCCTGCCGTACGAGCACGACTTCCTCTCCGGCGGCGTCCCGACGAACCGCCTCCGTGGAGTCGAAGACGACCGCGCCCACGGCCGCGCCGGGCGAGGCGGGAATACCGCGTGTGAGCACGGGAGCCGCGACACCTGCGTCGAACCGGGGGAACATCAGCCGCGCCAGCATGTCGCCGTCGACGCGGGCCAGCGCTTCGTCAGTGGAGATGAGGCCCTCGTCGGCCAGTTGGGAGGCGATGCTGAAGGCCGCCTGCGCGGTGCGCTTCCCGACGCGGGTCTGGAGCATCCACAGGGCACCGTGCTCGATCGTGAACTCGATGTCGCACAGATCCCGGTAGTGCGCTTCGAGCTGCTCCATGTAGCCGCGCAGCCGGGCGAACGACGCCGGGTCGAGCGTGGCCAGCTCCTGCAGCGGTACGGCGTCGCGGACACCGGAGACGACGTCCTCGCCCTGGGCATTGGGAAGGTAGTCCCCGTACAGGCCGGGGCGCCCGGTGGCCGGGTCGCGCGTGAACGCGACTCCGCTGCCGGAATCGGAGCCGAGGTTCCCGAAGACCATGCGCTGGATGTTGACCGCTGTCCCGAGACCGTCCGGAATGTGCTCGCGGCGACGGTAGAGGCGGGCGCGCTCACCGTTCCACGACGCGAAGACGGCGAGGATCGCCTGCCGCAGCTGCTCGGTCGGGTCTTGCGGAAACTCACTCCCCGTACGTTCGAGGATGAGGTCCTTGAACATTTCGACGATCCGCATGAGGTCGCAGACGTCCAGGTGGGAGTCGTCCTCGACGCGGTGCTGGTCCTTGACCCGGCAGAGCACGTCTTCGAAGAGCGAGCCGTCGACGCCCATGACCGTGCTCCCGAACATCTGCACGAGGCGGCGATAGGAATCCCACGCGAACCGCTCCCGGTCGGGAATCTTGGCCAGGCCGAGCACCGAGAGGTCGTTCAGACCGATGTCCAGGATGGTCTCCATCATGCCCGGCATGGAGAACCTAGCCCCCGACCTGACCGAGAGGAGCAGCGGGTCGTCCACCTGTCCCAACCGTTTGCCGGCAGCCCGCTCGAGCGCCGCCAGGTGCTCGGCGACCTCGCGGTCCAGGCCGGCGGGCAGCTCACCTGCAGCCAGGAATTCGCGGCAGGCCTCCGTCGTGATGGTGAAGCCGGGCGGCACGGGCAGGCCCATGCGCGCCATCTCCGCGAGGTTCGCGCCCTTGCCTCCGAGCAGATCGGCCATGTCCCGGCCGCCCTCGGCGAAGTCGTACACGTAGGAACCCATGACTGCCACCAGCCTCCTCGGCGATATCGCGCTCATCTCTCACACTGGCTTGTCCCGCACCGGTTCCGAGAGGGGCCGGACGGCCCCACGTGGGGCCGGACGGGCCCTCTACCTGAGCCCTGGCCAAGCGCGCGACCACCCGCGGAGGGGCCGTTCGACTCCACGAAGGGACGTTGGGTACCTGCTCGACCACTCCCGGTATCCGGGACAGTCGGGGCGAGCACGGAAATGCGGATCCGGGCATGACACGAAAGTCGGTGACTGACATGACGGGCTTGCTGGCCGTCGGCGCCATCACTTCCATCGGTCTCGGCGCCATCCTGGTGTTCGCGGTGGACTGGCAGTGGGAGAGCGCCGACCGGACACTCGTCGGGCTGATCATGATGGTCGTCGGCATGCTGGCGCTCGTCGTCGCCACGTCCATAGAGCGACAAGGAACCGGAAGGCCTTCCTGAGCTCCCGACACACCCCCAGGAGGCACGGGTGGCTCGCAAGCCCACGTGTCAGGCGCAGGCCTCGGATACCGCGCCTTTCCCCACCCCCGTGAGCCAGGCCCGGCGGGCGAGTTCGACTCGTTCACGACGGAGCGCAGGCTGCCCACGCCGGCTGCCGAGAGGGCGTACGCGCCGCAGGCGCCGAGCCGGATGCCCTGGCGGGTGTATCGCGGAGAACGACGTGCGGCTCGTCGTGTGCCGCAGCTGGAACGGTGCCCGGAGGGTACTGCGTCACGTGCACGGCGGGGCGGACGTGGACCGGTAGTTCCTGCTCATTCTTCCGCGAGCCCCTTCTCCCGGCTCCATGCCCGGTAGGCCTCCAGGGCCGTGGGCAGGGTCGGGTAGATGCGTTCGGCCCCCACCGAGGCCGTCAGGCCGAACGCATCAAGGTCTTCACGGAGTTCCTGCTTGACCCGGGCCAGCGCGAAGAAGATGCCGCGGCGCACGAGTTCCTGACGGAGTCCGTCGACGGCGTCAAGGGCCGTGATGTCCACTTCGACGTTCGCCTCCGCGTTGAGGACGAACCAGCGGACCGGACGGCTCTGTTCGTCGACAGCCGCCAGGGCTCGTCGGCGGAAGTTCTCCGCGTTGGCGAAGAACAGCGGTGAGTCGTACCGGTAGATGACCAAGCCGGGAACGGTCTGCGCCGTCGGGTAGTCGTCCACGTCATGCATGCCGGCGAGCCCTGGTACCAGGCCTTCCACCGCGTCATGCGGACGGGCCACTCGAGCGAGGAGCTCGATGACCGACAGGGCCACGGCGACCAGAACGCCGTACAGGATGCCGAGCGCCAAGACGCCCAGGAGACAGCCCAGGGCCAGCAGGAGTTCGCGGCGGCGGAAGGCGGCGAGGCGCCGGAACTCGGCCACCTCGATCAGGCGGACGGCGGCGTAGACGACGATGGCGCCGAGGACGGCGCTCGGTGTGTGGGCCAGCAGGGGGCCCAGGAAGAGCAGGACCATCAGGACCGCGACAGCCGCGAACAGGGAGTACGCCTGGCTCCGCGCCTTCGACGACTGCGCCAGAGCGGTGCGGCTCGCGCTGCTGCTGACCGGGAACCCGTGCAGGACACCCGCCCCCAGGTTCGCCGCCCCCAGCGCCAGGAGTTCACGGTTGGGGTCCAGCGGGGCCCTGTCGCCAGAATCGGCGAAGGCCCGGGCGGTCAGGATCACGTCCGAGTAGCCGACGAGTAGCACACCCAGCGCCGGGACCAGCAGCCGGGGCAGGTCGCCGAGCGGTGGCAGCGAGGGCACCGGCAGACCGGAGGGCACGGATCCGATCACGGAAATCCCGTACCGGTCGTCCAGCCCGAATGCCGCCACCACTGTCGTGGCGAGGACGAGGGCCACCAATGGGCGCGGCACCATGGGCCAGTGCTTCGGTGCCACCAGGAGCAGCGCAAGAGCAACAGCAGCCGCCCCGACGGTCGGCCAGTCAACGCCCGGGGCGTGCAGGACGAAGGAGTACAGCTGCGGGAAGAAGCCCGAGCTGGTCGTGCGCACTCCGGTGAGCCGGGGCAGCTGGTCAATGATCATGATCAGTGCGACGCCGGCGAGGTAGCCGACGAGCACGGGCCGTGAGAGCAGGTCGGCGAGGAACCCGAGCCGTACGGCCCAAGCGGCCAACGAGATCAGGCCGACGACCAGGGCGAGGGCCGCCGCGAGCACCGCGTACCGGCCCGGATCGCCGGCGGCGAGCGGTCCCACAGCAACGGCGGTCATCAGCGCCGTGGTCGACTCGGGCCCGACCGACAGCAGCCGCGAGGAACCGATCAGCGCGTAGACGACCATGGCCGGCAGGACCGCCCAGAGCCCGGCGACCGGCGGCAGCCCGGCGACCCCCGCGTACGCCATGACCTGCGGCACCAGGTACGCGGCGACGGTGACCCCGGCCAACGCGTCCCGCCCGAGCCAGGACCGGCGGTACCCCCGCAGACCCGTGGGTACCGGAGGCCGCCTCCTACCCGCAGACATCGTGCTCCTCTCCGACGGTCCACTCGACCCCGCCGATCCTCTCTGCATTGTGCGCCGGGCTCTGCCGCGGTTCAGTCCTTCCCGAGGGTGACGGCGTGGTCGGGTACGGCCGTCTGGAGCTCCTTGGACGGACGCTCGTAGCCCGTGGACCGCGGCCTCGGCGGCAAGGTCAGCGACGGTACGGCCACGTCCGTGTAGGGAACCGAAGACAGCAGGTGGGCCATCATGTTGAGCCGCGCGCTGCGCTTGTCATCGCTCTCGACCACGTACCACGGGGCATCGGCCGTGTCCGTGTGGACGAGCATCTCGTCCTTGGCCCTCGAGTACGCCTCCCAGCGCGTGAGGGACTCCAAGTCCATCGGGGAGAGCTTCCACCGGCGCAGCGGATCCTCCGCGCGGCGCCGGAACCGCTCCTCCTGCACAGCGTCGCTGACGGAGAACCAGTACTTGCGGAGCAGGATCCCGTCCTCGACCAGCATCCGCTCGAACACCGGGCACTGGCGCAGGAAGCGCTGGTGTTCCGCGGGCGTGCAGAACCCCATGACGTGCTCCACTCCGGCGCGGTTGTACCAGCTGCGGTCGAAGAGGACGATCTCGCCGGCGGCAGGCAGGTGCTCGACGTAACGCTGGAAGTACCACTGGGTGCGCTCCCGTTCCGTCGGCGTGGGCAGGGCCGCGATGCGTGCCACGCGGGGGTTGAGGTGCTCGGCGACCCGCTTGATCGTGCCTCCCTTGCCTGCGGCGTCCCGGCCCTCGAAGACGACGACCAGGTGGGCGCCCTCCGCACGCGTCCACTCCTGGAGCTTGACCAGCTCCGTCTGGAGCCGCAGCAGCTCCCTCTCGTAGACCGCCTTCTTGAGACCCATCGCCGTGTCCGTCCCTCTCACCGTCGAGTGCTGCCGTCAAGTCGGTCACGGCACGCGTCCGCGCGCAAGGATGCCCCTCGCGGCGCACCCCCGTGTCGGGACGCCGGCCCGCACCTCACCGTCAGGTCTCACCGGTCATCCGCTCCCCGGTTGGCAGCGCCCGCAGCCGACGCCCCCTTCGGGCACGTCTGTGCCGATACGCTGGCGCCGGACGGGGCGGGCGGCGAAGGGGAATCACGTGAGTGTGGGGGATCCGTTGACGCAAGTGCCTCGGATGCGACTGGACGAGCTGCTCGACGAGCTCCAAGTGCGCATCGACGCCGTACGCGGCACCCGCGACCGGGTGCACAGCCTGCTGGAGGCTGTCGTCTCGGTGGGCCGGGAGCTGGATCTGGCCCAGGTGCTGCGGCGGATCGTGGAGGCCGCGGCCCTGCTCGTCGACGCCGACTACGGGGCGCTCGGGGTCATCGGCCCCGACGGCCGCACCCTGTCGCAATTCCTGACCGTGGGGCTCGACGAGGAGGCCATCGCCGAAATCGGTCCCCTGCCGGCCGGTCACGGCCTGCTCGGAGAGGTCATCCACCACCCGGAGCCCTTGCGCCTCACCGATCTCGGTGCCCATTCGTCCTCGTACGGGTTTCCGCCGCACCACCCGCCCATGCGCACGTTCCTCGGTGTACCGATCCGGGTGCGGGACGAGGTGTTCGGGAATCTCTACCTGACCGACAAGCGGGGCGGGGTCGATTTCGACACCGAGGACGAGACGGTGATCTCCACGCTCTCGGTGGCGGCGGGCGTGGCGATCGACAACGCCCGGCTCTACGAGGGATCGCAGCGCCAGCAGCTGTGGCTCAAGGCCAATGCGGAGATCACCGAGAGCCTGCTGTCGGGCAGTTCCCGTCCAGCGGTGCTGGAGCTCATCGCCCTGCGGGCCCAGGAGATCACCGGGGCCCGGATCGCGGACATCTCCATGCCGGTTCCCGGCGCGGAGGGGTTGTTCGTGGAGTTCGCGGCCGGTGCGGACAGCAAGGCCCGGCAGGGGCTCGTCGTCCCCTTCGCGGGAAGCCTGTCGGGGACTGCGCACCGGACCGGGCAGCCCGTCACGGTCGTGCACGCCTCGGACGACGACCGCTACCCGGCCGATGCGCAGACACAGGGCGGGCTGGGTCCCGCCGTCGCGGTCCCGCTGGGCAGCGCCGGCGGGGAGAGCAGGGGTGTACTGCTGCTCGTGCGCGCGGTCGGGGAGCCCGTTTTCGGCGAGAACGAGCTCGAGCCTCTCGTCGCCTTCGCGGGTCAGGCGACGATCGCCCTGGAGCTGGCGGAGCGGCGTCGGGACGCGGAGCAGATAGCGCTGTTGGAGGAGCGGGACCGGATCGCGCGGGACCTGCACGATCTGGCCATCCAGCGGCTCTTCGCCACCGGTATGACCCTCCAGAGCGCGGCACGGCTCGTCGAGCACGAGGGGGCCGCCGAGCGCGTCAGCCGTGCGGTCGAGGACCTGGATGAAACCATCAAGATCATCCGTTCGACGATCTTCGGTCTGCGTACCAAGGACCGCGAGAGCGGACCGGGTCTGCGGGCTCGCGCGGCTCGGGCCGTCGGCGAGGCGGCCACCACTCTCGGTCATCCGCCGCGTCTGAGCATGGAGGGGCTGCTCGATACGGACGTCCCGTCCGAGGTCGCCGACCACGTCATGGCGGCGCTGGGCGAGCTCCTGAGCAACGCCGCGCGCCACGCGGGGGCGACCAGGGTCGCCGTGGCGCTCAAGGCGGAACCGGGCGAGATCGTGCTGACGGTCTCCGACAACGGCAGGGGCATCCCTGCCCAAGGCCGGAGAAGCGGTCTGCGCAACCTCGACGACCGGGCGCGGAGCCTGGGCGGATCCTTCACCGTGGACACCCCCGACGAGGGGGGCAGCCGGCTCGTCTGGCGGGCGCCGCTCCCCACCGGGAGCTGACGGCCCAGAGTCGATCAGCCCAGGCAGGCGGACTCGGGCAGGGTCCGCTCCGCCTCCAGCCGGAATCCGGTGACGAGGTCGGGGCGGATCCGCAGGGTGCCGGTCATGGAGTCTCCCACCCATGGACGCAGCAGAGCCGCGAACCGGGCCGCCTCGTCGGCGTCGGCCACCGGGCACGCGTAGCCGGTGACGACGACGCTCCAACCGAGGTGGGTGACGGGGTCGATGGCGTCCGCTTCGTAGGCGACCACCACACCAGGGGTATCGGCCGGGGCCACGAGGGAGGCGAGCGCCCCGTCGTCGTGGATCCGCACGATGACGTCCTCGCCCTCGACGAGGTGGTTGACCGGGCGGACGGCGGGCAGTGCGGACTGGGTGAAGACGATGCGCCCCAGGGACACCGTCCCCAGAAGCCTGAGTGCCTCGGCCCTGTCCAGCTCCCGCATGCGCCGGCCGGTCCTCGTAGCGCCCGTGCGACCTCCGACGCGTCCTATGCCGTCCTGGTCCATGATCCGCACCTTCATCCGGTATCGATCGTTCGCGGCTCCGCGTCATCAGCCTCCCTCGCGATCACCGCGGGAACCAGGGCCAAATGGTCCCGACCAGGGCACCGGTCTCGGACGCCGCGCTCAGGCCGCCACGATGCGCAGCGTGCGGTCGGCACCGAGCACCCGCATCGACTTGGCGACCAGACGTGGCACGCCGCACAGCCGGAGCCGCGTTCCGGACCAGCGGCAGCGTTGGTCGACACGGAGGAACAGGCCGATGCCCGAGCTGTCGCAGAAGGAGATCCCGGACAGGTCCAGGACAAGGCTGCGGTGACCGGACGCGGCGAGGTCGTTGAGGCGGGGTTCCACCAGCCCCGCCGTATGGAAGTCGAGTTCTCCGGCCAGGGTGACGCGCACGTCTCCTTGGTTCCGCACCGCGGCCTTGAGGTCGATCAAGGTGGTCGTCATGGAGCCCTCCACGCTGCCTGCGGCTCTGTGGTCGAGCCGCGCCTTTCCCCGTGCGGGACCAGCCCATCGCACGCGAACCGGCCCCGGGAAGGTCCACAGGCCCCCCACCGAGGGCCGAAGGTCCCTCTCTCCGGGGGCCCACCGCGCGGGAGGCGGCCGGATGAGGGCCTATCGGCCCTGTCCGTTCGACCCCTGGGGCAGGCAGGATGCTGGAGTTCGGGCGCCCCGCGCGGACGCAGGCGAAGGAGTTGTGTCATGACGGACAGCGGTGCCCCCTCCCCCACCAGGCCGCCGATCACGATCTTCCTCCTTGACGACCACGAAGTCGTGCGCCGCGGGGTGCACGACCTGCTGCACGCGGAGCCCGACCTGAGCGTGATCGGCGAGGCGGGCACGGCGGAACAGGCCCTGATCCGCATTCCCGCACTGCGCCCCCAGGTGGCGATCCTGGACGTGCGGCTCCAGGACGGCGACGGCGTGAGCGTGTGCCGCGAGCTGCGCGCCAAGATGCCCGAGCTGGCCTGTCTGATGCTCACCTCCTTCGACGACGAGGAGGCCCTGCTGGACGCCGTGATGGCGGGCGCAGCCGGTTACGTGCTGAAGCAGATCACCGGCACCGACCTGGTCACCGCCGTCCGTACGGTCGCGGCCGGCCAGTCCATGCTCGATCCCGGAGCCACGACCCGGCTGATGGCGCGCATGCGCGGCGACGTGCCCAAGGAGGACCAGGTCCCGGGCCTGCCCGGCTTCACCGACCGGGAGAAGGAGATCCTCGTCATGATCAGCGAAGGGCTCACCAACCGGGAGATCGGCAACCGGCTCTACCTCGCCGAGAAGACCGTCAAGAACATCATCTCGCGGCTGCTCACCAAGCTGGGGGTGGAGCGTCGGGTCCAGGCAGCGGTGATCGCCAGCCACACTCTGACCCCGCCGAGCCAGCACCCCGCGCGGACCGCCGAGTAGCCGCGGCCGAGCACGCGGGAGGGCCGAGCACGCGGGAGGGCCGGGGACGCGGGAGGGCCGGGGACGCGGGGAGGGCCGGGGACGCCGTACAGTCGCGTGCCCGGCCTCCGTCCTGACCCAGGCGACAGGTCAGACATCCCATGCCGTTTCATGTCAAGAGGGATAGAGCTGGGCGTGGTGTGACCAGGCGGTTGCTTCGTCGTAGTGGGTGCGGGTTTTGAGGCATCCGTGGAGGATGCCGACGAGGCGGTTTCCGACCTGGCGGAGGGCAGGGTTGTAGCCGGCGTCGCGGGCGCGCTGCTTGTCGTAGTAGCGGCGGGCGCCGGGTGAGGTGTTCAGCGCGGAGAACGCCTGGAGTTGCAGGGCCGAGGCGAGGCGGTTGTTGCGGACGTAGCGGGCCTGGACGGTGTGGCTCTTGCCGGAGGCCCGGGTGATAGGGCTGGTCCCGGCGTAGTTCTTGCGGGCCTTCGCGTTGTCGTAGCGGGTGGGGTCGTCCCCGAACTCGGCGAGCACCCGGGCGCCGGTGATCTCCGCGATGCCGGGCATCGAGAGGTAGATCTCAGCGTCCGGGTGCTCAAGAAAATGTGCCTTCACCTGCCTTTCGAGCTCGGCTATCTGCTCGTTCAGACTGATCAGCAGGCGCGCGTGGGCTGTCGCGGCGGCCGCGTAGGCGGCGGTCACCGGTTCGGGCAGACCGAGGTGTTCTTCTCGCAGCGCGGTCTGGATCGTGGCGGCTTTCTGGGGCCGGTTGTGCCGGCGGTGGCGGGTCAGGACCGCGGTGATCTGGGGGCGCGTCAGCTTCGCCGCGGTGGCGGGCGTGGGCGCCTTGATCAGCAGCTCCAGTGCGTCCGTGCTGGTCAGCGCCAAGTCGGCGTAGGCGTCCAGGGCCGCGGGGAAGTACTCGCGCAGCGTATTGCGCAGCCGCTGGAAGGTGCGGGTGCGTTCCCAGATCAGTGTCTGGTGGGCACGGGCGACGACCTTCACGGCCTGGGCCTGCTCGCTGTCTCCAGCGACGGGCCGCAACTGGTCACGGTCGATACGGACCATGTCTGCCAGCGCGTGCGCATCGCCTTTATCGCTCTTGGCGCCGGAGGTTCCGTAGCGTTCCTTGAACCGGTTGACCTGCCTCGGGTTGATCGCGAACACCTGGTAGCCGGAGGCGATCAGGGCCTGCACCCACGGGCCGCGATCGGTCTCGATCCCCACCACCACCTCGGCGGAGTCCACATCCGCGCCACCGTACTTCGCGATGAGCGCGTGCAGTTTCGCGATGCCCTCCACCCCCTCGGGCAGGGTCGCGACGGCCAGCTTGCGGCCCGTCCCGTCCTGGACCTCGACATCGTGATGGTCTTCGGCCCAGTCGTCACCGATCAGCAGCAACAGTTCTCTCCCGCTCGTATCCGTTCGTTCAGTTGCACAGCAGCCTGCGGAAGGCACGGCACGCGGCCTAATGGATCCAGTGCTCACGCCCGTGGGCGGGCACGCCATCCCATCAGCGGTCATGGCCTCCCGGCCGACCAGCAGGGGCACGGTCTGACCACAGAACTCGAACGGCTCCGGCATCGGAAGTGCTCACCTGCTGGCGGCTACAACATCAAGTCTCTACGACCCGATACGTCCCATTAGGCGTGCGGGACCACCGCCACGGGACAGACCGAGTGGTGCAGGACGGCATGGGCCACCGACCCGATGTGCACCCCGACCGCGGACTCGCGGATCCGGCGGCCGACGACGAGCAGCTGAGCGTCGGACGCGGCGGTCAGCAGCACGTGGCCGGCGCTGCCCTGCTCCACCTGCTCGACGACCTCGACCTCCGGGTACTTCAGCCGCCACGGCTCCAGCGCCTGTTCCAGCGCGGCCTTCTCGTACGGCTCCAGGCCACCGAACTGGTCGGCGATCCACATCGATCCGGGGCTGTAGCCGTAGACCGGGGGCAGGCTCCAGGCTCGGACCGCACGGAGCGGTACCTTGCGTACCGCGGCCGCCTCGAAGGCGACGCGGAGCACTTCGGCGGACTCCTCCACGCCGCCCTGCTGTCCGACGACGACCTCGCCCTCCTCCGGCACGGCCACCGGCCTGCCGTGCGCGGAGCGCACGGAGACAACGGGGCACTCGGCGGCGGCGACCACCTGCCGACCGTAGGAGCCCAGCAGGAACCCGACCAGCGCTCCGTGTCCGCGCGTGCCGATGACCAGCAACTCCGCTTCCTTGGCGGCGCGCAGGAGGGCCGGCACCGGCACGTCCGAGAGCACTTCCGCGGTGAGGGCCAGTCCCGGGTACCGGCGGGTGAGCTCGCCCTCGACCTCCTTCAGGAGGTCATCGGCCCGGCCGGCTTCGGTGTCGCGGTCCTGGACGATCGGTACTGCGAGCGGCTGCCACAACCAGGCGTGGACCACGTGCAAAGGCAGGCCACGCCGTACGGCCTCCCGTGCGGCCCAGTCCGCCGCGGCCCGGCTCTGAGGGGATCCGTCCACTCCGACAACGAGGGTGCGCTTCACAGGTCTGTCCTCCGTACTGATGCCGGAGCATCGGGGTCGGTCGGCAGGGGGAGCGGCACCGGCCGGGGGAACCGGCGCCGCTGCACTCACCTTCGCCGCTGGACGCCTTGACATACAGGGGCCAACAGTCCCTCCCCCAGGGCCGGTCCTCCCTTCCCGGCGCCCGCTCGGTCGACGACCTCCTCGCCGGACGACGGGGCCCTGTCGCGGTTCCAGCCAGTGGCCTTGCGGGCGGTCAGGTGCTGGGCAGCTTCGACGCCGGGGTCGACGAGCTCCGCAGAAGCTCCGGCTTCCGGCGCCGGCCTGGTCGCGGCGACCCCGGACCGACGCTTCCGCTACAGGAGCCACCGGTTGCGGCGGACTACGGGCAGGCTCCGCCAAGCGGTGCCCAGCCCCCAGAAGCGCCCGGCTCCGATCACCGCAAGCATCACCAGAACAGCCGCGTACAGGACGTGATAGTCCACCAGCGGATTCGTCGACATGCTGAGGCTGCCGTCCGAAAGGTGCCGGGCCGGAGGCCACTCGGCAGCCCACATGAGCGCCATCATCGCGGTACCCGCGACAGCAGCGACCCTCAGGGCGACACCGCTCGCCGAAGCGATGCCGATGCCGAGCAGCCCCAGCATGAAAGCCCAGTCGGCCCAGGCCGCACCGGCCCAGGCGTGGAAGGTACCCTCCAGCGGCCCGGCGGCGACATGGCTCAGGAAGCCCTTGGTGGGAGACCCGCCGTCGATCCACCCCTTGTCCGCCGGGGTCGCGTACCCCCAGCCGAACGCCTTGTCACCGAAGGCCCAGAGGAACGTGAACGAGGTGAGCAGGCGGGTCGTCGCCGCGATGCGCGCTACGGCCACGGGTACGGCGAGCTCATCAAGCGCGCTGTCGGACGTTGTTGTGGCCCAGGCGGCCTTTCGCCACCCTGCGAGGGACATCCCGGGCTGACGGTGCTGGTGCAGAGCCATGACGTAGAACCCCTTCCTCACAGCAGGCCGTGCGCCTGCCCATCGCCAATGTCCCCGCTCGGAGAGCGGCGTGCCCCGGGGCGAACGGCCCACACCAAGTAGCCAAACGTCCTTCACAGCAACGGAGTTCAGCACGGCCGCGCACCGAAGGTGACCTGGGATCCGGCTGCCAGGTCCTGTCGGCTTCGCGCCCGGGTACGGACGGCCCCCAAGCCGGGCCGGTTGGCACTGGCCGGAGGAGGTCGACCGAAGCGAGGCTGGTGCCGACGGAGGAGGAATTCACATGAGCCATCTCAAGTCCCGTCCACGCGTTGGCGTCCTGGTGAACAAGCGAGGGCCAGTGCCCGAGGGCGCGTCCGCGTACGTCCAAGCGAAGATGCTGGCAGCGATCGCACACGTGGGGCCGCCGGTCCTTGCCGTCCGCGCCAAGCTCACGCAGGCGGCCAACCCATCGGCGAGCCGTCCCGCCATCGCCCAGGCCGTGGTGAACGTGAACGGCCGCCCGGTGCGTGCCCACTGTGCTGCGGACACGATGTTCGAGGCGGTCGATCTCCTGCAGGAGCGACTGGCCGCGCGCCTCGCCAGTCCCCGGCAGCACGGCGGACGGGAACACCGTCCCGGCCACCACCAGCCGCCGCCGATTGACGAACCCCAGATCGTGCGCCAGAAGGCATTCGGCCTGGGACAACAGACTCCCGAAGACGCCGTCATCGACATGGAGTCCATGGACTACGACTTCTGGCTGTTCACCGACATGACATCGGGAGCCGATTGCGTCGTCTACCGCCAGGGGCAGACCGGCGGGCATCGCGTGGCCTCTGCCGGCGGAGACAGCCAGCAGTACGAAGCCGGTCCCCTGTTGAGCGTGAGTTCGGCCGCCGCCCCTGAATGCGGCGTCGACGCGGCAGTCGAGCGCATGCGTATCGCGGGCCTCGCCTTCGTGTTCTTCGTCGACTCGGCCACGGGACGAGGATGCGTCCTCTACCAGAGGCACGACGGCCACTACGGCCTGATCTCCCCTGCACCATAGAACATGGGCCCGATGCCGTGGCCGTCATCCCGCACAAGTGACGACCTCGGTGCGCGCGAGTGCCGTTGCCCGCGTTACCTCTTGGGAGCGCGGGCGACTTCACATGAGGGGCTCCGGCAGGCCGGGCGACAGAGGGCCGTTCGGCCCGGCTCCCGGGCCGCCTGGACCATCGCCCCCTACGGCCCGACGCGGAAGGGTGGGACATACACCGCCGACGGCGGTCGTGGCTCGGGCGTTCACGGTTCTGGAGGAGACACCATGTCACGTACGGTCATAGCGGGCCTCGACGGATCCCCCGCATCGCTGGCAGCCGCCGAGTGGGCCGCACGCGAGGCCCGGCGGCGCCGGCTCCCGCTCAAGCTCCTCCACGCGGTGGAGGAGTGGGTCCCGTCGTACGGCTACGCGTTGCAGACCGCGGCCACACCGTCGCCTCAGTACTGGGGCGAGCGCATTCCGCGGGAGGTTGCGCAGGAGTTGGCCGAGCGGCACCCCGATCTGGAGATCACCACGGAACAGGTGGACGGCCGGCCCTTGACCGTCCTGACCGCTGCCGCACAGGGGGCCGAACTCCTGGTAATGGGCTCGCGCGGGCTGACGGCGATGGCGGGCTTCCTCGTCGGATCCGTGTCCCAGGCCGTACTCGCCCACGCCGAGCGCCCCGTTGTGGTCGTGCGGCCCGGCGCCTGGACGGACACCGCCTATCTGCCCATACCCGTCGACAGCGGGCCGCAGGAAGGCGCCTACCGACCGGTCGTGCTGGGCTTGGACCTCTCCCGCCCGTGCGACGAGCTCCTCGACCACGCCTTCGACGCGGCGTCCTCGCGGCGCGCCCCGCTGCGTGTGATCCACAGTTGGAACATGCCGCCCGCTTTCCCCTTCGACATGGCGCTGCTCGCCGCCGAGGTACGCGACGGCACGGCGGCGGCCGCGGCGGCCGCGCTCGGCGACGCACTGCGGCCTTGGCGCGGCAAGTACCCCCAGGTTCGCATCGAAGAGGATTGCTCCGTCGGGCAGGCCGCCGGACATCTCATCGAGGCGTCGGCGGACGCCTCGCTGGTCGTCGTCGGCCGACGGATCCGCCGCTCGGGCATCGGCACCCACCTCGGCCCGGTCGCCCACGCCGTCCTCCACCACTCCACTGCGCCGGTCGCGGTCGTCCCGCACCCCTGAGTCCCAGAAAACAGGCAGCGTCGCCCGGATACGAGTGGCACCGGGTTTGCCAGGTTCACCTCCACTGGCGGACCCTGGCACTCCGAGCCGTGTGCTTCCGGGCCCGCACCCGGCACGCTCGGAATGCCGAGTACGGGTGTGCATCCCCGTGCTGGGGTAAACGAGCCGGCTGCGGGCGGGTTCTCAGCCAAGGGTGCCCGAGCTATATGCAGAACCGTTTTTGTTCCGCATCGTTGAAAGGTCCGAGCTCCCCAGAGGGACGCACCGGCGCGCCCCCTGCGCCTGCCGTGTTCCCGGGAGCTCACGGCATCCGGATCGCGGTGACAGGACCGCCCCGATGCCAGGCGCCCGGCAGCCCACCCCCTCCCCGGACTGCCGGGCGCCCCCACCAGGGCGCCGATCGACTAGCCAACCGGCCCGGGTGGTGTCCGACGGTGTAGTGAATCGTTCTTGCTCCGGTGGCGGTCGCCCGGACCTCCAGTCAGGCAAGGATCCCGTTGTCGATGACGCAGCCTGTTCGTGTCGTGTTCCGCTCCGCCCTGCGCGCTGCACCGGTCTTCGGTGAAGGACTGCGGGTGGCCCTGTACCAAGGCCAAGGCCCAGTCGGCAGCCGGGAGGCGGTGGAACGGAACCTGGAGCGTCTGACCGAAGTAGCCGCATTGGCTGCGGACTACGGCTGCCAGGCCGTCGTGTTCCCGGAGAAGTACACCACCGGCTACGCGATCGACCCCGAGCAGTGCCGGGAGCTGGCAGAGCACCGCGAGGGCCCCTCCATCGAGCGGGCCCGACTGGTTGCCAAAGAGCACGGCCTGGCCGTGGTCTTGCCTTACCCCGAGCGGGACGGGAACACCTTCTACGACTCGATCAGTGTGATCGCGCCCGACGGGCTCGTGGCGGCGAACTACCGCAAGACCCACCTGTACGGGGCTGCCGAGCGGCGCAACTACTCCTTCGGACAGGACCTGCCGCCCGTCGTCCATCTCAACGGCATCGCGGTGGGCGTGCTGAACTGCTACGAGTGCGAGTTCCCGCCCCTCTACCAATACCTCGCCGAACAGGGCGCCACGATCGTTCTCGGGCCCACAGCCGCGGACGGCCACTTCCGCCTGGCCGACGGCACCATGAGCCAGGTCCCCTACCAGGACGCCACCCGCCACATCATCCCCGCCATGGCCAGTATCTGGCGCCTGTTCATCGCCTACGCCAACCGCCGCGGCTGGGAACAGGTCCCTGCCGGCTCCTGGCAGTACCAGGGCAACTCCGGAATCTGGGCCCCCGACGGCGAACCACTGATCGCCGCAACCGCCGAAGACCGCCAGCACGACACCCTGCTCATCGCCGACTGCCTCCCCGCCACCGTGCCGCCCTTCAGCCCCGAAGGCCACCACCCCACCGACAGCCGTCTCACCCTCAACCCAGCCCTGCGCCCCGCCCACTGAGAACCCCTCGATGCTGGTACGGGCGCGCTGACGGACGACAGACGCTCCCATCGGAACCGATCGCACACGCGGCACTACCCCCGGCGACCGGTTGGCTCTCCACTCGCTGTCCACCAGCGGGGAGATCCAACCGGCCGCTATCAGGGATCGGATCCGAACGCCGAGGGCGGGGAGGTCAAGGAGGGCTGAGGGCCCGGGTCCCGGCCGATGTGCCGGCCGGGATCTGGGGGTGGCTCAGTGGGCCTGGTTGTCGGCCTGTTTGGGGAGGCAGAACATCAGGGCCCACATCAGGGCGAGGAGGCCGCAGACCCACCACAGCACGGTGACGAACGCGTCGCGGTTGGCCGCGCCGTCGGGGGAGCGGCCGGTGATGGCGAAGAACACCACGGCGGTGAGCGCGGTGCCCAGCGCGATGCCCAGGTGAATGGCGGTGTTGAACAGGCCCGAGGCCGAGCCGGCGTCCTCGTGCGGGACCCCGGCCAGCGACAGATCGGCGAGCGGGCCGGAGACCATGCCCAGGCCGAAGCCGATCAGCACCACCGGAGGGGTCATCGCCAGCAGGGTCAGATCGGCCTGGTGGCTGCCGGTCTGGAGCCCGTAGGCGGACATCGCAGCGGTCGCGATGAGGGCTCCGGCCTGCGGCAGACGGCGGGCGAAACGTCCTGCGGTCTTCGCCGCGATGGTCGCGCCGCCCAGTTCTCCCACGGAGAGCAGCACGAAGGCCACGGCCGCCTCCAGCGGGCTCAGTCCCAGTCCGCGCTGCAGGTACAGCGTCCAGGTCATGAAGAACAGGCCGCACAGCAGGCCGTGCATCAGGTCCGCGGCCATGCCCCCGGAGAACTGCCTGACCCGGAAGAGGGACAGGGTCACCAGCGGGGCGTTGTCCTGCCTGCGCCGCTGGTGGCGCAGGCAGACGCCGAGGACCAGGACTCCGGCGGCGAGCATGGCGAAGCACCACAGCGGCCATCGGTGGGCGTGGCCCTCGGTGAGCGGGAAGAGGATCAGGACGATGGCCAGGCCGGACAGCAGCATGCCGGCCAGGTCGAGGCGGTCGGCCTTGCGGAGGGTCGACTCGGGGATGAATCTGCCTCCGAGGAGGAGTACGGCCAGCCCGACGGGCACGTTGACCAGGAAGATCGGCCGCCAGGACAGCCCGAACAGGTCGGCCTGGGTGAGTACGCCGCCCAGGACCGGGCCCAGGACGTTGGCGATGGCCAGGACGGCCCCGTACAGGCCGAATGCCTTGCTGCGATTGTGGCCTTCGAAGGTGACGTGCATGGTCGCCAGGACCTGCGGGATCATCACGGCCACGCCGACGCCCTGGAGCAGGCGGGCGCCGATCAGCACGCCCGGGCCGGTGGCCAGTGCGCACAGCAGGGAGGCGGCGGTGAACACGACGGTGCCGATGAGCAGGATCCTGCGGCGGCCGTAGATGTCACCGAGCCGTCCGCCGGTGATCAGCCCGACGGCGACAGGGAGGGAATAGGCGGTGGTCAGCCACTGCACCGCGACCGATCCGGCACCGGTCGACTCCTGGATGGCCGGCAGCGCGGTCAGGACGACCGACTGGTCGAGCATGTTCATCAGCTCGGCGGTCAGCAGCACCAGGAGGGCGATCCAGGCCCCCATGGCCATCTTCGAGGGCCCAGGTGAGGGGTGGGTCGGGGTCTGGATGGAGGTGTGCTCGTGCTCGTTACCGAGCACGGAGGAAGACAAAACGCAAACTCCTGATCCAAAAGGAATCGGGGAGCCCTGCCGACAGCCGCACCGGGGCCGGAAAACACGGAACCCGGGGCAGACGGCAGAGCTGCACCCGGGAAGGAAAACTGCGGGGAGGGGTGACGCAACTCAGGCCAGCGCGACGTCCGCCCCCGGACACGTGCGACAACACAGCACGCGGGGAACACGGACGACTACATGGCCTGGTTAATAAGACGTCACCCCAAGATCGACACAGAAGGAACAGGAAGTTCGGTCACTGCCACCGAAACCTTGGCACAGGGACTCGAATACGGTACAGCACCCCCGCGCCACTCCGCACAGCAAATGGACCCGCCCCTTGCTCGGTCGCAACGCTCAGCGGCCAGGCGATGCAGCCCGGCCGGGCTGCACGCGTCCGGCGGCTACTGGAGGCAGTCCTCGCCATCTTCGGCTCGGCGCGCGCCTTCCTCACCCCACCCATCCACATTCCGGGGATGCTGGCCCCGGCAGCTGCTGTCGGCGCCCGGCCTCCCGTCAGCACGGTGCGGATCGGACTGAGGGGCTGCGGGCAGGACTAGCCGAAGCCCGAGCCCGCGCTTCTCGGCCTCGGCGGCTGCCCGCGCCAAGACCACGTACCAGTTCTCCGAAGGGTCGATGCTTACGAGGATCTCGCCGACTTCGCTCGTCGTCATGACGCCTCACTCCTGCTTTCGTCGCTGCGGGGGATGAGTTCGACGGGGCAGTGCGCATGGTGCACGAGGCTGTGCGTCACGCGCCCCAGGGTGCGTCCGATGTTTCCGGTCTTCCGGTGCCCGCCGATGACCAGCAGATCCGCGTGACGGGACGCCTCCACCAGCACACCGGCCACTGACACGCTCTCCTCGGAGTCGGCCTGTACGGTCAGAGAGGGGAATTCGTCCCGGATCTGCTCCGCGACGAACGCCAGACTCGACTGCGCGTGATGGCCGACGCCCTCGTTCAGGCCCTTGAGTTCTCTCACCGCCGAGCCGACGGACTGCAGGACGCTCCGGACACGCAGCAGTCGCAGTGAGGCCTTGCGCAGCTCGGCCGCCCGCGCCGCATGACGCACGCAATCGAGGTCACGCTCGTCACGGACGCCAGCCAGCACGACGTCGTGCCCGGCACCCTCCTCGCTCCCCCGGACGACGACCAATGGCGTGCGGGCCTCCGCCGCGACCTTGAGCCCGACCGAGCCCAGGGTCAATGCGCTGAATCCACCCGGCCCCCGATGGCCAACGACGAGGGTGCCACTGCTGCTTGCGGCCCGGCGCAGGCTCATGGCGGGCCCGCTGCGGCTGAACTCCGTCGTCACGGAGAGCGCGGGATGCCGGGCCTGCGCAGCCTGCGCAGTACCTTCGAGCAGTTCACGGCCTTCGGTACTGATCCGTTCCAGGTCCTCGTCCGAGAGATCGAGGACCCGGCCGTCGATGTCGGACCCGAACACGATGTGCAGGGGGCACCTGCGCCGGGCGGCCTCGTCCGAGGCCCAGAGCGCCGCCCACCGGGCCGGCTCGGACCCGTCGACACCGACGATGACCGATCCGAGTACCGGACCGCCACGGTTGCTTTCCATTGTTCCTCCACGCTGACTGCTCCTTGGGGACAGCTCCACGCTGTCACCGCGGTGCCCGACAGCAGAGGGTCCCTCAGGACCTCATCTGGGCCGAAGGTCCCGGCGGATGGCTCGCAGACGACGGTCCCTGCTGCTCAATCACGACTGCACCGATGATCATGCGCTGCCGCTGCCCATCCGGTCTCGTCGACATCTCCACACCGGGTGAACGCCCAGTCCCACCTGGACTTGCGCGGCTTCGGTACGGGCTTGCTTCTTGTCGCCCTCGCCACTCGCGTGGCGACCGGTGCTCGGCGCTGGCGCATACCCGCACCCTCGTTGCTGGTCGTCGCGGGCCTCGTCGTGGCGCTGCTGCCCGGCGCCCCGCAGATACACGTCACCCCGGAGCTCATCGACCTCGTAGCCCTGCCGCCCCTGCTGTACGCCAGCGCCGAGGAGATGTCCTGGCGCGAGCTGCGCACGGTGTGGAAGCCGGTGTCCCCCAGCTCCAGTACGCAGCACTGACCAGCCGCATCGTCCTCGAAGGGGCCATGGGGATCCTCGTGGAGCGCTGACAGTGCTCCGTGGACGACACGTTCGTCGCCCTGCGCTCCTACGCACGCGCCCACAACCTTCGACTCACCCAGCTAGTGGTCGAGAACGCCGACGTCTTCGACACCACTCTCATCCCCGCCGGGAGATGGGCTGCCCAGGTAGTGCCACCCGCAGGGCCCACAGGGCGCGGGAGGCGCAGGGCGGAGCCCTCGTGCTAAGCCGACCTCATCTTGTCGCGGCTGCCGGAACGGTCGTTCTTCCCCTCCTTGAGCCCTGGTCCTATTCTCCCAGCGGGAAGTGGTCCCGGCGCGGTGCAGCCCGCGCGAGGTGCCGCCCTTCCCGGGCTCCCAGTCCTCGAGCCGGAACGGATTACCGAGGCCGGGCCGGAGCCCTATCGCAGAACGCCGACGTGCAGAGCTCCGACCTCCGTCCTGCGCGCGTTCGAGACGGAGTACCGGTCACCGGCTCCGTAGACGCGGAGGACGCCTGCGGGGACGCGACAGCGGCGCTATCGCGTCCCCCTGCGCACGGCCACCGCCTTGGGGGGCGGCGGCCGTGCGGCCAGGCACTCCCCGGGCGGACCGCGTGGCCTCGCATCACTTCACCTCACAGGGTGCGTAGCTTGGTGGTGAAGACCTGGCCAGCGACGTTGTCCCCGAGGATCAGGCCGTCGATAGCGCCCCACGGGTGGACCCCGAGCCAGATGCGGCTGTCGGCATCCTCCTTGTCCGAGGCGCTGAAGCTGATGAAGTGGCGCTGCTTGAAAGGTGCGTTGAGTCCGTCGGCGGTGAGGTCGAAGGCGATGGTGTCGCTGCCGAAGTAGCGCTTCATGATTCCCGCCCAGGCGCCACCGAAGGAGGCGTGACCGGAGACGTAGGCGGGAAAGCGCGGGCTGACGTTGACACCGGCGTTGTTCTTCGGGAGGGGTTTCCCCTGCGGGTCCAGGCCGCCCTCGCGAATCGCGGAGACCGGGCCGCACCAAGATCCGGACCATATCCGGACCAGGCGCCGCCAGAGGACGGCACCAACTGCCGTTTCCCCTGTTCAGCATGGGTGTAGCTGCTGTACCACCAGGAGACCAAGAACTTATTAGTCAGTTATTCCCCCAGAAGATCGGCTTCTTCTAAAGTTTGAAAATCGTGCCTGACTTGCGCAAAAGCCTGGTCAGACATCCCATGCCGTTTCATGTCAAGAGGGATAGAGCTGGGCGTGGTGTGACCAGGCGGTTGCTTCGTCGTAGTGGGTGCGGGTTTTGAGGCATCCGTGGAGGATGCCGACGAGGCGGTTTCCGACCTGGCGGAGGGCAGGGTTGTAGCCGGCGTCGCGGGCGCGCTGCTTGTCGTAGTAGCGGCGGGCGCCGGGTGAGGTGTTCAGCGCGGAGAACGCCTGGAGTTGCAGGGCCGAGGCGAGGCGGTTGTTGCGGACGTAGCGGGCCTGGACGGTGTGGCTCTTGCCGGAGGCCCGGGTGATAGGGCTGGTCCCGGCGTAGTTCTTGCGGGCCTTCGCGTTGTCGTAGCGGGTGGGGTCGTCCCCGAACTCGGCGAGCACCCGGGCGCCGGTGATCTCCGCGATGCCGGGCATCGAGAGGTAGATCTCAGCGTCCGGGTGCTCAAGAAAATGTGCCTTCACCTGCCTTTCGAGCTCGGCTATCTGCTCGTTCAGACTGATCAGCAGGCGCGCGTGGGCTGTCGCGGCGGCCGCGTAGGCGGCGGTCACCGGTTCGGGCAGACCGAGGTGTTCTTCTCGCAGCGCGGTCTGGATCGTGGCGGCTTTCTGGGGCCGGTTGTGCCGGCGGTGGCGGGTCAGGACCGCGGTGATCTGGGGGCGCGTCAGCTTCGCCGCGGTGGCGGGCGTGGGCGCCTTGATCAGCAGCTCCAGTGCGTCCGTGCTGGTCAGCGCCAAGTCGGCGTAGGCGTCCAGGGCCGCGGGGAAGTACTCGCGCAGCGTATTGCGCAGCCGCTGGAAGGTGCGGGTGCGTTCCCAGATCAGTGTCTGGTGGGCACGGGCGACGACCTTCACGGCCTGGGCCTGCTCGCTGTCTCCAGCGACGGGCCGCAACTGGTCACGGTCGATACGGACCATGTCTGCCAGCGCGTGCGCATCGCCTTTATCGCTCTTGGCGCCGGAGGTTCCGTAGCGTTCCTTGAACCGGTTGACCTGCCTCGGGTTGATCGCGAACACCTGGTAGCCGGAGGCGATCAGGGCCTGCACCCACGGGCCGCGATCGGTCTCGATCCCCACCACCACCTCGGCGGAGTCCACATCCGCGCCACCGTACTTCGCGATGAGCGCGTGCAGTTTCGCGATGCCCTCCACCCCCTCGGGCAGGGTCGCGACGGCCAGCTTGCGGCCCGTCCCGTCCTGGACCTCGACATCGTGATGGTCTTCGGCCCAGTCGTCACCGATCAGCAGCAACAGTTCTCTCCCGCTCGTATCCGTTCGTTCAGTTGCACAGCAGCCTGCGGAAGGCACGGCACGCGGCCTAATGGATCCAGTGCTCACGCCCGTGGGCGGGCACGCCATCCCATCAGCGGTCATGGCCTCCCGGCCGACCAGCAGGGGCACGGTCTGACCACAGAACTCGAACGGCTCCGGCATCGGAAGTGCTCACCTGCTGGCGGCTACAACATCAAGTCTCTACGACCCGATACGTCCCATTAGGCACCGCCCTCCGGACGCACGACGCCACCGGGCCCACCGATTTTTGAGCTGAGTTCCCTCTGATATCCCCATCTCATGATGAAGATCCGGACCATGCACGGACTAGCGATCCCTGAAGACGGGACACCCCAGGAACAGATCTGGCGGGACCGGGGCGCGGCTGCGATCCGGGGCAACCGCGCCGTCGCCGGCAGCTCAGAGCCCACGATGCCATCCCCGTAATCCTCGTAATCGAGGTGGGGAGCGTGGCGGGTTCCGACGAACCCGGCCGTCGCGGGAGTGATCAGTCAGGCATGCAAGGCCCAGGACATCGCACCCTGGCCGGAGGGCTGCTTCACCTAGGCCACCGGCCTCGAACTCTCCGCCGGGACAGGGCCCCCGCCCGCCGCACGCCGACTCCAGGCCCGGCTCACCTTCCTCCGGCACGGCGAGGAGTTCCCGTACGACCTCTTCCTGGACCTTTCCTGAAAGCGGGACCTACCGGAGTTCGGCCGGATCCCGCCGGCCAGGCGAGGCCCACAGGAGAAGGGGAAGGGGTGCGGGGGCGGCCCGGGACGGGGGCCGCCCCCGCAGGGGAACCAGCGCGAGCGGGAAGTCCGGCGCTGGCCGGCCTTGCGGCCGTGTTGGTCGTGTTCGCGCGGTGGGACTACTCCTGACGGCCGCGCGCGGGCATGCAGCGGGAACCGGTCAGGCGGTGTGGCCGACGAGGAGGTCGGCAAGCTTGTTGAGCCGCTTGACGGTGCGTTCCTCGGTGGCCGCGGGCGCGGGTTCCATCCGCTCGCTCCGGTCGTAGTAGGCGCCGTTGACGATCTCGACAGCCGGGTCGCACAGCCGCACGATGTGGCCGGCTCCTTCAGACGCCGTCGCACCCTGGTGCCCGTACAGCGGCATAAGGGCGGTTTCGCACACGCCGGGGTTCACAGACACGGCTGTCACGCGCGGGTCGGCGGCGAAGACGGTGAGCGCGAGCTGCGACTGCGCGTACGCGGCGAGACGGGAGTAGCGGCGGGTCCGGTTGGGGTCGTTCCACATGATGGAGGCACTGCGGTGCATCGAGGAGGAGACGTTGACGACACGGCCACCAGGGGCGGTGGTCAGGGCCGGTGCCAGCAGGTTGGTCAGGAGGTAGTGGGCGAGGAAGTTGACCTGGAAGGCGAGCTCGTTGCCGTCCGGGGTGACGGTGTGGCGCTCCGGCGCCGCGACGGCGGCGTTGTTCACCAGGACGTCGAGGTGCGGGTACCCGGCCGTGATGCGGTTCGCGAGGCGCTCTACCTCATCGAGGTGGGCGAAGTCCGCCGCACACGGGCGGAGCATTTCCGCGTCGACGTCGGCCGTGGCGAGGAGGCGGTCCACCGCTGCCCGGGCCTCCCCCGGGGTACGGCCGTGGACCAGGACCGTGGCACCGCACTCGGCGAGCAGGCGCGCGGTCTCGTAGCCGATCCCGGACGTGGCTCCCGTGACCAGGATGGTGCGGCCGGACAGGAATGAAGGCATGTGTGGTTCCAGGGGAAGGGCACGGCGGCACCCGTGTGCGGGAAATCGCCTTGCGGTGAAGGGTTGTTGGGTATCGCGCAGGGCGTCAGCCCGCCTGCGGTACAAGGTGATCGCGGCGGGCGCACAGGGGCGGGCCGGGAGTCAACGGGTGTGGCGCCCCGGAAGGTGAACAGGACGCTGCACCGGCGGCACCGGATGCGGTGGCCGGTCGTCGTGGCGCTGACCGATGTTCACGTCATCCATCCAACTGGGCCCCGGTCGCCGGCTCAAGAGCCCTGATGTCCTCCTGATGGGCCTTTGACGGACTTCAGCCGGGGCGGCCTCGCACCGGTGTTGGCCGCGTGGCTCCGTACACGTCGAGGGTGCCGCCCTGGCGATCGCCGCCGTAGCCGTCAAGGAGGGTCGTGACCGCCTGGCGTGGAGAGTCCTGCTGCGCCCCATGCCAGTCGGCGGCGGCGCGATCGAGTCCGGCAAGGCCGAGGACGCCTGCGCGTGCCCGCCCGGCTGCGACTGCTGCTGACAGCGCACCCCGTGTGCTGAGCTGGTCGATCGCATGCCCACGGGCCCGGTCCCGACGTCAATGATCCGTAAGAAGTTGGCGAGGCGCCGTATGGGAGCCGTTTCGGGGTGATCACAGGTGGGCGGGTGCGGGGATACGTTCGATGACGCGTCCCCGGACTGCCTCCCCGCAACCGGCGCGCCACCTGCCACTCGTGGTTCCTCAGGGAGGGCCCCATGTGTTTGTTCCACTACGCCGACGAAGCCGAGCCTGAAGAACGGATCCCGGCCGGGCCTCTGTACGTGCCCGCCCGGCCGGGAGGAGCGCACCGGGTCGTGCGGCTGTTCCGTACCCCGCTGGGAACGCGCACGGCTGTCGGCTTCACCAGCCGGGACCGGCTGTCCGCCACGCTCGGGGCGGAGCAGCCCTGGATCCGGCTCTCCGAGGCCGCGCTCCGCGCGATGGCCGAGCCCCTCGGAGTGTCCCTGTTGACCGTCGACCCGACCCTCACCGCACCCCCGGTGGCTGCGAAAGCCACCACCTGCCCGGTCGGGGCACCGCTCAAGCAGGCACCCGCGCCCACCGCCCGGACCGTGTGAAGGGGAGCCCCGCATGACCATCACCGTTCTCCCCGACATACCGGCCGGCGCCGGTGAACTGTCCGTCTGGCCGGCGTCCACGGCCGCGCTCCCGCACGGCGGCCTGGCTGTCGGCGGAGTGTCCCTCGCCGAGATCGCCGAGCGCTTCGAGACCCCGGCCTACGTACTGGACGAGGGCGAGGTCCGCGGACGGTGCCGGACCTACCGGGACGCCTTTCCCGGTGCCGGTGTGCTGTACGCCGCAAAGGCCTTCCTGTCCCGCGCCATGGTGCGCTGGGTCGACGAGGAGGGCCTCGGGCTCGACGTCTGCTCGGCGGGCGAGTTGGAGCTCGCCGTCACCGCAGGGTTCCCTCCCGAGCGCATCGTGCTGCACGGCAACGCCAAGTCGCCCCGGGACATCGAGGCGGCGCTGCGACTCGGGGTAGGGCGGATCGTCATCGACAGCCCGTCCGAGATCGCCCGGATCGCGGCCGCCGTGGGGTTTGAGGGTCGCCAGAAGGTCATGGTGCGAGTAGTGCCGGGCGTCTCGGCCGGTGGCCACGACAAGATCCGTACCGGCACGGACGGCCAGAAGTTCGGCCTCTCCCTCACCGATGGGGGCGCGCAGCACGCGATTACGCGGGTCCTGGGCCAGCCTCAGCTCGAACTCATCGGACTGCACTGCCACATCGGTTCCCAGATCACCGAGGTGAAGCCCTACCTCGTGGCCCTGCGCCGCATGGTCGGGCTGATGGCCCGCGTCCGTGACATGCACGGCACCGAACTGCCGGAGCCGGACATGGGCGGCGGCCACGGCATCGCCTACCGGCCCGGCGAGCCCGCCCTCGACCTCACGGCGCTGGCCAGGCGGCTGCGTGCGGAGCTCGCCGCAGGCTGCGCCGCCGCCAACCTGACCGTGCCCCGGCTCCTCATCGAGCCCGGGCGGGCCGTCGTCGGGCCGGCCGGGGTCGCCCTGTACCGGGTGCTCGCCATCAAACACAGGGGCGAGACGGTGTTCGTCGCCGTCGACGGCGGCATGAGCGACAACCCGCGCCCCGCCCTGTACGGGGTGCGCTACGCGCCCCGCCTCATCGGCCGGCACTCGACGGCCGACCCGCGTACGACGACGGTCGTCGGCCGGCACTGCGAGGCCGGGGACATCCTCGCGGAAGCCGTGGAACTGCCCGGCGACATCCACCCCGGCGATCTGCTCGCCGTACCGGTGGAAGGCGCCTACCAGCTGTCCATGGCCTCCGGCTACAACCTCGTCGGCCGCCCGGCGGTCGTCGCGGTCCACGACGGGACGGCCCGCCTCCTCGTCCGGCGCGAGACGCTGGAGGATTTCCGCAGCCGGGACATCGGCGGTTAGCGCTCAGGTCTGTAGACAAGCTCGATCACCATCGCCGCGATGAGCCCCCAGACGCCGATGCCCAGCAGCCACATGACGTCGAGGGCAGCGCCGGTGGTGACGACCACCAGGCCCCCGGCCCCGAGGGCGAGCACGGTCCTGTGGATGCCGCGGTCGGGACTCCAGTCGATGGTCACAGCAGTGAGAATCCCGCCGGATCCCCGTCTCGTCGAGGAGCCGGCGGGATTCCTGTCGGCTTCTTGACGCCCCGTCGCCTGGCGTCAGCCGGCGTGGACGTGGGGGCGGCGGGCCCGGTCCGGTTCGGCCTCCCGGATGACCTCGCGGGTGACGGGCGCGACTTCGCCCTGGCCGAAGAGGAAGAAGCGCAGGAAGTTGGCCATCGGGTTGCCCTCGGTCCACTCGAAGTAGATGTGGGGGCGCTGGCCGGTCTCGTCGCGTACGTGGAGCAGGAAGGCCGCCAGGGCGTTGGGGATGCTGGAGCTCTCCAGGGTCAGGACGCGGTAGCGGCCGTGGAGCACTTCGCCGCGGACCCGCATGCCGGATTCGAACTCGGACGCGTCCAGGACGGTGACTTCGACGAACATGACGTCGTCACCGGGCGGGATGTCGTTGTCCGCGCGGATCTGTTCCTTCTTCTGCCGGTACTCGTCCAGGTCCCGGTTGTCGGGCTCGTTCGCGATGAAGCGGATCGTGCGGTTGGACGTGTCGCGGATGAAGCGCTGCGCCATGTCGTCCAGTTCGACGTGGGTGACGCGCAGCTCGAAGACGCGGGCCAGGCGGGACAGCAGCGAGAGCGCCATGATGCCGCCGATGAAGCAGGCGCCGATCTTGACGCCGTCGGGCCGCTCGACGACGTTCACGGCGGTGGTGTAGATGAAGACGGCGGAGATGACGCCGAAGCCGATGGTCCAGCCGCGCTCGCCCGCGCGGCGGGCGGCGATGGTCACGGCGACGGCGGCCGAGGTGATCAGGACGAGGACGCCGGTGGCGTACGCGCCGCCCTGCGCGTCGACGTCGGCGTCGAAGATCCAGGTCACCAGGAAGGCGACGAGGGTGAAGACGATGACCATGGGGCGCAGGGCGCGGGCCCAGTGCGGGGCCATGCCGTAGCGGGGCAGGTAGCGGGGCATCAGGTTGAGCAGGCCGGCCATCGCCGAGGAGCCGGCGAACCACAGGATGAGGATCGTGGAGATGTCGTAGACCGTGCCGAAGGCGGAGCCCAGGTACTCGTGGGCGAGGTAGGCGAGGGCGCGGCCGTTGGCCTCGCCGCCCGGCTTGAACTGGTCGGCGGGGATCAGGAGCGTGGTGATGAAGCTGGAGCAGATCAGGAAGACGCTCATGATGATGGCCGCGGTCGTCAGCAGCTTCTTGGCCCCGCGGATCCGGCCGGCCGGCTTCGCCTCGGTGTCCTCGGGGTCGCCCTTGACGTGCGGCATGACCGCGACGCCGGTCTCGAAGCCGGAGAGGCCGAGCGCGAGCTTCGGGAAGACGATGAGGGCGATGGCGATCATCATGAACGGGTTGCCGTGCTCGGTGGTCAGCGCGGTCGTCCAGTCGGTGATGACGTGCGGTTCGGTCATCACGTTCCACAGCCCGACGGCCACGACCACGACGTTCAGGCCGAGATAGGTGGCCACCAGGACCACGGCCACCCCGATGGCCTCGCTGAACCCCTTGAGGAAGACGGCCCCGAGCAGCGCGATCATGATCAGGGTGATCAGTACCTCGTGACCGTGGAGCGTGCTGGTGAGGTGCGGGTTCTCCACCAGGTGCGCGGTGGCGTCGGCGGCGGAGAGGGTGATGGTGATGAGGAAGTCGGTCGCCGCGAATCCGAGCAGGGTCAGGACGAACAGCTTGCCCTTCCAGAACGTCAGGAGCCGTTCCAGCATGGCGATCGAGCCCTCGCCGTGCGGGCTCTCCTCGGCGACCCGCCGGTAGACCGGCAGTGCACCGAAGAGCGTCAGCAGGACGAGCACGATGGTCGCCAGCGGTGACAGCAGTCCGGCGGCCAGCGCCGCGATGCCGGGCTGGTAGCCGAGGGTGGAGAAGTAGTCGAGACCCGTCAGGCACATGACCCGCCACCACGGCCGGCCGTGCGGCTGGGCCGCTGCCTCCTTGGCGGCGGGCGAACTGTTCTCGGCGGTCAAGCCTTCCAGCATCCACGCTCGCAGGCGCGAGGTGCGGGCAGGGGTGGCCATCGTGGTGGGCTCCTGTCGTACGGCAAAAAATCAGCCATCGACATCGACAGCGGAGCCAGCGTACGCAGCCTGATCACTTATGCACGCAGGTGAACCAATCCTGACGCGTCCTTAACACGGACAGACCCACCGGCGGCGTAGCGACCGGCATCGCCCCCGCCTCTCAAGCAGCAGCCGTACGAGGAGTGGGGGCGGCCCGGACGGGGGCCGCCCCCGTGGGGAACCAGCGGAGTGTGGATCAACGCTGGCCGGCCTGACGCGGCCATGGTCGGTGGTCTGTGGTGAAGGAAGCCCTTGACGGGCTTCAGCCGAGGCCGGGGATGGTGGACACCAGCAGGTCGATGAGCTTGATGCCGACGAAGGGCAGAATCAGGCCGCCGAGGCCGTAGACCCCGAGGTTGCGGCGCAGCAGGTCGTGTGCGGAGGCCGGCCTGTAGCGGACGCCGCGCAGGGCGAGCGGGATGAGAGCGACGATGATCAGGGCGTTGAAGATGATCGCCGAGGTGATCGCGGAGGTCGGGCTGCTCAGCCCCATGATGTTGAGTGCACCGAGGCCCGGGTAGGCCGCGGCGAACATGGCGGGGATGATCGCGAAGTACTTCGCCACGTCGTTCGTGATCGAGAACGTCGTCAGCGCGCCGCGCGTAATGAGCAGCTGCTTGCCGATCTCCACGATCTCGATGAGCTTGGTGGGGTTGGAGTCCAGGTCCACCATGTTCCCGGCCTCCTTGGCGGCCGAGGTACCGGTGTTCATGGCCACGCCGACGTCCGCCTGAGCGAGGGCCGGGGCGTCGTTCGTGCCGTCGCCGGTCATGGCGACGAGCTTGCCGCCCTCCTGCTCCCGCTTGATCAGCGCGAGCTTGTCCTCGGGGGTCGCCTCCGCGAGGTACTCGTCGACACCTGCCTCCGCGGCGATGGCCCGGGCCGTCAGCTCGTTGTCCCCGGTCACCATGACCGTACGGATCCCCATGGCGCGCAGCTCCGCGAACCGCTCCCGGATCCCCTCCTTGACGACGTCCTTGAGGTGGATGATCCCGAGCACCCGCGGGCCGTCCCAGTCGTGGACCGCCACCAGGAGGGGCGTGCCGCCGGACTCGGACACGGAGGCCGACCAGGTGGCGGCTTCCGCCGGTACGGTGCCGCCGCGCGCCACCACCCACTCGCATACCTGCGTCACGGCGCCCTTGCGGATCGCGCAGCCGGCGCCGCCCGCCCAGCTCAGGTTGATGCCGCTCATCCGGGTGCGGGCGCTGAACTCGGTGAACCGCGGGTTGCTCAGGTCCTCCACGGCTACCAGTTCCAGTCCGTGCTGCCGCGCGAGGGCGACGACCGATCGGCCTTCCGGGGTCTCGTCGGCGAGGGAGGACAGCTGGGCGGCATCGGCGAGTTTGACGTGGTCCACGCCGGGGAGCGGGATGAAGGCCGCGGCCTCGCGGTTTCCGAGGGTGATGGTGCCGGTCTTGTCGAGGAGGAGCGTGTTGATGTCGCCGGCCGCCTCGACTGCTCGGCCACTCATCGCGATGACGTTGCGCTGGACCAGCCGGTCCATGCCCGCGATGCCGATCGCGGAGAGCAGGGCGCCGATCGTGGTGGGGATGAGGGTGACGAGCAGGGCGACCAGGACCGTCGTGGACTGGGCGGCGCCCGCGTAGGCGGCCATCGGCTGGATGGTGACCACGATCAGGATGAAGATGACGGTCAGGGCGGCCAGCAGGATGTTCAGGGCGATCTCGTTCGGCGTCTTCTGCCGGGTGGCTCCCTCGACCAGGGCAATCATCCGGTCGATGAAGCTGTTGCCGGGGCGCGAGGTGACCCGCACGACGATCGCGTCCGACAGGACGGTCGTACCGCCCGTGACACCGGTCCGGTCGCCGCCCGACTCCCTTAGTACGGGCGCCGATTCGCCGGTGACAGCCGACTCGTCCACCATCGCCGCCCCGTCGACGACGTCCCCGTCGGCCGGCACCAGCTCTCCCGCCTCGACGAGGACGAAGTCGAAGGGCTGGAGCTCGGCCGGCGCGACCGCCTCGGTCTCGGCGTGCCGCAGGTTCGCCCCGTACGTCCAGTGGTTCAGCCGCAGTGCGACCGTGTCCGTACGCGCCTTGCGCAGCGACTCGGCCTGAGCGCGTCCGCGGCCTTCGGCGACGGCCTCGGCGAGGTTGGCGAACAGGACCGTCAGCCACAGCCAGACGCTGATCACCCAGGTGAAGACGGATGGGTGGAAGAGCGCCGACAGCGTGGTCAGGACCGATCCGACCGCGACGACGAACAGCACCGGCTTCTTTACCAGTTCGCGCGGGTGGAGCTTGGCGAAGGCCTCGCGGGCCGAGGCGGCGAGGAGTTCGGGCTCCAGCATGTTCGCCTGCCCGGCCCGCTTCCGGGGCGGCCGGTTGACCGGAGCCCCGGGAGGGGTGCCGAGACCCGGAGGAACGTGCTGCGCGGAGGCGGCGGGAGGCATGAAAGGACCTTCTGGTGAGTTCGGCTTCGGCAAGACACCCCTGCCGGCAAGCCGGGCAGGGGTGTGTGAGAGAGAGGTGTCGCCGCCGGGGATTACTCCATGGACCCCCTCGGCCGTCATGTGAGTGATCGAGGCCCCCGGCGGCGCAACAAGCAGGAAACTACCGCCCGATGTCCTGCTGTCCCCCGTGTACGCAGAGGAATTGGCGCCGTCTTGACGGCGGCGCACGAGCTGCGTCAAGCATCCGTCAGGGATGCGTCAACGCAGGTCAGCGCAGTTCAGCTCATGTCGTCGGTGATCCGGAAGCGCAGTCGGCAGATCACCGCATCCGTGTCGCGGCGTACCGCGTGGGCGACGACGGAACCGCGCTGGTTCTGCAGCATCCGCTGCCACAGGTGGGCGGGTTCTGTCTCCGGAATGACCACGGTCACCTGGGTTCCCGGATGTGTCTGCGCCAGCTCTCGGATGTACCCCGACACCGGACGGCCGAGCGAGCGGGTGTCCGAGGAGAGCTCGATCAGCTCGACGCCGGGCTTCCACAACTCCCAGTCCCGCCGCAGCGCTTCGGCTGCCTCTCGGTCCTCGGGAGCCGGGTGGGTCACCGTCACGGCGAGGACCTCGTCGCCGAGCGAGCGTGCGGCGGTCAGGGCCTGGCAGGTCAACTGGGACAGCCCGGAAACGGGTACGACAACCAGAGAGCGGGAGCGCCGGGGAGCCTGCGGGATACGGCCGAGCTCCAGGCGTTCCCCGATCTGAGCGTAGGTACGGTGGATCTTCTCGAACGCGAGGACGATGAGCGGGAGGGCGAGGACGATCAGCCAGGCGCCCTCGGTGAACTTGGTCGCGGTCACGACGATCGCCGAGACCCCGGTGAGCAGCGCCCCGAAGCCGTTGAGGGCCGCCTTGGCCCGCCAGCCACGCGGGCGTTCGCCGATCCAGTGCCGGACCATGCCGACCTGGCAGATGGTGAAGCCGACGAAGACGCCGATGGCGAAGAGCGGGACGAGGGTGTTGGTGTCACCGCCCGAGAAGACCAGCAGTACGGCGGAGACGAGAGCCAGCCACACCACACCGTGGCGGTGGACTTGGCGGTCGGCCTTGAGGGCGAAGAAGTGCGGCAGGAAGTTGTCGCGGGCCAGCAGGCTCATCAGCACGGGCAGGCCACCGAAGGAGGTGTTCGCGGCGAGCGCGAGGAGCACCATGGTGGCGAACTGGACCACGTAGAAAGCCGCGTTGTGACCGAAGGACGCGTCCGCGAGCTGGGCGAGGACCGTGACGCCCTCGACCGGCTGGAGGTGGAAGCGGCCGATCAGGACCGACAGCCCGATCAGCATCACGCCCAGCAGGGCGCCGAGCGCCACCTCGGTGCGCTGGGCCCGGCGGGCGGCCGGCGCGCGGAAGGACGGCACCGCGTTGGCAACGGCCTCGACACCGGTCAGCGCCGAGCAGCCGGCCGCGAAGGCCTTCAGCAGCAGGAGCGCACCGACCGTGGTGGCTCCTTCGCCCAGAGCGGAGGCGTGCCCGGCGGCCGAGGCGGTGCTGACCGGACCGTCGCGGAACAGGCCGACCACGACCATGGCCAGGATCGACCCGACGAACACGGCGGTGGGTACGAGGAAGGCCTTGGCCGAGTCCACGACCCCCCGCAGGTTCACCGCCGTGACCAGGACGAGGATCCCGAGGCAGATCCATACCCGCTCCGGGTACAGCTCCGGGAAGGCCGAGGTCAGCGCGGCCACACCGGCGGTGACGGATACGGCCACGTTCAGCACGTAGTCGAGGATCAGCGAGGCCGCGGCCACCAGGCTCGTACGCCGGCCCAGGTGCCTCTTGGCCACGGCGTACGAGCCGCCGCCGTCCGGGAACGCGGCGATCACCTGCCGGTACGAGGCCACCAGCACGGCCAGCAGCGCCGCGATCGCCAGGGTGACGGGGAGCGTGAAGCCCATCCCGTACGCGCCGGCCGCGGCAAGGACCAGCACGATCGACTCGGGCCCGTACGCGACGGAGGCCATCGCGTCGAGCGACAGGGCGGCCAGGCCCTGGAGGGCGGTCAGCCGGTGCGGGTCCTTCGCCCCCTGCGTCCGTGCGCCGGGATCAGGAGGCTCCTCCGTGCCCGGCGTCTTTCCTGCCGTCGTCGACTTTTCCATGTGTATGGACATCTCGCCTGTTCCTCCGTTGGACAAAGTGAGGACAGCGTCCGGACGGCGAGCCGGGATGACCAGTGCTCTTGGCGCGATCCATACGGCCTCCGACCCACTCTTCACGCACTCCTTACGTGGGGGCCGGAGATGCGTATGGGGTACGTCAAGACCTCGCCGACGTGAGTGACTCCCGCTTCGGCGGGGGCACGCTTGATGTGGGCAGCCGTGTCAGGCCGCCCTGACCGGACCCGAGCGGTCCTGGTCAGGACCTGCGTCTCCGGTCAGGAGGCATCACATTTCCGGGTACCGACTCCACGACCGCGCCGTACTGCTCGCGGCGCTCCTGGCGCCCTTCCTCGTGGCGCTCGCGCTCGTGCCGTTCCGCGGGGCGCTCTCCGCGACCAATGAGGCTCTGATCATGGTCATCGCTGTGGTCGCTGTCGCCGCTCTCGGCACCCGGGCCGCCGGCGCCCTGGCCGCACTCTCGGCGGCCGCCTGGTACGACTTCCTCCTCACCCGGCCCTACCAGCGGTTCACCATCGCCGACGATGCGGAGATCCAGACGGCTGTTCTGCTGCTCTGCGCCGGCCTGATCGTCTCGCAGCTCGCCGTGCGCACACGCCGACTCCAGGCCGCCGTGGTCACCGATACCGCACACCTGTCGAGCCTCCAGGGGACCGCCCGGCTCGCCGAGGACGGCGGCTCGCCCGAGGACGTGGTCGAGTACGTGCGCCGCGAGCTCGTCGGCCTGCTGGGCCTGCGCGGCTGCCGCTTCGAGTACGGGACCCTGATGGGGAACCTGCCGCGCCTGGAGCACGGCGGCGGCCTGTGGCTCCGGCGCGGCGACCGGATCACCGAATACGCCGACTGGCCGGACGGGGAGACCGAACTGCGCGCCGTCGGCGGCGGCCACTACTACGGCCGCTTCCTCCTCGACCCGCTCCCCGGACGCCCCCTGCCCTCCGAAGAGGCGCGTCTGGTGGCGGTCGCCCTGGCCGCGCAGGCGGGAGCCGCTCTGGACACGGCCGACCTCTCCCACCAGGGCTAAAGAGCGGTTGACGGGCGGTTCACGGCCCTTGGCGTAAGCACGGCGTTAAGAGTTCCCTGACGGGCGTATGGACACCGTCAAGGCGTCTTAACGCCGGGGTGAAGACACGGTTATCTCGTCATCGGCCGTCTGGCCGATTCTTTTCTTCCCTCTTCATCCAGGAGCTCACGGTGGCCGATCTGGCCTTCGTCGTCACCACGGTCGCGATCTTCGCGCTGGTGGCCCTTATCGCCCGGGGGGTGACCAAGCTGTGAACGCCGAAAACATCATCGGCCTCCTCGTGGCCGTCTCCCTGCTCGGATACCTCATCCTCGCCCTCGTGTACCCGGAGAGGTTCTAGCCACCGATGAGTCCCGTTCTCGCTGGTGTGCTCCAGCTCCTCGCACTGATCGCCGCGCTCGCACTGGCCTACCGCCCGCTGGGCGACTACATGGCCAAGGTCTACTCCTCCGAAAAGCACTACAAGCCGGAGAAGTGGATCTACAAGGCCATCGGCGCCAACCCCTCGGCCGAAATGCGCTGGCCCGCCTACCTCCGCGGTGTCCTCTCCTTCTCGGCGGTCTCCGTCCTCTTCCTCTACGGCCTCCAGCGGGCCCAGGGCATCCTGCCCGGCTCGCTCGGCTTCTCCGCGATCGACCCGGACCAGGCCTTCAACACGGCCGCGTCCTTCGTCGCGAACACCAACTGGCAGTCGTACTACGGCGAACAGGCCATGGGCCACGTCGTCCAGACCGGCGGCCTCGCGGTGCAGAACTTCGTCTCGGCGGCGGTCGGCATGGCCGTCGCGGTGGCCCTCGTACGGGGCTTCGCGCGCTCCCGCACCGGTGAACTCGGCAACTTCTGGGCCGACATGGTCCGCGGAGTCGTCCGTATCCTGCTGCCCATCTCCGTCGTCGGCGCGATCATCCTCGTCGCCTGCGGCGCGATCCAGAACTTCTCCGGCATCCACGAGGTCGGCCAGTTCATGGGCGGCACGCAGCAGTGGAACGGCGGCGCCGTCGCCTCCCAGGAAGTCATCAAGGAGCTGGGTACCAACGGCGGCGGTTACTTCAACGCCAACTCCGCGCACCCCTTCGAGAACCCCAACCCGTTCTCGAACCTCTTCGAGATCTTCCTGATCCTGGTCATCCCCTTCTCCCTGACCCGCACCTTCGGCCGGATGGTCGGGAACCTGCGCCAGGGCTACGCGATCCTCGCGACGATGGCCACCATCTGGATCGGCTTCACCGCGCTGATGATGTGGACCGAGTTCGCCCACCACGGCCCGGCGTTCGACGTGGCGGGCGGCGCGATGGAGGGCAAGGAGACCCGGTACGGCATCGCCGCCTCCTCGATCTTCTCGGTCGCCACCACGCTCACCTCCACGGGTGCGGTCAACTCCTTCCACTCCTCGTACACCGGGCTCGGTGGCGGGATCCAGCTGCTGGGAATGCAGCTCGGCGAGATCGCACCCGGCGGCGTCGGCTCCGGCCTCTACGGCATGCTCGTCATGGCGATCATCGCGGTGTTCATCGCCGGCCTGATGGTCGGCCGCACCCCGGAGTACCTGGGCAAGAAGATCGGTACCCGCGAGATCAAGTTCGCGGCGCTCTACATCCTCATCACCCCGGCCCTGGTGCTGTGCTTCACCGCGGCGGCCATGGCGCTGGACACCCCGGGCAACTCGATGACGAACTCCGGAGCGCACGGCTTCTCCGAGATCCTCTACGCCTACACCTCCGGCGCCAACAACAACGGCTCCGCCTTCGCGGGCCTGAACGCCGACACGCAGTGGTTCAACAGCACCATCGGCATCGCCATGCTGCTGGGCCGCTTCCTGCCCATGGTGTTCGTCCTGGCGCTGGCCGGCTCGCTGGCCGAGCAGAAGCCCGTCCCCGAGACGGCAGGCACCCTGCGCACCGACAAGCCCCTCTACACGGGCCTCCTCGTCGGAACCATCCTCATCGTCACCGGTCTGACCTACTTCCCGGCCCTCGCGCTGGGCCCGCTCGCCGAAGGGCTCGCCTCATGAGCACCGCCACACCCACGAGGGCTCCGCACCAGGACGTGCCCACCGGCCACAAGCCTGCCGGTCGGGTCGGCGGCGGGCTCTTCGACCCGAAGCAGCTGCTGAAGTCCTTCCCCGACGCGGTGAAGAAGCTCGACCCCCGCGTCATGATCAAGTCCCCGGTCATGTTCGTCGTCCTGATCGGTTCGGTGGTCACGACCGTCCTGGCGATCAAGGACCCGACGGACTGGTTCGGCTGGGCGATCACGACTTGGCTGTGGCTGACCACGATCTTCGCGAACCTTGCCGAGGCAGTGGCCGAGGGCCGCGGGAAGGCCCAGGCCGACACCCTACGCAAGGCCAAGACCGACTCCGTCGCCCGCCGCCTGACCAACGACGGCAAGGGCGAGGAGCAGGTCCCGGGCACGGATCTGCGGATCGGCGACCTGGTCGTGTGCGAGGCCGGGGACGTCATCCCCGGTGACGGTGACGTCGTCGAAGGCGTCGCCTCGGTCGACGAATCCGCCATCACCGGCGAGTCCGCCCCGGTCATCCGCGAGTCGGGCGGCGACCGCAGTGCGGTCACCGGTGGCACCAAGGTGCTGTCCGACCGGATCGTCATCAAGATCACGACGAAGCCCGGCGAGACCTTCATCGACCGGATGATCGCCCTGGTCGAGGGCGCGTCCCGGCAGAAGACGCCGAACGAGATCGCCCTGAACATCCTCCTGGCGTCCCTCACCATCGTCTTCCTGCTCGCGGTGGTCACCCTCCAGCCGTTCGCGATCTACGCGGGCGCCAAGCAGTCGATGATCGTGCTGACCGCACTGCTGGTCTGCCTGATCCCGACCACCATCGGCGCCCTGCTCTCGGCCATCGGCATCGCCGGCATGGACCGCCTCGTCCAGCGCAACGTCCTGGCCATGTCCGGGCGTGCGGTGGAAGCCGCCGGCGACGTCTCGACCCTGCTCCTCGACAAGACCGGCACCATCACCCTCGGCAACCGCCAGGCCTCCGAATTCGTCCCGGTCAAGGGCACGACGGAAGCCGAGCTGGCGGACGCCGCACAGCTCTCGTCCCTCGCGGACGAGACCCCCGAGGGCCGCTCGATCGTGGTCCTCGCGAAGGAGAAGTATGGCCTGCGCGAACGCCACCAGGGGGAACTGGCGCACGCCGACTGGATCGCCTTCACGGCACAGACCCGTATGTCCGGTGTCGACGTGGACGGCAAGAAGACCCGTAAGGGCGCGACCGGCTCGGTTGTCGCCTGGGTCAAGGAGCAGGGCGGCCAGGTAGCCGAGGACGCTCAAGCCCTTACGGACCGGATCTCCCAGGCCGGTGGCACCCCGCTGCTGGTGGCGGTCGAGGACGACAAGGGTGCTCGCGTCCTCGGTGTCATCCACCTCAAGGACGTGGTCAAGGAGGGCATGCGCGAACGCTTCGACGAACTGCGGCGCATGGGCATCAAGACCATCATGATCACCGGCGACAACCCGCTCACCGCCAAAGCCATCGCCGAAGAGGCGGGCGTCGACGACTTCCTCGCCGAAGCCACCCCCGAGGACAAGATGGCCCTCATCAAGCGCGAGCAGGCCGGCGGAAAGCTCGTCGCCATGACGGGCGACGGCACGAACGACGCCCCGGCGCTGGCGCAAGCCGATGTCGGCGTCGCGATGAACACGGGCACCTCGGCCGCCAAGGAGGCCGGGAACATGGTGGACCTGGACTCCAACCCCACCAAGCTCATCGAAATCGTGGAAATCGGCAAGCAGTTGCTGATCACCCGGGGCGCGCTGACCACCTTCTCCATCGCCAACGACGTCGCCAAGTACTTCGCGATCATCCCGGCCATGTTCGCCGTGGTCTACCCGGGCCTGGACAAGCTCAACATCATGGGCCTGGCATCCCCTGAGTCGGCCATCCTGTCGGCCGTCATCTTCAACGCGCTGATCATCATCGCCCTGGTCCCGCTCGCCCTCAAGGGCGTCCAGTACAAGCCGACCAGCGCGGACAAGATGCTCCGCCGGAACATCGGGATCTACGGACTCGGCGGTCTCATCGCCCCGTTCATCGGCATCAAGCTCATCGACATGCTCATCACCCTCATCCCCGGAATCGGCTAAGGCTATGAACAACTCTGTAGGCAACACCGCACGGTTGATCGGCGCCGGCCTGCGAGCCCTGCTCGTTCTGACCGTGATCTGCGGGGTCCTCTACCCGCTCGCCGTCACCGGGATCGCCCAGGCCGTCTTCAACGACAAGGCCAACGGCTCCGAGATCAAGGACAAGAGCGGCCAGGTCGTCGGCTCCTCCCTCATCGGCCAGACCTACAACCTGCCGAAGAAGGACCCGAACGACGCCGAGGAAGCGGTCAAGCCGGACCTCAAGTGGTTCCAGCCGCGCCCCTCCAACGGCCTCGGCTCCAACAGCGTCAACACCCAGTACTCGCTGATCCTCTCCGGCGCCACCAACCGCTCCGCCGACAACGGCGCCATCAACGGCAAGTGCACCGACCAGGCGGAGGAAGGCACGCTCTGCGCCCAGGTCATCGCCGCCAAGGACGCCGTCATCGCGGACAACTCCACCGCCGGCCACACGGTCAAGCCCGAGGACGTACCGGCCGACGCCGTCACCTCCTCCGGATCCGGCCTCGACCCGGACATCTCCCCCGAGTACGCCAAGCTCCAGGTGCACCGGGTCGCCGAGCAGAACAAACTCGACGTCAAGCAGGTCGAGAAGCTCGTCGCCGACCACACCACCGGACGCACCCTCGGCTTCATGGGCGAACCCCGCGTCAACGTCCTCGAACTCAACATCGCCCTGAAGGCGCTGTCCAAGAGCTGATGTTCCACAACGCTCGGTCAAAGAAGCCGGCGGGGCGCGGAAGCTCCCCCAGCTACCGCTGGGAGGGTCCGTGCGCTCCGCCGGCTTCTTGCCGTGCCCGCAACGAAGGAAAGGCTGCACACCGATGACCCGGGTGCTGGTGGTGGAGGACGACCCGCAGCTCGTCCGCGCACTGAAGATCAACCTCCAGGCGCGCAAGTTCGAGGTCGAGGAAGCCGCCGACGGCGGTACGGCCCTGCGGCTCGCCGCCGCCCACAAGCCAGACGTGATAGTGCTCGACCTCGGGCTCCCCGACATGGACGGCATCGAAGTCATCAAGGGTGTCCGTGGCTGGAGCAAGGTTCCCATCCTGGTCCTCTCGGCCCGGCACACCTCGGAGGACAAGATCCGAGCCCTGGATGCCGGCGCGGACGACTACGTCACGAAGCCGTTCAGCATGGACGAGTTGCTCGCCCGCCTGCGGGCGGCCACCCGCAGACAGGAGGCACCCGAGGCCTCCCAGGCGGCCGAGGTCTCCGTCGTCACAACCGACGAGTTCAGCATCGATCTGATCGCGAAGAAGGTGCACCGGGGCGAGCGCACCGTACGCCTCACCCCGACGGAATGGCACCTGCTGGAGATCCTCATCACCCACCCCGGCCGCCTGATCACCCAGAGTCAACTGCTGCTGGAGGTCTGGGGACCGACGTACGGGGAGAACACCAACTACCTGCGCGTGTACATGGCCCAGCTACGGCGCAAACTGGAAGCGGACCCCTCGCACCCGCGGTACCTGATCACCGAACCGGGGATGGGATACCGCTTCGAACCCTGATCACCTGCCCCCTCCTCAGCACACAGAAGAAGAGAAGGAACATGGGACGCGGCAAGCTCCGCATCTACCTCGGCGCGGCGCCGGGCGTCGGCAAGACGTACGCGATGCTCTCCGAGGCACACCGCCGGATCGAGCGGGGCACCGACTGCGTCGTCGGCTTCGTCGAGCACCACCACCGCCCGCGCACCGAGGTCATGCTCCACGGCCTCGAACTCATCGAGCGGCGCGAGATCCAGTACCGCGGCTCCACCTTCACCGAGATGGACGTGGACGCGATTCTGGCGCGGCGCCCCGCCGTCGCGCTCGTGGACGAGCTCGCCCACACCAATGTGCCGGGCTCGCGCAACGCCAAGCGCTGGCAGGACGTGGAGGAACTCCTCCAGGCCGGCATCGACGTCGTCTCGACCGTCAACATCCAGCACCTCGAATCGCTGGGTGACGTGGTCGAGACGATCACCGGGGTCCGTCAGCGCGAGACGGTCCCCGATGAAGTCGCCCGGCGGGCGGACCAGATCGAACTCGTCGACATGTCCCCCCAGGCCCTGCGCCGCCGGATGGCCCACGGCAACGTCTACAAGGCCGACAAGGTCGACGCGGCCCTGTCCAACTACTTCCGCCCCGGAAACCTGACCGCCCTGCGCGAGCTCGCCCTGCTGTGGGTCGCCGACCGCGTCGACGAGTACCTCCAGGAGTACCGGGGCGAGCACAACATCCGCTCCACCTGGCAGGCCCGCGAACGCATCGTCGTCGGCCTCACCGGCGGACCGGAGGGCCGTACCCTCATCCGCCGCGCCGCGCGCCTCGCCGAGAAGGGCTCAGGCGGCGAGGTCCTCGCCGTCTACGTCGCCGCAAGCGACGGGCTGACCTCGGCATCGCCCAAGGAACTCGCCGTCCAGCGGACCCTGGTCGAGGACCTCGGCGGCACCTTCCACCACGTCATCGGCGACAACGTCCCCGACGCGCTGCTGGAGTTCGCCCGCGGGTGCAACGCCACCCAGATCGTGCTCGGCGTCAGCCGCCGCCGCTCCTGGCAGTCCGTCTTCCGCCCCGGTGTCAGCGCCACCGTCGCCCGCGAGTCCGGCCCGGACCTCGACGTCCACATCGTCACCCACGACGAGGCCGCCAAGGGGCGCGGCCTGCCCGTCGCGCGCGGCGCACGGCTCGGGCGTTCCCGCATCATCTGGGGCTGGATCGCCGGCGTGGCCGGCCCGGCGCTGCTCGCGTTGCTGCTGAACCAGGTCGTCCCCGACCTCGGGCTCGCCAACGACATGCTGCTCTTCCTCACCTTCACCGTGGCGGCAGCCCTGCTCGGAGGACTCCTCCCCGCCCTGGCCTCGGCGGCCTTCGGCTCCCTGCTGCTGAACTACTTCTTCACGCCGCCGCTGCACGAGTTCACCATCTCTGACCCCAAGAACATCGTCGCCATCGCGATCTTCGTGGGCGTGGCCGTGTCGGTGGCCTCCGTCGTCGACCTGGCCGCCCGCCGCACCCATCAAGCCGCCCGGCTGCGCGCCGAGTCCGAGATCCTCTCCTTCCTCGCCGGCAGTGTCCTGCGCGGCGAGAACTCCCTCGACGCCCTCCTGGAACGGCTGCGCGAGACCTTCGCCATGCAGTCGGTCGTCCTCCTGGAACGCACCAGCGAAGTCGACCCCTGGACCACCGCCGCGTCCGTCGGCACCGGCGCCGTCACCCGGCCCGAGGACGCGGACGTCGACCTGCCCATAAGCGACAATATGGCCCTCGCCCTGACCGGCCGGGTGCTCCCGGCCGCGGACCGCCGGGTCCTCGGCGCCTTCGCCGCCCAGGCCGCCGTCGTACTCGACCGCCAGCGCCTCGTGGACGAGGCCGAGAAGTCCCGCGCACTGGGTGAAGCCAACCGCATACGCACCGCGCTGCTCGCCGCCGTCAGCCACGACCTGCGGACCCCGCTCGCCGGCATCAAGGCCTCCGTCAGCTCGCTGCGCTCCGACGACGTGGAATGGTCCGAGGAGGACAAGGCCGAGCTCCTCGAAGGCATCGAGGACGGCGCCGACCGCCTCGCCGCGCTGATCGGGAACCTCCTCGACATGTCCCGCCTCAACACGGGCACCGTCGTCCCGCTGATCCGCGAGACCGACCTCGACGAGGTCGTCCCCATGGCGCTGGGCGGCGTACCCGAGGACAGCGTCGTCCTGGACATCCCCGAAACCCTGCCGATGATCGCCGTCGACCGCGGACTACTGGAACGGGCCGTGGCCAACATCGTCGAGAACGCCGTCAAGTACAGCCCCATCGGCCAACCGGTCAACGTCTCCGCCAGCGCCCTCGCCAGCCGCGTCGAACTGCGCGTCGTCGACCGCGGCCCCGGAGTCCCCGACGAGGCCAAGGATCGCATCTTCGAACCGTTCCAGCGCCACGGCGACGCGCCGCGCGGCGCCGGGGTGGGCCTGGGCCTCGCCGTCGCCCGAGGCTTTACGGAGGCCATCGGCGGCACCCTGACCGCCGAGGACACCCCCGGCGGCGGCCTCACCATGGTCATCACCCTCCCCATAGCGGGCGGCACCCCGCCGGTCAGCGCCGAACTCCCGACCTCCGCGGTCACCTGACAGTGCGGCAGCCGGCGCCCGGGGTCATGCCCGACGGCCGCCGGCCACCTCGTGTGGCCGGCCCCCGACGCTCGCATCAGCTCACCGGGCCCGCGATCGCCGTGGTGCGGCGAGGTGGCGCCGGTAGGTGGCCAGTCCCTCCCCGGTCAGACACCGCCAGGTCCGGGGCCGGCGTCCGACCTGCCCCTTCTCGACCGTCATCCTTCGAGGCTTCGGGCGTCATACGACGCGTGCCTCCCGCCAGGCTGCCGCGGCCGCCGGCAGCGCGCACGCGATGGCGGCCACGACCGCGAAAGCGATGCTGTCCAGGAAGGCGGTGAGGCCGAGCACGAGG